>JAJZWB010000213.1 GCA_021846845.1 Actinomycetes bacterium | reverse complement strand
CCGGTTCCGGCGGCGTGCCGCTCTACCAGGCGGTCAAGCTCGCGTCCGCCCAGCCGCCTGCGCCCCTGTCCAAGCACCTGTCGCGCAAGGGTCCGCAGTACTACCTGTTCGGCTCGCCCGGCAGCGCGGCCTGCGCGGCGGCCGCGAAGGCCAACGGCACGCAGCCGGTGGCCGGCCAGCACTGTCTGCTGGCGGGGCCCGACTCAACGATCTCCGAGCTCGACCAGGGGCTGCCGGCCGGCGTGACGCAGGCCGAAGGCCAGCTGCTGACGGTCCCGCAGGGCACCGTGGTGCTCCAGGCGGCCAACCCGAGCGCGAGCGACATCATCAAGCCGACCAGCCCCAACGCCCAGTTCTTCGTGCTGCGCGACAACGTGTCGCTGTTCGGCAAGGACATCACCAACCCGGTCGCCAGCACCGACGCCGCCGGGGCGCCCGACGTCCAGTTCGGGTTCACGTCGGTCGGGCAGACGGCGTTCCAGCAGGTCACCTCGACGATCGCGCACCGCGGTCAGAACGTCTCGATCGGCGGCCAGACGCTCAACCAGCACTTCGCGGTCGCGCTCGACAACCAGCTGATCACCGTCCCGCAGATCGACTTCCATCAGTACCCCGACGGCATCATCGGCGGCGGCGGCGCCGACATCACCGGCAGCTTCACGAGCCAGACCGCGTCGGACCTGGCGACCCAGCTGCGGCTCGGTGCGCTGCCGATCAACCTCAAGCTGATCTCCGAGACACAGGTGTCGGCGTCGCTGGGGCAGCAGGCGCTGCACCAGGGCCTGATCGCGGGCGCGGCCGGGCTGCTGATCGTGGCCCTGTTCCTGATCCTGTACTACCGGGTGCTCGGGGTGATCGCGGTCGCGGCGCTGGCCGCCTACGCCGTCTACTTCTACGCGCTGATCAAGCTGATCCCGGTGACGATGACGCTGGCGGGGATCGCGGGCCTGATCCTGACGATCGGCGTCGCCGCCGACGCGAACATCGTGATCTTCGAACGGGTCAAGGAGGAGATCCGTGCCGGGCGCACGATCCGCGCCGGGATCGCCGCCGGCTACAAGAAGGGGCTGACGGCGATCGTCGACGCCAACGTGGTGACGATCATGACCGCGTTCATCCTGTTCGTCCTGGCCACGGCGGACGTCCAGGGATTCGCGTTCACGCTCGGCATCGGCGTGATCGTGTCGCTGTTCACGGCCGTGCTGGCGACCCAGGCGATCCTGATGACGATGGGCGACAGCCGCACGATCGCGCGGCCGTCGGCGCTCGGCGCGGGCAAGCCCAAGCGCCAGTGGCGGTTCGACTTCATGGGCGCCTCGAAGTACTTCTTCTCGATGTCCGGCGTGATCCTGCTCGTCGGGGCGCTGGCGATCGGCGGCCGGGGGCTGAACCTCGGGATCGACTTCACCTCCGGGACCAGGATCACGACCACGCTTCAGCACCCCGCCACCGCCTCGCGCGTCACGGCGACCGTGTCCCGGGCCGGCGCCTCCAACCCGACCATCCAGCAGCTGGGGACAAGGGGGGAGGACTTCCAGATCTCGTTCAAGAGCGGACCGCGGACGAGCGCCAACGTTCGCAACGCGCTCGCGGCGACCTACGGCGTCAGCTCGTTCAACAGCTCATCGGTCGGGCCAACGTTCGGCGCCACGATCGCGAACGCGGCGATGATCGCGATCATCGCGTCGCTGCTGGTGATCTCCCTGTACGTCACGCTGCGATTCGACTGGAAGTTCTCCATCCCGGTGCTGATCGCGCTGATGCACGACCTGCTGATCACCAGCGGGGTGTACGCCCTGACCGGCAGGGTGGTGACGGTCGACACGGTCGCCGCGCTGCTGACGATCCTGGGCTACTCGCTCTACGACACGATCATCGTCTTCGACCGGATCCGGGAGAACATCCCGCGGATGCCGCGGGCGGCCTTCTCGCAGGTGGTCAACCGCTCCATGTCCGAGGTGCTGACGCGGTCCTTGGCCACGACCTCGTGCACGCTGCTTCCGATCCTGGCCCTGCTGCTGTTCGGGGGATCGACCCTGCGCGACTTCGCGTTCGCGCTGCTGATCGGGGTCGCCTCCGGCGCCTACTCATCGATCTTCATCGCCTCACCGGTGCTCACCCACTGGAAGGAGCGCGAGCCGGTCTACCGCCACCGTCGGGCCCGCATCGAGGCCGACCTCGGCGCCGTGCCCGCCTACGCCGCGGCGGGCTCGGACGTCGAGCCCGGTAAGGGGCGCGCGCGGCGCCGGCCGGCGCGGCTGAGCGATGTCGAGGAGGTCGTCTCGGCCGCCGAGTTCGAGCAGATGAAGCGTGATCTGGACATCGAGGCCGAGCCGGCGCGCCACACGTCGGCGCTGACCCAGCGTCTGGCCCACAGCTCTGAGAGCGAGGCCGCGCAGACCGCTGCGGGCCGGCGCGGGCGGGCCGGCGGGTCCTCGACCGCGACCGGCGGCCGCCCCCGCAGGGGAGCGTCACAGCGGCCGGCATCGACCGCTCCAGACCAGGCCGCCGGCGACGCGCGGGCGGGCAAGGGGCGGTCCGGGCGCGGCGCCGCCGAGCCGACCGCCGGAGCGCCGGAGCCGACCCGGGACGTGACCGAGCCGACGGGCGCCGGCCGGGAGCCGACCGCCGGAGTGTCTGAGCCGACGGGCGCCAGCCAGGAGCCGACCGCCGGAGTGCCTGAGCCGACCCGGGACGTGACCGAGCCGACGGGCGCCCCCGGCGTGCCCGCCGCCGTGCCGGAGCCAGACGGCGAGGAAGCGGCCGGCGACGGCTTCCACCACGCTCCCGACGAGCCAGAGAACGACGCAGTCGCCCGTCCGCAGCGGCCCGGCGGGCCATCGTCG
>JAJZWB010000212.1 GCA_021846845.1 Actinomycetes bacterium | reverse complement strand
GAGCGCGGCAGAGACGATCGCGCGCGCTCCCTCACTGCCGCGGATGTCGCCCGCCACCAAGGTGCAGCCGTCGCCGAGGTCGGCCGCCGCCCGCTCGAGCACCTCACGCCTGCGACCCGCGATCACCACCTCGGCGCCGCAGCGCAGCAGCTCCTCCGCCGCCGCCCGGCCGAGGTTGGTGCCCCCTCCGGTGACCAGCGCGATGCGCCCCGTGAGCAGGCCGGGCGCGAAGATCTCCGATGACCCCAGCGTCTACTCCCCCAGCACCTTGATGACGAGTCGCTTGGGGCGGCCGCCGTCGAACTCGCAGTAGAACACCTGCTGCCAGGGGCCGAGGTCCAACCGGCCGCCCGTGACCGGCACGATGACCTGATGGTGGACGAGCAGGTTCTTGAGGTGCGCGTCGCCGTTGTCCTCGCCGCCGCGGTGGTGCCGGTAGTCGCCCGGGTCAGGCGAGAGCTGGCGCGCGACCTCGTTCGCCGGCTCGCGCCAGCTCGGCGGCGCGAGCTTGTCGAGCCATTCCAGAACGTCCTCCTGGAGCCCCGGCTCGTCGTCGTTGATCCACACGGCGGCCGTGATGTGCATAGCGCACACGAGCGCCATCCCCTCCGCGATCCCAGCCACCCGCACCGCGTCGGCGACGTCGTCGGTGATCCGCACGAACTCGCGACGGCGCTCGGTGCTGAACGTCCGGTAGACGGTGTGGGAGACCATGCGAGCGGCCGCGCCCCCGGCGGCGGGGCTGCGGGAGCGAGAGCGGGGGACCGAGGAATCGAACCTCGAGCCAGGGTTTTGGAGACCCCGATGTTACCGTTACACCAGTCCCCCGACGGGCGCCAATCCTAGCGATCGAGGCGCCCGGCCGAGCCGCCGGGACGCGTCGCCGAGCCCGGACGTTGGCTGAGGATTGCTTTCGCCGTCGGCGTCGCCACCGTGCACGATGCCGTCGAATCGCATCGGATCGGACGGACCGGATGGATTTTTGCGGGCGGAGGGATTCGAACCCCCACGGGCCAAGCCCACCGGCACCTAAAGCCGGCGTGTCTACCGTTTCACCACGCCCGCGGCGCGACCCCTCGATTGTGAGCCAAACCGCCCCGCGACGGCACCCCCGCGCACACGGCGGCGGCGCCACCCGGCGACTGCGCCCCCGCGCACACGGCGGCGCGACCCGGCGACTGCGCCCCCGCGCACACGGCGGCGCCACCCGGCGACGGCGGCGATATGGTCGCGCCGTGCCCCCCGTCCGCACGCTCACGCCGGGCCACGTAGTGGTCCATCCAAACCGTGAGCGGTCCGCGTGCCGGCTGACGAAGGCCGCCGTCGTCTCGGTCCTGCTCGCCTCGGCCGGGCTGATCCTGGTCGTGACGATCGGCGGCTGGAGCGAGCTGCAGGGCATGCAGCTGGTCGACCTCCTCTGGTCGATCGCATACGTCGTGCTGGCGCTCTACATCTGGCGCTGGGCGCGCGGCCTGCTGCCGATCGCAGCGGTGCTGGCCGTGCTGATGCTGGCGTTCGCCGCGATCGCGACGCTGGGCCTCGACGGGACCAGCTGGTTCGCCCGCGGCTCCCCCGGCTACGCCGCGCCACGGTCGCTGTTCGGCGGCGCCGGACTGAGCACCGGCCTGCTGGGAGCGCTGACGGTGCTGCTGATCGCCCTGGAGGCCGCGCTCGCGGCGATCGCGATGGTCGCCTTCTCCCAGCGCTGGAACGTCGAGCTGGAGGTGCCCGAGGCCGAACGGCGCGGGTAACGCCAGAAGGCGCGCCGCCAGGCGGCCCGGCGACGCGCCGCGGCGAGAGGCGCCGCCGACTGCCGCACGCCGCCCCGTCCGGCGCCCCGGCCCGATACGGCGGGTGGGATTCGAACCCACACGTCCCCGGGGGACAGCGGCTTTTGAGGCCACCGTGTCTACCGTTCCACCACCGCCGCGGAGGGGCGGAGTCTAGGGATCGCGATCGCGAGCGGCGAGGTCGCCTGACGGCGGGGCCGCGGGTGCGGGCCTCCGTGGCGTGCGTCCGAGAACCAGCTCCTCAAGCTCGTCAACCAGCCCGGGCGGGGCCGCGAGCAGCCCTGCGGGGCCGTCCGCGCCCGGCCCCAGCTCCCGCACCTCCAGGCCCGCGCGGGCGGCGATCAGCGACCCGGCCGCCCAGTCCCACGGCTTGAGCCCGCGCTCGTAGTAGGCGTCGCAGCGACCGCACGCGCACCATGCGAGATCAAGCGCGGCCGCGCCGGCGCGACGGATGTCGCGCACCCGCGGCAGCACCCGGAGCAGCAGTTGCGCCTGCCGCGCCCGCAGGCCCGAGTCGTAGGCGAACCCGGTCGCGACCAGGGCGGTCGCTAGCTCGGCACGATCGGAGCCGGCGATCGCGGCGCCGTTGAGCGTCGCCTCGCCCGAGCGCGTGGCGGCGAACGCCTCGTCGCGGACGGGATCCAGGACGACGGCCGCCAGCGGGCCGTCGGCGTCCTCGCAGGCGACGCTCACGGCGAACTGCGGGATGCCGAACAGGAAGTTGACGGTTCCGTCCAGCGGGTCGATCACCCAGCGCAGGTCGCCGTCGCCGGTCGCGCCTCCCTCCTCCCCCAGGATCGCATCGCCGGGCCGTCGCTGAGCGAGCACTCGGCGGACGGCCGCCTCGGCGGCGAGGTCGGCGTCGGAGACCGGGTCGGTGGGGCTGCTCTTGGACCGAACGTGAGCCTGGCGGCGGCCGAAGCGTGACAGCAGCTCGGCGGCCGCCGCCGCCGCGGCCGCCTGCGCCACCCCCAGAAGATGCTGCTCGTCGGCGGCGGTCACGCGCCTGCAGGCTACATGCGGCCGCGTTTACATAGACTGCCCGCGATGTCTGATTCGGATTCGG
>JAJZWB010000086.1 GCA_021846845.1 Actinomycetes bacterium | reverse complement strand
GATGCGTCCGGGCGGGTCGGCGGGCCGGGCCGCCTCGCCCGGGTGCTCCCAGACGGCTCAGCGAGCGCGGCCGCGCTTTCGCCGGCGCCGCTCGGCGGCGCTCAGCTTGCGCGGCCTGGGCGGGGGCTTGGAGCCGGAGCGGCGGCCGCCGACCAGGCCCATGTCGTCTCTGCGACCGCGCGCCGGCGCATGGCTGCGTGCGTCGCGCCAGATGAAGTAGGAGATCCCGCCGATCACGACCAGGGCCCCGATCACGATCGCAAGCGCGCTGCCAGAGGACAGGGTGCTCGTGCCATGGCCGTTGGTGGTCGTCGGGTTGACGACGGTCGGCGTCGCTGAGGTGGCGACCGCGCCGGCCGAACCGGGGGCGGCGACGCCGCTGGAAAGCGGCCCGGTACCGCTCGGCAGGACCGGCAGCGCGGCCGATGAGGTCGATGACGCCGTCGTCGACGAGCGTGATGACGATGCCCTGGTCCCGGATGTCGAGGGGGTCGCCGAGCCGGACGCTGCGGCCGCCGTGGCCGGCGCCGCAGACAACGTCACGGCGAGCAGCGCCGCCGCGATCGAGCGCCTCGGTCCCGCTGCTGGCAGCCTCAGAACCGCCCCCTCGATCGCGTCTACCGCTCGGAGGCGAGCGGCTGGCTCATCGCCGGCGTCTCCGGCGGCTTGCGATACGGGTCCTCGTTCTCCTGGTGCTCCTCGTGGTACACGCTCTCGGCGTTAACCGCCCAGATGTCGTGATCGGTGCCCAGCAGGATGTTGTCGAC
This sequence comes from Actinomycetes bacterium, assembly GCA_021846845.1. Lineage (GTDB taxonomy): Bacteria > Actinomycetota > Thermoleophilia > Solirubrobacterales > Solirubrobacteraceae > Palsa-465. The sequence goes on along the minus strand of JAJZWB010000086.1, from coordinate 15,498 downwards.
CGCTCGCATCGCGGTCAGCATCGAGTGATCGGAGTTGTTGTAGCGGTGCAGGCCGTTGCGGCCCACCTGGATCAGATTGTCGATCCCCTCCAGCCAGCCGCGGATCGTCCTGACGCGCTCGCTGTAGAGCTCGTCGTAGATCGGGTAGGCCTTGTGCACCCGCTCCACGAAGCCGAACTTGACCCGGTTCGCCCTCGCGAGGTTCAGCCTCTCGATCTCACGCGAGGCCATCGCGACGAGGTCGTCGTCGTCCATCGACCACAGCTCGTCTCCCTCGAAGCAGAAGTACTCCATCCCGATCGATGCCGCGCCCGAGCCCTCCGGGACCATCCAGGGGCTCCAGGACTTGAAGTTCTGGATCCGCAGCACGCGGACGCCCGGCTGATGGATGTAGATCCAGTTGTCGTCGAAGAGGTCCTCGCCGTCGATCACGAGCAGCACGGTCAGGAACTCCCTGTAGCGCAGCCCGCGGGCCGCGTCCCGCACGTCGCGAGGCGCATCGGGCTCGGCGATGCCCACCGTCGTCCGGAGCGGCAGCGAGGAGATCACGTGCGACGGGCGCAGCGTCTCCCCGCCCGCCACGACCTCGACGACCCGCCCCTCCGAGACCCGGAGCTTGGTCACGGGAGCGTTGAGCCTCACCTCACCGCCCTGATCGCGGATGTCGGCGGTCATCTGCTCCCACATCTGCCCCGGTCCGTAGCGGGGATAGTTGAACTCCGAGATCAGCGACTTGATCTTGTTGCCCTGGTTGCCGAAGAACGCGGACTTGGCGGCCGCGAAGAACGAGAGGCCCTTGATCCGCTGCGCGGCCCACTCGGCCCGGATCTCCGTCGCCGGGACGCCCCACAGCTTCTCGGTGTAGGTCTTGAAGAAATGCCCGTAGAGCCGCTTGCCGAAGCGGTTGGACACCCACTCCTCGAAGGACTCCTCAGGCCCCTTGGGCTTGATCGCCGCCCACATGTAGGAGACCATGCACCGGGTAAGCTCCACCGGGCCGAGCTTGCGGATCACGTCCATCCCCTGCAGCGGGTACTCGAGGAACTTGTCGTTCCAGTAGATCCGGCTCTTGCGAGGGCGGCGGAGGAACTCCTCCTTCATGATCTCGTGCCAGAGGTCGTCGACCTCCTTGACCTTCGTGAAGAATCGGTGGCCGCCGAGGTCGAAGCGGTAGCCGTCGCGCACCTGGGTGCGGGCGATCCCACCGACCTGGTCGGTGGACTCGAGCACCACGACCGGCTTGCCCTGCTTGGCGAGCAGGTATCCGGCGGTCAGCCCGGCCGGCCCGGCCCCGAGCACGACCACGGGGTGCTCCGGCGTGATCGCGGCGCCGGGGGGCGGTGTCTCGCTGGGCTGGGTCTCGGTCATCGTGTGGGTGCCTTCCGGTAGAGAACGGCGCTCGAGGCGATGCAGCATGCACTCTGATAATCGTGTGGCGCCCGGGCCACCTGAACCAGCGTGCCGCGCGCGACGTCGCCGGCCAGGATCCCGCCCCACTGGGCCGACCGGAGCCGCACAAGCTGCGTCCACGGCTCGTCCCAGTTGCGTTCGCCTTCGGTCAGCGGGCGCACGTATAGCAGCTGCTGACCGGGCCTGAGACTAGCAACCAGAGGAGCCAGCGTCGCCTGCGGGCTGGTCGAGCGCAGCCTGCTCAGGGCGCCGTCCCAGTTCATCCAGGCCGGGTGCGTGTCGCGGCCGAGAGTGGTCTCCCAGCTCAGGCCGGCCGGCAGGTAATAGGCCGCCAGCGGCGCCTGCTCGGGCTGGCCCACGACGACGAGGTCGCCCGGGTGCAGCAGCGGCGCCATCTCGGCCGCGATGTCGGCCATGTCGGACTTGTGGGAGGGCGCGAACGACGCCGGGTTGGCCAGGAACGCGATGCAGAACAGGATCGCGGCCACGCCCACCACGCGCGCACGCGCGCACGTGAACGCGCCCAGCAGCAGCAGAGGCGGCACAACGGGCCCGAGATACCGCGCCGCCCAGATCGGGATGAACGAGCCCACGATGCGCGCCACCAGGAAGGCGGCCGCCGGGATCGCAAGCAGCGCCCACAGGGTGCGAGCGCTCTCGCTGCCGCGCCGGTCGCGCGCCGCCAGCGGTGCGGCGGCGACCACGACCGCGGTCAGCAGCGTGACGTCCACGCGCTCGGACCCGAGCAGCTGGCTGGGAATCGTCGCCCCGAGCAGCGGCGTGTAGCGCCAGACCGCCGTCGAGTGGCCGATCTCCTGGATCGTCGACGGCAGCCACGGCAGGTAGGCGATCGACGCCGCGCCGAAGCAGAGCAGGGCGTCTCGCGCGATCGCGCGCCGCTCGCTCGCCGGCGAGCTGCGACCGATGAGGTGGATCGCCACGGCCGCCCCGAACCAGAAGAAGATCGCCGATCCCTGGGTGTAGAGCATCAGCGCCAGCGACGCTCCGAACAGCCACAGGAACGCCCGCCGCCGTCGCGCGAAGGCGAGCACCAGCGCGCCGGTCGCGAGCAGGCTGAGCGCCACCATCAGGGCGAACGGAGCCGCCTCCTGCGCGTAGCGCGTCAGATACGAGCTGAACGCGAACAGGATCGCGGCGAAGAAGCCGGCGCGCCGGCCGTCGATCGCCCACCCGATCCACATCGCGAGCGGGATCGTCGCCAGCGAGATCGCCAGCGAGAGCGCGTGGGTGGTGCTGACCGTCGTGCCGAACGCGCCGATCCAGGCGTGAAGGAGCAGGTAGTAGAGCGGCGACGCTCCTGCGAGCCGCACGGCGTGCAGCAGCGACCCGAGCGGTTGCTGGGCCAGGCCGATGGCGCCCGCCTCCTGAAACCAGAGCTGGCCCGACAGCGTTCGGGTGCGCAGCACCGCCGAGATCGCGAGCAGCGCCACGAGCACCGCTCCCGCGCCGACGCGAACGGGCAGGCGGTTGAACGCGCGCGGCGCGTGGACCTCGGCGATCTCGGGCACCTCGAGCAGCGAGGAGAGCGGGGACTTGGGGGGCGCGGTCGTCACTTCGGGCAGGGGGCGCGGGCTGATGCCGCGATCAGGGCGACTTGCGGTAGAGGACGGCGCTGTTGGCGACGCAGCACGCGCTGCTGTAGTGGTGCGGCGCCCAGGCGATCTGCTTGAGGATCCCCCTGGCCACGTCGGCGGTCAGCGCCGCTCCCCACTGGGCCGACCTGCGGCGCACCAGCGAGGTCCAGGGTGCCTGCCAGTTCTGCGCGCCCTCGGTCAGCGGGCGGATGAACAGCAGCTGCTGCCCCGGGCGCATGCTCGCCACCAGCGCTGCGGCGGTCGTCACCGGGTTGGTGTTCGTCAGCCGCGTGACCGCGTTGACCCAGTTCATGTAGCTCGGGTCGCGCAGCGGTCCGGAGCTGGCCGTGTTGTAGAAGCTCAGGCCGGCCGGCAGGTAGTACCACGCCAGCGGCGTCTCCTCCGGCTGGCCGACGAGCACCTTGTCGCCGCGGTGCAGCAGCGGCGCCATCTCGAGCGCCACCGTGCCCATGTTGGACTTGTGCTTGGGGGCGTAGGTGGCCGGATTGGAGAGGAACGCGATCGCGACGGCCATCGCGACCAGGCCGGGCAGCTTTGCACGCGCGCAGCCCCACGCGATCAGCAGCAGCAGCGCGCCGATCACGGGCGCGAAGTACCGCGCCACGAACGCCGGGTTGATCTGCGACTCGATCCACGCGACCGCGAGCGTCGCGGTCGGCAGCGTGATCAGCGTCCACGCCGCGGTCCACTCGCGCGTCCGCATGCGCGACGGCGCCAGCAGCGGGGCGATCCCGATCGCGGCCGGGATGATCAGCATCATCGTGATCCGGTCCCCGCCCATCACGTCACGCGAGAGCAGGATCGGGGCGCCGAAGCGCGGCGGGCTGGCCCACGGGGCTGCCGTGTGCGCGGCCTGCCAGAGCAGCGTCGGCGCCCACGGCAGGAACAGCACGCCGGCGCCGAAGAAGGTCATCGCGGCGTCGCGGATGAATCGGCGCCGGTCCTCTGCCGCGATCAGTGCCGGAATCAGCGAGGCGAGCGAGCCGACGAAGAAGAACGTCCCCCACGAGTGGGTGTAGAGCATCACCGTCAGCGTGATCCCGAAGGCCGGCAGGAAGCGACGCTGTCCGTAGACGAATCCGAGCATGAAGAAGGCCGCCGCGAGCACGCCCAGCAGCCCCATCAGCTCGTACATCCGCGTCTCCTGCGCGTACGCCGTCAGCCACGCGTTGAACGTGAACAGCAGCGCCGCGTAGATCGCGGTGCGCCGCCCGAAGAGCCGCCAGCCCGCCCATGCGCCGACCGGGATCGTCGCGATCCCGAACACGAGCGAGAGCGCGTGGGTGGCGGTCTCGGTCGAGCCGAACACCGACATCCAGATGTGCAGCAGCATGTAGTAGAGCGGCGGGTTGCCGTCGTAGCGCAGCACGCCGGGGATCTGCGCGAGCGGGTGCAGCGAGATTCCGGTGGTGATCGCCTCGTCCATCCAGAACTGGTCGCCGATGAACCGCGTCCGGATGAACGTGGAGAGCGCCATCAGCGCGATCAGCCCGCCGCCGGCCCAGGCCCACGTGGGCACGCGCGCCAGCCTGGCGGCGATCCGATCCAGGCGCTGCGCGCCGCCGGCGCCGACGCCTGGACGGGGGACGGTGGCGGTGGTCATCGGCGACTCCCGATGCCGTCAGCCGGCGCAGCGCGTGTACATGTGGAACGGCCCGCGGGTGCCGACGTAGTGGTAGTGCACGCTCGGCCAGCTGGAGAGGAAGGGCAGCAGCGCGGCCGACCTCGTGTCAGCCGCCTGCAGGATCACGTTGGGGGCCGGACCGGCCTGCGTCGCGATCGCCGGCTGCGCCTCGATCCGCGGCGTGGCGACACCGAGCGCCCAGGCGACCATCGGCACCTGGAAGGCCTCGGTCATCACGCTCCCGCACGCGAGCACCTTCGCGGGCCCGCCGTAGCCGGAGACCAGCTCGCCCAGGCCCTTGCGCAGGTTCGCCTGGTAGACGAGCGCCTCGTGGGTGCGCGGGAACGAGATCAGGTTCGCGCCGACCCAGTTGGGGCCGAACATGAACAGCAGAGCCAGCAGACCGGCCGCGATCCACTCCGGCACGGAGCCGCCGCGGGCCCCGCCGGCCGCCCCAGCGCCGCTCGCTGCGGCTGTCGCGCCGTCGCCCGCGGCATCGCCCCTGCCGTGAGCCGCGCCGTCGGGCGCGCCGCCGCCCCTGCGGTCGGCCGCGCCGTCGGGCGTGCCGGTCGAGGCGGCGGAGCGCATGTCGCCTGCGGACCCCGCGTCTGCGCCGGATCGCGCCTCCGAGGCGCTCTGCGCCGCCGTCCCGGTCGCGACGGCCGCACCCGCAGCCGACGTTCCAGCGCTCGACACAGCGGCAGTGCCGCCGGCCGTCGCGAGCGCGCCGGTGCTCGGCCCGCGGCGCCGGGCTCGCAGCGCCAGCACCCCCAGCTCGTGCGCCGCCCAGCCGAACGCGACCGCGCCGCAGACGTCGACGAGGGCCGAGCCGAGCACGAGGTAGCGGTTGTTGCCGGAGAAGCCGATCTGGGTCATGATCGCGATCACGACGAACCAGATCAGGCCGCCGACCGCCATCAGCGCGGTCGCGATCCGGGCGCGGTTGCGCGGCTGCGCCAGCGCCGCGAGCCCGCCACGGCGCACCGCTCGCCAGGTCAGTCCCGCGACCGCGAGCACGAGCAGCGCGGCCGGCACCTTGATCCTCAGCAGCATCGTCGGCCAGGCCGCCTGCGAGAGCTCTGCCTCGAACGGGTTGGACGCGAACGCAAGGCTGTTGGAGCGGGGCTTCAGGGCGCGGCTGACGCTGCACGTGAACGACCCGCAGCCGAGCTTGACCGGCACGAACCACAGCGCCAGCACGAGCACCGCGCTCACGACCACGAACACCCGCGCGCCGGGGTCTCGCCACAGCAGCCACAGCCCGAGCAGCCCCCAGAACAGCCAGATCTCGGGCCGGTCGAGCGCGACGAAGAACCCGACGATGAAGGCCTGGCGCGGGCGGCCGTCGAGCAGTCGCTCGATCGAGATCATCAGCAGGGCCGCCGCGAACGCCTCGGAGTAGCCGAGCGCGTTGGAGGACAGGAACGCCCCCGAGGCCGACAGTCCGAGCGAGACCGCCCCGATCAGCCCCGCGACGAGCGCCGGCCCGATGTCGCTCGCACCGGCCGGAAGCTCGCCGAACAGGCCGCCGACCTCACGCGTCAAGCGCCAGGCGAGTCGGAAGACCATCACCACCGCCGCGATCGCCCCCGCTCGGGCGACCATCAGCCACAGGTTCGGGGCCGCGTTGCCGAACAGCGCGGCCGGGACCGCGAAGATCATCGGCAGCGGCTTCCAGGACGTGCCGCTGCTGGTGATCGTCAGATGCCCGTGGACGATCTCACGGGCCCACAGAAGCCACGACCACGGGTCGTAGCTCGGGGTCGAGGGGAACAGCAGCGAGAGCGCCGCGAGCGCCAGCGAGCCGACGGTCAGCGAAAGGTAGAAGCGCCCTGCGCCGGCTGCCCCGGGGGTCCTGCGCGCGGCGGCGACCGCCGGCGCCGCCGCGGTCGCGGTCCCGGCCGCCGTCTCGGTTGCCATCAGCCCTTGACCCCCAGTGCGACGCACGCCTCCACCCTGGCGGCCAGCGCGTCCGAAGCCAGGTTGGGGTACACGAGCGCCGAGCCGATCACCTCCGCCGCCTGCGACTCGCCCTGGATCTGGACCCCCTGGGCGTCACCCGGCGTCGGCTCGAACGCGACCGTCGGCCCGGACGGCGCGCTGCCCACCTGGAATCCCGGGAGGCTCTGCCCGGCGACCGTGATCTGCTCCAGGCGCACCGGGATGCCGTGCGCACGAAGGCAGGCGATGTGTCTCGACCGGGGGTCGTCCAGACCCAGTCGGGTTTTGGCATTCGCGGCCGGCGTCCCAACCTCCGGCTTGGAGGCGGTCCCGCACGCTGACAGCGAAAGTGCGGTCAGCCCGATGGCCACCGCGAGCTTCGCAGAGGGCATGGGAGCAGAGCGTAGTGGATCATCTGTTCTCGGTGCTCACCTTCGCCGCCCTCACCGGACCCCTCCCAAAGCTGGGAGTGGTGGCCGTCGCCGTGCTCGCGGCGGCGGTCCTGGTGCTCCCCGATCGGCGGCGACAGGCGCTTGCGATGGTCGGCGCGCTCGTGCTCTCCCCGGCGCTGCTGCTGGCCGAGATCTGGAACTCTCCCCAGCTCGGCACGTTGCACCGGCACCCGCTGCTGGCCGCGTTCGCGATCGTCATCGCCGTCGCGGTGCTGATCGCCGGGTCGGCGCTGATCACCCGGCGCCCGTCGCTGGTCGCGGTGCTGGCGGTCGTGGCGCTGCCGTTCCGGGTCCCGTTGCAGGCGGGGGGGAAGACCTCGAACCTGCTCGTGCCCCTCTATCTCGTGGTGGCCGCATCGGCGCTGGCGTGGATCTGGTCCGCGATGCGCGATCCCGGGAGCGCGTGGGCGGCGCGGGAGCGTCCCCGGGACGATCGAACCGCCGGGCTCGTGCGGACGGTCGAGCGGCTGCTCGCTCTGTACCTGGTCCTCTACGGGCTCCAGGCCACCTACTCGGCCGACTTCGAGACCGCGCTGCAGAACATGGTGTTCTTCTACGTCCCCTTCGCGCTGCTCTATCGCCTGCTGCGGAGCCTGGCGTGGAGCCGGCGGCTGCTGCGCGACTGCCTGCTTGCGACGGCGGCGCTGGCGATCGCCTTCTCGCTGCTGGGCTTCTGGGAGTACGCGACCAAGACGATCATCCTCAACCCCAAGCTGGTCGTCACAAACGAGCTGCACACCTACTTCACGGTCAACTCGGTCTTCTTCGACCCCGACATCTTCGGGCGCTACCTGGCGCTGACGATGATCCTGCTGGCGGTCTGGCTGATCTACGACCGGGGCCGGCGCGAGCAGGGGATGGTGACGGCAGTGCTCGCGATCCTCTGGGCCTGCCTGGTGCTCTCGCTGTCGCGCTCCAGCTTCGGCGCGCTGCTGGTCGGCATGGGCGTGCTCGCGGCGCTGCGCTGGAAGCCGGGCCGCGCGCTGGTGGTCGCGGTCGCCGTGATCGTGATCGGCGGCGGCGCAGCGGCCGTTTCGCCGCGGACCTTCGGCCTCAACCAGGGGATCAACGGCGCGTCGAGCGGACGTGGGGGGCTGGTCTCCGGGGGGCTGCGGCTGTTCGCGGATCGCCCCATCTGGGGATGGGGGTCGGGCTCGTTCGTGACCGAGTACCGGCGTCACAATCCCCACCGCTTCACGGCGCTCTCCGCCTCGCACACGATCCCGGTCACCGTCGCCGCCGAGCAGGGCCTGATCGGGGAGGTGGCATACGCGGCGTTCGTCATCGCGGCGATCCTGCTGCTGGTGCGCGGCGCCCGTGGCGACCCGGTCCGCTCGGCCGTGGCGGCCGCGTTCATCGCGCTGGTGTGCCACACGTTCCTGTACGCCGACTTCCTGGAGGACCCGACCACCTGGACACTGCTCGCGGTCGGGGTGTCGCTCGCGGTCGCGCCGGTGCCGGTCCGCGGGCGGGTCGCGGTAGAGGCCGAGGCGGTCAGCTCCGCTCGGAGTGACGCGCTGGTCTCGCCGGCAGGCTCCTGAGTTCGTCCCGCGGGATCTCGGGCCCGGCCGGTGCGCGCCGGGTCTCCCGCCTCGGCCGGTGCGCGCCGGGTCTCCCGCCTCGGCCGGTGCGCGCCGGGTCTCCCGCCTCGGCCTGGACACGGCCCGCGGAGGTGCCTGTCAGGTGGCGGGACGATCAGGCGCCGGCGCCCGTCGCCGTTCGCGCGCGGCCTGGGGCCTGCCGTCGGCGGCGCGTGTCGGGTGGCCGGGCGCGGAGGCTCCGCCGCCCGTCGCCGGTGACTCGCCCCCCACCGCGCCGGCCGCCAGCGCAAGCCGGAGCAGCAGTTCGTGCAATTGCGCGCGCTCCTCGTCCGACAGCGGCGCGAGGAGCTCATCCTGCGCCGCCCGCGACAGCCGCCTGCCGCGCGCGAGCGCGTCGCGCCCCTTATCGGTGACGTGCAGCGCGTGGGCCCTCCGGTCGGAGGGATGCGGTCGGCGCTGGACGAACCGCAGCGACTCAAGCTCATCGATCGTGGCGACCATCGAGCTCGGGTCCATGCCGATCGCCCTGCCCAGCTGCTGCTGGGTGATGCCGTCATCTGCCTCGATCACGTTCAGGGCTCCCCACATCCGGGACGTGAGCCCGAGTCCCGCCATTCGCTCCCCGAACCGCCGGGTCGCGTAGTGGCCCAGGCGGCTGACGAGGTAGCCGGTGTTGCGCATCAGCGCCTCGTGGAGGCCGGGAACGCCCGAGCTGGGCTCTGACATGGCGTCAGTCTAGCCCCGCAGCTTGAGGTCGCATATTGTTTGTGCTACCAATCATGCGCTCAGCAAACGGCAAGGAGTCGGACAGCACGATGATGAGGTCGATCACACGCTTGGTACTGGCCCACAGGCGGGCGGTGGCCGTCTTCTGGGTCCTGGTCACGCTCGCCGGGATCGCGACCGTCGGGCAGGCGACGAAGTCCTTCAGCACCCAGTTCGGCGCTCCGGGTCGGGAGGGCTTTCAGACCAACGCCGCGATCGCGCGCCTGTACCACCAGGGCGGGGCCACCGCGCCGGTTGTCCCCGTGGTCACGCTGCCGCCCGGCGTGACGGTCGACTCCCCGGGCGTTCGCGGGCAACTGGCGACGCTGACCGAGCGCGTGCAGGCTGCGCTGCCGGGTGCGCGGATCGCCTCGTACGCGACGACGGGCAGTCGCGCGTTCGTGTCCGCCGACGGGCGCACCACGTTCGTGCTCGCCTATCCGCTGCCCGACCACGAGGCTTTCGGGACCGACACCCGCGCTGCCAGGGGCGTCGCCGCCGCGCTGGCCGGCGCGACGGTGGACGGGGCACCCGTGCACGTGACCGGCGTTGACGCGCTCCAGAGCCAGACCGGCGGTTCGGGCGGGCCGAGCGTCCTGATCGAGTCCGTCCTGGGGAGCATCGGCGCGCTGGCCGTGCTGGCGTTCGTGTTCGCGTCGCTGCTCGCCTTCGTGCCGCTGCTGATGGCGATCGTCTCGATCATGTCCACCTTCCTGGTGCTGTGGGGCCTGGCCTCCGTGACCGCCGTCTCATTCATCGTCGAGTTCCTGGTCGGGCTGATCGGCCTCGGCGTGGCGATCGACTATTCGCTGCTGGTGGTCGTCAGGTGGCGCGAGGAGCGGGCCCGGGGCTTCGAGGGCGACGAGGCGGTCATCCGGGCGATGGAGACCGCCGGGCGGGCGGTCGCGTTCAGCGGCACGACGGTGGCGATCGGACTGCTGGCGATGGTCGTGCTGCCGCTTCCGTTCCTGCGCTCGATCGGCTACGCGGGGATGCTGATCCCGCTGGTCAGCGTGATCGTCGCGACCACGCTGCTGCCGATCGTCCTCGCCTCGGCCGGAGCGCGCCTGGATTGGCCTCACGTGCGGTCCGAGGACCGCGCCAGCGGCGCCTGGACGCGCTGGGCCGGTCTGGTCGTGCGCCGGCGCTGGCCTGCGGCGACCGCTGCGCTCGCCCTGCTGGCCGCCCTGGCGGTCGCCGCCACCTCCCTGCAGCCGGGGCAGGCGAACCTCAACACGCTCTCGCGCGGAGGCGACGCCCGCGCCGGGCTCGGCGCGCTGGAGCGCTCCGGGATCGGGGCGGGCGCGCTGACCCCGATCGAGGTGCTCACTCCTGCCGACCGGGCCGTGGCGGTGCAGCGTGCGCTGGCTCGCGTGCCCGGTCTGCACGGCGCCGCCGCCCCTGCCGGGCCTGAGTGGCACCGTGGCGGGACGGCGATCGTCGATGCCTTCGAGGTCTCCGACGGCTCGACCGCCGCGGGGCAGGCGACGATCGACCGCGCCCGTGCCGCCGCCCATGCGGTCGGCCCGGGGGTGCGCGTCGGCGGCACCGGCGCCGAGAACGAGGACTTCGTGTCGGCGATCTACGGAAGCTTCCCGGAGATGATCGCGCTGATCTCCGTGCTCACGTACCTGCTCCTCGCGCGCGCGTTCCGCTCCCTGCTGCTGCCGCTCAAGGCGGTGGCGCTCAACGTGCTCTCGGTGGGCGCCGCGTGGGGGGTCATCACGCTCGTCTGGCAGGACGGCCACGGGTCGCGGGCGCTGTGGGGGATCCCCGCAACGCATTCCGTGTCGGCCTGGATCCCGCTGATGGTCTTCGCGTTCCTGTTCGGCCTCTCGATGGACTACGAGGTCTTCATCCTGGCCCGGATGCGCGAGGAGTACGACGCCGGCAGCGGGACCGACGGCGCGGTCGTGCGCGGCATCGGCCGCACCGGCAGGCTTGTGACCAGCGCGGCGCTGATCCTCTTCCTCGCGTTCGTGTCCATGGCCACCGCGCCCAACACCGACGTGAAGGTGTTCGCGACCGGCCTGGCGGCCGGGATCATGCTCGACGCGACCGTGATCCGTGCGCTGCTGGTGCCCGCGGTCGTGTCGCTGTTCGGGCGTTGGAACTGGTGGCTGCCCGCGCGGCCCGCGCGGCTCCTGCGGGTGGACCCGTCCTTGCCGGCGGCCGAGGGGGCAGGGGGGTAGCGGCTCGCGTGGGTGCTGCGGGTGGCCCCGTCCTCCCCGGCGGCCGTGGGTGCGGGCGGGGAGCGCGGCGGGGGCGGTGCCCCGATCGTGCCGCCACGGTCCGGTGCCCGGTCGTGCAGCCATCGAGCGCGTCCGCCCCCGCATGCCAGATCTCCTCGCGGGCTGCGTCTCGGCCTTCGGTGGCCGTCACTGGCAGACTGCGCACCATGACCGCAGGCTCGCCGCCCGACTCCGCAGCGGATCCGGTGGCCGCCACCGTCGCCGGAGCGGTCCTGTCCGACGCGACGATCATGGCCCTCGTGCAGGCGGGCCGGATCACGATCGACCCGTGGGATCCCGGTCTGGTCCAGCCCGCGAGCGTCGATCTGAGGCTGGGCGACTCGTTCAGGGTCTTCCACAACCACCGCACGGCAGCCATCGATCTGCGTGAGCTGCCCGCCAACCTCACCGAGGAGGTCGTCGTTCCGGAGGGCGAGTCGTTCGTGATCCACCCGGGCGAGTTCTGCCTCGGTCGGACGCTCGAGTGGGTTGAGCTGCCCGACGACATCGTCGCGCGGATCGAGGGCAAGTCGAGCCTCGGGCGCCTCGGGCTGATCGTGCACGCAACCGCCGGCTTCTGCGATCCCGGATGGCGGGGGACCCTGACCTTGGAGCTCAACAACCTCACGCGCGTGCCGATCATCCTGCACCCGGGCCTGCAGATCGCGCAGCTGTCCTTCATGTCGCTCGATCGACCCGCGCAGCGGCCGTACGGCAGCCCGGGTCTCGGCAGCCACTACCAGGGCCAGCGCGCGGCCACCGCCAGCCGCTATCGCTCGTCCACCGATCCGGCCGCCTGAAGGGCCCTCAAGGCCGGTCTAGCTCGCTCGGGCCGCGCCGGTCGCACTCGTGGTCCAGGCCGCGCTTTTAGGATCGCCGGTCCCGCACCGGCTCGGCCCCGCCGGCCGCATATCGCCGCCATCACGCCGGCCGCCTCGCGCCGCCGTCACGCCGGCCGCCCCCCGGCCCGTGCGGGCGCCATGCTGCCGGGGACCGATCGGGCGATCAGACTACCCTCGCACGCATCGGTACTAGAGTCTGGCCAAGGCCCGGCAGCGCGCGCCGCGCCGGCGGCCTCCGACAATCGCATCAAGGAGAGCCATGACCACCGAAACGCAGCAATCGACGGACGGGGGCGGCGTAGCGACGTCAGGAGAGACCCTCACCGTAACCGACAACAGGACCGGGCGCACATACGAGATCCCGATCCAGGACGGGACGATCCGCGCCACGGAGCTGCGCAAGATCAAGGTCGACGACGATGACTTCGGCCTGATGACGTACGACCCCGCCTACATGGCGACCGCCTCGTGCCGCTCGGCGATCACCTACATCGACGGCGACCGGGGGATCCTGGAGTACCGCGGGTACCCGATCGAGCAGCTAGCGGAGAACTCGACCTACCTCGAGGTCGCCTACCTGCTGATCCACGGCCACCTGCCGTCCCGGCAGGAGCTGGACGAGTGGGATCACATGATCACGATCCACACGTTCGTGCACGAGAACGTCAAGGAGTTCATGCAGGGCTTCCGCTACGACGCGCATCCGATGGGGATGCTGCTGGCGTCGGTCGGCGCGCTGTCGACCTTCTACCCGGAGGCGTCGGCGATCAAGGATCCCGAGGTCCGCTACACGCAGGTGATCCGCCTCCTGGCGAAGATGCCGACGCTCGCGGCGTTCGCGTACCGGCACAACCGCGGCATGCCGTACGTGTATCCCGACAACGATCTCAGCTACCCGGCGAACTTCCTGTCGATGATCTACAAGGTCGCCGAGCTCAAGTACAACGCCGATCCGCGCCTGGAGCGCGCGCTCGACGTCCTCTTCATCCTTCACGCCGACCATGAGCAGAACTGCTCGACGAGCGCGGTGCGCAGCGTCGGCTCCTCCCAGGTGGACCCCTATTCGGCGATCGCGGCCGGGGTGGCGGCGCTGTACGGGCCGCTGCACGGGGGCGCGAACGAGCAGGTTCTGCGGATGCTCAGAAGGATCGAGCACAAGGACAACGTCCCCGACTTCGTCAAGGGCGTCAAGGCCGGCAACGAGCGGCTGATGGGCTTCGGTCACCGGGTCTACAAGAACTACGACCCCCGCGCGAAGATCATCCAGCGGGCCTGCTACGACGTCTTCGAGGTGACCGGAACCAACCCCCTGCTGGACCTGGCGCTGGAGCTTGAGAAGATCGCGCTCGAGGACGAGTACTTCATCGAGCGAAAGCTCTACCCGAACGTCGACTTCTACTCGGGGATCATCTACGAGGCGCTGGGCATGCCGGTCGAGATGTTCCCGGTCCTGTTCGCGATCGGCCGCACCGCCGGCTGGATCGCCCAGTGGCTGGAGATGATCGACGACCAGGAGCAGAAGATCTCCCGTCCGCGCCAGATCTACACCGGTCCGCGCGGGCAGCAGTACGTGCCGATCTCCGAGCGATAGGCGCACCGCGGCGCGGCCCTCGCGCGGTGGTGCCCCACCACCGCGCGGAGGCGGCCGCGGCCGCAAGTCGGGCATCGCGCGGGGCGGCCCTCAAACCGGCGCCTCGGCGGACAGCACCAGTTCCGGGCCGTGGCGCCGCAGCCAGGCGGCGTGTGTGCGGAAGTCGGGGCAGCGGCTCTCGAGCAGCGTCCAGAAGCGAGGCGAGTGGTCCATCACGTCCAGGTGGCAGACCTCGTGCCAAACGACGTAGTCGAGCACCGGCTCCGGTGCCATGAGCAGCCGCCAGTTGAAGCTCATCGCCCCGGCGCGAGAGCAGCTCGCCCAGCGCGTGCGCTGCCCGCGGATCGTCAGCGTCGTGTAGTCGCTGCCGGCGACGGCGCACGCTCGGCGCAGCCGCGGCTCGATCTCGACTCGGGCGGCGCGGCGGTACCAGCGCTCGAGTGCCCCCAGCAGCGGCGAGCCGGCCGGTGCCAGCAGCAGGTCGCCGCGTCGGTGCACTCGCGTTCGCCCGGGCTCCCGCCGCACGTGCAGCATTCTCCCCAGGTAGGGGACGCAGTCGCCGCGTGCCAGGACAGCCTCAGCCGCCGCCCGCCGCTCGCGAAGCCGACGGTCGATCCATGGCCCCAGCTCGCGCACGGCGGCCGCGGCCTCGCGCTCGGCCGCTCGCTGGGGCAGGACCACCTCGACCCCGCCGGCGCCAACCCGCACGTGCACGCGGCGGGCGCGCTGCGAGCGCCTGACCGTGTACTCGATCAGCGCGGGCGCGATCGTCTCACCGGAGCTCATCCGGGCAGGGTACGGTGCGTCGACGACATGCCGTCGTTCCCGACCCTGGATGAGCCGCTCTGCGGCGCCGTCGCGCGCCTGCGTCCGGCTGCCGAGCGGGACATCCCGGAGGTGTTGATCGCCCATCAGGACGACCCTTCGCTGCACTTGGAGCTCGGCGAGCGCAGGCCGCCCAGCGGCGCCGAGGTCGGGCGCAGGATCGAGCTCGGCTCGCTGGAGCGCAGCGCGGGAACCCGGCTGCTGCTCACGATCACCGATCTGGAGGACGATGAGTGCCTGGGGCAGGTCGATGTCGTTGAGACCGATTGGGGTCAGGGCCGGGCACGGTTGAACATCTGGGTTGCGCCGGCTGCTCGCGATCGTGGCCTGGCGGGCGACGCGCTGAGGCTCGTCGCGGGATGGCTCGTGCGCGACTGCGGGCTCGAGCGGGTGCAGCTGCTGTGCGAGCCGGGCAACGCGCCCGCGCTGGCGGCCGCGCGGGCGGCGGGGTTCGTGCACGAGGGCACCCTGCGCGCTCATGAGGTCCGCGGGCGCCACCGAGTCGATCTGGCCGTGACGGCGATCATCGCCTCCGACCTGGGGTCGTTCTGATCGTCGCCTCCGAGCTGGGGCCACTCCACGTTGGGCCCGCGTGGGCCCAGTCCGTGCGGGGGCGGTGAGCCCGGCTTCCCTCCTAGATCACGGTCGCGGTCTGGCGGT
>JAJZWB010000085.1 GCA_021846845.1 Actinomycetes bacterium | reverse complement strand
GGCGCGCGGGCGGCCGCCCCGAGTCGCGCGCGCGCGCGCCGCGGCGGAGGCGGCACCCGCGCCAATCAGGCGCTGGAGCTGGTTCGCTCGCGCCCGGGAATCACGATCCCGGAGATCGCGCAGGAGCTGGGAATCGAGCCCAACTACCTGTACCGCGTGATGCCCAAGCTCGTCGAGTCCGGGCAGGTGACACGCGAGGGACAGGGCTGGCATCCGGCACCGGCCGAGGCCTGACCCACGCCGCTATCAGCCGGCGGCCGCGGTAGCCGCCGGCTGATCCGCGCCGCCGGTGCGCCGGCGGCCCATCCTCCCCCGGCAAGCGCCGCCATCCAGCGGACGGCTCGATCGGCGGCAGGGCATTCACCGTCCCGTGCGCGGGTCGATCACCCGCACGGCCGTCATCATCCGGCGAACGGCTCGATCACCCGCACGGCAGTGACCATCCGGGCTCGGTCAGCCGCACGGCCATCACCATCCGGCGGACCCCCCGCCGGCCCGCACGGCCATCACCATCCGGCGGACCCCCCGCCGGCCCGCACAGCCATCACCATCCGGCGGACCCCCCGCCGGCCCGCACAGCCATCGCCATGCGACGTCTGCCCGGCGCAATGCGCCGTCAGTCGTCCGTGCCCCGCGTGCGCACTGACCCCGCCGCCGCCCGCGGCCGCCGCTCACTATCGATCGCGGCGGCCGCGGCGGGGACCGGTCAGATCAGGCCGAGCTTGCGAACCGCCTCGCGCTCCTCGCCGAGCTCGGCGACCGAAGCGTCGATGCGCGCCCGTGAGAACTCGTCGATCTCGAGGCCCTCGACGACCGAGTACTCGCCCCCGCTGCATGTGCACGGATGGCCGCAGATCACGCCCTCGGCGATCCCGTACGAGCCGTTGGAGGCAATCGCCATCGACACCCAGTCACCGTCCGGGGTCCCGAGCACCCAGTCGTGGACGTGATCGATCGCGGCGTTCGCCGCCGACGCCGCGCTGGAGGCGCCCCGCGCCTCGATGATCGCCGCGCCGCGCTTCTGCACGGTCGGGATGAAGTCGTTCTCGATCCACCCGCGGTCACCGATCGCCTGGGCCGCGTCGCCGCCCTTGACCTTCGCGTGGAAGACGTCCGGGTACTGGGTCGCCGAGTGGTTGCCCCAGATCGTCATGTTGGTCACGTCTGAGACCTGCACCCCGGCCCTGCCGGCGACCTGTGCGATCGCGCGGTTGTGATCCAGCCGCATCATCGCCGTGAAGCGCTCACGCGGGATGTCGGGCGCGTTGGAGGCGGCGATGAGGCAGTTCGTGTTGGCCGGGTTGCCGACCACCAGCACCTTCACATCCGAAGCGGCATGTGCATTGAGGGCCTGGCCCTGGGGCTTGAAGATGCCGCCGTTGGCGTCGAGCAGATCGCTGCGCTCCATCCCCTTGGTACGCGGCCTGGCGCCGACCAGGAGCGCGATGCTGACGCCGTCGAACGCGCGGTTGGGATCATCGTGGATGTCGACCCCGGCCAGGAGCGGGAACGCGCAGTCGTCGAGCTCCATGGCGGTTCCCTCGGCGGCCTTCACGGCAGCGGGGATCTCCAGCAGCGACAGGTGAACCCTGGTGTCGGGCCCAAGCAGCTGACCGCTCGCGATCCGGAACAGGAGCGCGTAGCCGATCTGTCCGGCCGCACCGGTGACGGCGACTTTTACTGGACTGTTGCTCATGGAATCGACCTCTTTGTTTGAGTGGTGCGAGGTGGCTCGTAGGGACGGTCAGGAGGCCCTGCTCAGATCCAACTCGTATACGTCGCCGAGCTTACCCCTGAGGTATTCGACGAAGGGCCTGACGGTGATGGTCGCGCCGAGCTCGCGCTCCAAGAGCTCCGATGTCCTGAACTTCGCCCCGTGGCGGTGCACGCGCTCCCCCAGCCATTCGCGCAGCGGACCCAGCCTCCCATCGGCGATGTCCCGCTCCAGGTCGCCGAGCTCGGCGCCCGCACGCTCCCAGAGCTGGCCGGCGATCAGGTTGCCGAGCGCGTAGGTGGGGAAGTAGCCGATCAGCCCTGCCGACCAGTGCACGTCCTGCAGGACGCCGTCGGCGTCGTCGGTCACCTCCAGCCCCAGGTAGTCGCGAAAGCGGGCGTTCCATGCCTCCGGGAGGTCGGCAACGCTCAGGCTCCCGTCGATCAGCTCCTGCTCCAGCTCGAAGCGCAGGATCACGTGCAGGGCATAGGTCGCCTCATCGGCCTCGACGCGGATGAAGCCCGGCCTGACCAGGTTGACCGCCCGGTAGAGCGCCTCGGCGTCCAGCGATGCGAGCTCGCCGCCCGCGAGCGCGGCGATCCTCGGCGCGAGCACGCTGCAGAAGGCCCTGCTGCGACCGACCATGTTCTCCCACAGGCGACTCTGCGACTCGTGCAGGCCCAGGGACTCGGCGGCGCCCGTCGGCAGTCGCCGCAGCGAGCTCGGCAGCCCCGCCTCGTAGAGACCGTGTCCGCACTCGTGCATCGCTCCGTAGAGCCCCATCGGGAAGAAGTCCTGGTCCCACCGCGTGGTGATCCGCACATCGCCGACGCCGATCCGCGTCGCGAACGGGTGCACGGTGTCGTCGATCCGCCAGCCGGACTCGTCGAACCCCATCATCGAGACGACCTCCCGCACGAGCAGGCGCTGGCCGTCCACCGGGAAGCGGGCATGGACCGGCGCGTCGTCGACGGCGCCCTGATCCGAGAGCTCGGCGATCAGCCCCACGAGCTCGTCGCGAAGCTCCGCGAACAGGCGCGTGACCTCCGCAGCGCGCATCCCGGGCTCGAAGTCGTCGAGCAGCACGTCGTACGGGCGCTCGAACTCGGACCTGCCCAGGTGACAGTCGACGTACCGGCGCGCGAGCTCGAAGTTGTGCTCCAGGTACGGCGCGAACGAACCGAAGTCGGACTCGGCGCGTGCCCTGACCCACGCCTCCTGGCCGAGGGACGCCGCGCGCGCGCTCTCGGATGCCAGCTCCGTCGGCACGCGGCGCTCCTTCTCCCACCGACGGCGCACGAGTGCGATCAGCCGGGCGTCGTCGGAGTCGGGGTCGGCGCCCTCCAGCTCGGCCGCCGCGTCGGCCAGCAGCCGGCCGGTCTCGTCGTCGACGAACATGTCATGGCTGATCCGCGTCAGGGTCGCCAGCGACTCGGCCCGCGCCTCGGCCCCGCGCGGCGGCATCATCGTGTGCTGGTCCCAGCTGGCGAGCGCCAGCGCATGGCCGAGGTCGGCGAGCTCGCCGAGTCGCTGCTTGAGCAGTGAAAGCTGGTCGCTCATCTCATCTCCTGGCGATCGGCGCGCCTGCTGGTCAGAGGGTCGATCAGCAGACCCTACCGGGAGCTTTCCCCTATGCGACCATTTGCCCATGTGGCGCCGCTCGTCGATCAAGCTGTTCGACGCCTTCGGGATCCGGATCGGGGTGGACGCGAGCTGGTTCCTGATCCTGTTCCTGATGATCTTCTGGCTCTCGGGTCTGTTCCGGGCGACGCTTCACAGCTCCGACGCCATCGCCTACCTGACCACGGTGGTGAGCGTGCTGCTGCTGTTCGCCTCCCTGATAGTGCACGAGCTCGGACACGCGCTGGTCGCACGGCGCCAGGGGATCGAGGTCAAGCAGATCGACCTGTTCCTCTTCGGCGGGCTGACCCGGATGAGCCGTGACGCGGCGACCCCCGGTGAGGACTTCAAGATCGCGATCGCGGGTCCACTGGCGACGCTCGGGGTGATCCTCGTGTGCCTGGGGGTCGATGTCGCCATCGTCGGGACCCACCGGCTGACCCAGGCGGTGGTCCTGGACTCCAACATCAGGATCACGCCGGTGCTGCTCTCGCTCAGCTGGCTGGTCCCGATGAACGTGCTGCTGCTGGTCTTCAACCTGGTACCGGCGTTCCCGCTGGACGGGGGCCGGGTTGCACGCTCGGTGATCTGGAAGCTCTCCGGTGACAAGCGCCGCGGGACGGTCGGCGCCGCTCGGATGGGACAGGCCTTCGCGGTGATACTGGCTGGCCTCGGGATCTGGTGGGTGGGTACGCTGGCGAGCTTCGGCGGCCTCTGGCTGATGGCGCTCTCCTACCTGCTGTGGCAGTCCGCCCGCGGCGCGATCGTCCAGTCCGCGCTGACCGAGCGGATCGAGGGGGTGCGGGTCGCGGACATCATGGACACGCACCCGGTGGCGATTGCCGCCGCGACGCCGGTGCGGCAGGCGCTCGACGAGTACTTCCTGCGCTACGGCTGGTCCTGGTTCCCGGTCGTCGACGAGACCGGGCATCTGCTCGGGATCGCACGACAGGAGGCGGCGCAGACCTCGCTTGACTCAGGCGAGGGCTGGCTGACGATCTCGGCGGTGCTCGAGGCGGGCGGCGCAACCGGCTGGGGCGTGCGCGAGGACCGGCCGATCACCGACCTGCTGGCGTCGGAGCCACTCGGTCGGCTGGGTGCGCTGATGGCGGTGGACGAGGCGGGCGTGCTGCGCGGGGTCGTCACCGTGCAGCAGCTCCAGCGCGCGATGCAGGCCGCAGTCTCGGGCGCGATGGCGTAGCCGGCCCCGCGACGGCCGGCCCCGCGACGGCCGGATCCCGCAGCGGCCGGATCCCGCAGCGGCCGGATCCCGCAGGCGCTCTGTCGCTCTGATCGCAGCTGACCGGGAAGCCGCGATGGCCTCGCCCCCGAACCCGACGGCACCGCGGCGCGCCGCCTCGCCGTCGCTCTCTTTATATTCCCTGTGTGCCCTCTCATGACGTCCTGATAATCGGAGCCGGCCTCGCCGGCCAGCGAGCGGCGCTCGCGGCGGCCAGAACCGGCGCGACCGTCGGAATCGTCTCGAAGGTCCACCCGGTGCGCTCGCACTCGGTCGCCGCCGCCGGCGGCATCAACGCCGCGCTCAACCCCGAGGACACTTGGGAGTCGCACGCGTTCGACACCGTCAAGGGCTCCGATTACCTCGGCGACCAGGACGCGATCGAGGTCATGTGCCGCGAGGCGCCCGACGAGATCCTGTGGCTGGAGCACGCCGGCGTCACGTTCCACCGCAACGAGCGCGGCAACCTCGGCACCCGCGCCTTCGGCGGAGCCTCGGCGGCTCGCACCTACTACGTCGCCGACATCACCGGCCACGCGATCCTCCACGTGCTCTACGAGCAGCTGATGAAGCACTCGGACACCGTCGAGCGCTTCGAGGAGTGGTTCACGACGGATCTGCTGCAGGACGGCGACGGACGCTGCATCGGCGCGATCTGCCGCAACCTGCGCGACGGCCGGCTGGACGTGTTCAACGCCAAGACCGTGATCCTCGCGTCCGGCGGCGCGGGCCAGGCCTACAAGCCGACCACCAACGGGCTGATCGTGACCGGCGACGGGATCGCGCAGGCCTACCGGATCGGCGCCCGCCTGATGGACATGGAGATGATCCAGTACCACCCGACGACGCTCGTCGGCAACGGGCTGCTGATCACCGAGGGCGCCCGCGGCGAGGGCGCCTGGCTGCTGAACGCCAAGGGCGAGCGATTCATGGAGAAGTACGCGCCCAACAAGCTTGAGCTCGCCTCGCGTGACGTGGTCTCGCGCGCCGAGCAGACCGAGATCAACGAGGGACGCGGGTTCCCCGACGGGAGCGTGGCGCTCGACGTCACCAAGGTCCCGCGGCGCCGCACGCTGGAGGCGCTGCGCGAGATCGTCAACATCGGCCGCGACTTCGCCGGCGTCGACATCACCCGCGAGCCGATCCACATCCGTCCCGGACAGCACTACATCATGGGCGGCATCAAGACCGACGTCGACGGTCGCACCACCGTGCCCGGCCTGTACGCGGCCGGCGAGGTCGCCTGCGTCTCGGTCCATGGCGGCAACCGGCTCGGCGCCAACTCGCTGCTGGACACCCTGATCTTCGGGCGCCGCTCGGGCGAGCACGCGGCCGCGCAGGCGCTGCAGATGACGATGCCCTCCACCCCGCTGTCCCGGGTCTCGGACGCCGAGCGCGCGATCCAGGAGATCATCGATCGGCCGGCCGGCGGCCGGCGCGTGTCGGAGATCAAGGACGAGCTGGGCGAGACGATGAACAGGCACTGCGCGGTGTTCCGCGACGCGGAGGGCCTCCAGAAGGCGCACGAGATCGTCCGCCGTCTCAAGGAGGAGGCGCCGAGGGCCGTGATCGACGACCGCGGCACGGTGTTCAACCAGGACGTGATCGGCGCGATCGAGCTCGGCTTCATGCTCGACTGCGCCGAGGCGATCGTCGTCGGAGCCAAGGAGCGCACGGAGTCACGCGGGGCCCAGTTCCGCACGGACTTCCCCGAGCGCAACGACGCCGAGTGGCTCAAGCACATCGACATCAGCGTCAACGGCGCCGACGTGCCCAAGGTCAGCTACTCGCCGGTGACGATCACCCGTTGGGAGCCGCAGGAAAGGACGTACTGAAAGTGCCCGACTACCTGCTCAGGATTCGCCGCTACGACCCCGATTCCGGGAAGACCGCCTACTGGGACGAGCACACCGTCACGCTCAACCCGCGCAACTCGGTGCTCGATGCGATCCTCAAGGTCCGCAACGAGGTCGACGGCTCGGTCGGCATCCGGTGCTCGTGCCAGCAGGCCATCTGCGGCTCGTGCGGCGTGCGGATGAACGGCCGTCCGGGGTTGGCCTGCAACACCCACCTTGAGGTCGCCGCGGCGCGCGGCGGAGGTGCCCAGTCCACGGTCCCCCAGACCGACGGCGAAGGCCCGGCCGGCGTGATAGAGGTCGAGCCGATGGGCAACATGCCGGTGATCCGCGACCTGATCGTGGACATGGACGCCGTGCACTGGAAGAAGATCCAGCGCGTCACCCCGTATCTGATCAACCGCAAGCCCGTTCCCGAGCGGGAGTACATCGTCCCGCACGAGAACATGGTCGACATCACGCAGACGATGGCGTGCATCCAGTGCGGGGCGTGCGTGTCCGATTGCCTCTCGATGGAGGTCGACCCGCTGTTCGTGGGCCCCGCCGCCCTGGCGAAGACCTACCGCTTCGTCGGCGATCCGCGGGACGATCAGCACGAGCAGCGCCTGCGCGACCTGTCCGAGGATCCGCACGGCATCTACGACTGCACCCACTGCTTCAACTGCATCGACGCCTGCCCCAAGGAGGTGGCGCCGATGAGCCAGATCATGCGCCTGCGGCGGCGGGCCGGATCGGATCACAAGATCGTCGACAGCAACAATGGCCACCGTCACGAGGATGCGTTCGTGACCCTCGTGCGCGACTACGGCCTGCTCAACGAGGCTGAGCTGCTGCCGCGCAGCTACGGCGGGAACTCGTGGTTCGGCAAGTTCCACCCCGCCGCGGGCAAGGAGCTGCTGTCGTCCCTGCCGACCGTGATCACCGGTGTGCTCAGAGGCAAGGTGAGCCCGAAGATCGCGATGTTCGGACACAAGCTGCCGGGCGGCGACCTGGCGGCGATCAAGAAGCTGTACAAGAAGATCGAGAGTCGTCCGCAGCGGCTGGAGCTGAACCTCTACATCTCGGGCTACGAGGACGACCCGGAGCCGGCCGCGGTCGCGGCGGGCTCCTCGGGAGAGGCACCGCAGGCCGAGTCCTCAGCGAGCGAAAGCGAGTCTTCATGAAGGTCGCCTACTGGCCGGGATGCGTGAGCCGCGGGTTCACCCCGGAGCTGCACGGGTCGATGGCGAAGGTCGCCCCGCTGCTCGGGATCGAGCTCATCCAGCTTGACCGCGGAGCCTGCTGCGGCGCCGGCGTGATCGCGGAGCACAGCCAGGAGCTGGCTGACACGCTCAACGCCCGCACATTCGCGCTCGCCCAGCAGACCGACGGCGAGCTGATGATGAACATCTGCTCGACCTGTCAGGGCGCGCAGTCCGAGTGCCAGGAGCGACTCGACGCCAACTCCGACTACCGGGCGAAGATCAACGAGACGCTCGCGGACGAGGGTCTGCACTACGAGAAGGGGCTCACCAACAAGAACCTCCTGTGGCTGCTGGTGGAGGAGATCGGCCTTGACACTCTGCGCTCGAAGGTCAGGCGGCCGCTGACCGGCCTGAAGGTCGGCCCGTTCTACGGCTGCTACATCATTCGCCCCGTCCATCGCCTCGGGATCGATTCCGAGCATCCGCGGGATCGCTACATGCAGATGGTGATCGAGGCGCTCGGCGGGACCGTGATCGATTACGCCGGCGTCCACAAGTGCTGCGGCTTCCCGATCATCACCATGAACAAGCAGGCCTCGCTGAAGATGGCCGGGCGTCACATCGGCGACGCGCTCGATGCGGACGCTGACTGCCTCGTCGTTCCCTGCCCGCTGTGCCACCTGAACCTGGACCTCCAGCAGCCCGGGGCGGCCAAGGTCGTCGGACGTGAGCTGGGCCTGCCGGTCCTGCACCTGCCGCAGCTGCTCGGTCTCGCGCTCGGGCTCGATCCGAAGGATCTCGGGATGAGCAAGCACGTGGTGCGTCCGACCTCTGTGATCGACTGGTCGGCGTCGGTCGTGGCCGGCGCGGCGGCCTAGCCGCGCGGGCACCGCAACCGCTCGCCTCGCCCGCTGCCCGCAAAGGCGGGCGAGTCGGTCCGCGTCAGCGGCTGGCGGTCTGCCCGTCGTCAGCGGCCCACGGCATGCCCGTCGTCAGCGGCTCACGGCATGCCCGTCGTCACCCGCCGGCCTCCCCCGCATCGGCCGCTCATCATCCGCGAGGCCAAGCTCGCATCGGGCGCGCCAACGCGGAGCGCCGAGCCGCTCGCAGAAAGCGGCGGCGGCGGCGAAGCGGGGGCGGGCGTTGCCGGGCTCATCCAGAAAGCGCTCAAGCAGCGCCAGGTGATAGTCGATCGGTCCCGCGAAGCCGGCGAAGTAGGCTCCCTGGCCCGCCAGAGGCTCGACCAGCCGGTGGATCCGCGCCGCCCGATCCCGGTCCCCGAGCCGCACGGCCGTCTGCGCCATGTAAGCGACGACGGCGCCCGAGCTCATCACCGCAGGGCCGCTGCGCTCGTAGTCCGACAGCACCGCGTCGATCCGCTCGCCGGCCCCGTCGAGCCGGCCGGCGGCGACGTCGATCACGGCCATCGCTCCGAGCCACACCGTCACCCCGGCGGACTCGAACAGCGGCGCAGCCTCGGGCCGCAGGGTTCCCAGGCACCGCTGCTCCCCCCGCAGGTGCATCAGCTGCGTCAGCCGGATCGACTCGACCAGCGACGGGTCCAGTCCACGCCGGCGCCCGATCTCGGCCGCACGCGCGATGAGCATCTCCGCCTCGACCAGGCGCCCGCGCAGCAGCGCGAGCGCCGCCTGCTCGAACGCGACCGCATGATGCAGGCTCGCGACCCTGAGGGTGCGCGCCTGCCCCGACGCCTCGGCCAGCAGGCCCTCCAGGCGATCGCCGGCCCCACGCTGGACCGAGCTCGCGTACGTCCATAGCGCCGCGCTCGCGCGCAGTCCCGGATCGCCGAGTCGCAGCGCGAGCCCGGCGAGCTCCGCGTCTAGCCCGCGCAGACGGTCGGTGTCGCCGGCGCCGGTCGATGCCAGCCGCACCGCCGCGAGCACGGCAGCCAGGGTCGGCTCATCGTTGCGCTCTCGCGCCAGGGCCTCCGCGCGCCGCGCGAACGGACGCGCGGCCCGCTCCCCCAGGCGCCAGGCGTTCGCGCTCGCCAGCCGCGCCAGCAGCCGCGCGCGACGCGCCGGCTCCGACTCGCCCAGCGCCTCGAGCGCCTCCTCGTAGAGGGCCAGCTGGCGGTCGTCGAGGTAGAGCGCCTCGCTGACCGCGGCAAGGGGAGCGAGCGCCAGCGCGGCATCGGCCATCGCCGCCGGCTCGCCCTGCTCCTTCGCCGCCGCGAAGGCGCGGGCCAGCGTCTCATGCCCGCGCGGATCGCCAAGCGCCCGCTGCGCACCCCCCACCAGGATGCTCAGCTCGAGCGCCGCGCCCGGGTCGGGATCTCCCGCCCGCTCGAGCGCGTCCAGCGTTCGCGAGCCCAGCGCCATCACGTCCTCGTAGACCCCGGCCGCCTGGGCCGCGCGGACGACCGGGAGCGCATAGCTCAGGGTCCGCCGCCAGTCGCCGACCGGTCCCGCCGCCGCGAAGTGATGCGCCAGCCTGACCAGTGCCGCCGGATCGGTCGACGGATCGCTCTCCAACCTGAGCGCGAGCCGTCGGTGCAGGCGAGAGCGCTCCTCGGGGTCCAGCGCATCGAGCAGCGCGTCCCTCACCAGCCCGTGTCGGAACGACAGGTGGCCTCCCGCCTCGCCGGACTCGACCAGCAGCCGCGCCGCGCGCGCCTCGTCCAGCAGCTCCCCCGCTCGAGCGCCTCCCGCGGCGCTGACCTCGCTCACAAGCCCGGCGTCGAACTCGTCGCCGGCGAGCGCGGCGATCCGCAGCACCTCCTCGGTCCCCGGCGGCAGCTGCGCGAGCCGCTCCGCGACGAGCTCGCCGACCCGCGCCGGCAGCCTCTGTACGGGCTCCCCGCCCGCCACGCTGAACAGCTCCGACGCGAGCAGCGCGTTACCGCCGCTCGCGCGCCACACGTGCCGCGCCCGCTCGTCGAGATGCGGGTCGTCGGCCTCCGAGCCACCCACGGCCCCAAGCTGCGCGAGCGCCCGCACATCCTCAAGCCCCAGCGGCTCAAGCTCGCACCGAGCGACGCGCGGGTTCTCGCCTAGCTCGGGCAGCCCGGCCGGGTCGTCGGGTCGCCGGTGCAGCATGAGCACGAGCATCCGGGCCTCCTCCGGGTCGGAGAGGAGCGCGCGGACGACCTCAAGCTCGGCCCGCGAGGCCCACTGCATGTCATCGAGGACGAGCAGCCCCCCGTCCCTCCCGATCACCGTCCGCAGCGCCGTCACGATCGCGGCCCGGAGCCGCTCCGGGTCGGTGGTCGGCGATCCGATCGCCGGCGGGTTGGTGGTCGGCGATCCGATCGCCGGCGGATCGCCCTCGTGAGCCCCGCCGGAGCGCAGCGCCGGCAGCAGCGCGCCCAGCACCGCGAGCTGGTCTCCGAGCCCGGCCCGCAGCTCCGATCGGCCGATATCCGGGAGCGCACGCTCCAGCGCGTCGACGAAAGCCGCGTACGGGAGCCGCAGACGGTCCTCCGCCCGGCCGTAGAGCACCGCCAGTCCGTCACGGTGGCACGCCAGCGCCAGCTCGGCCGCCAGCCGCGTCTTGCCGATCCCCGGCTCGCCGCGCAGGGACACCGCGAACGCCCCCGCCTCCGCGGCGACACGAGCGCGGGAGACGAGCGCGCCCATCAGCCGCGCGCGGCCGACGAACGGCGTGCTCTCCGCGAGCCGCAGCAGCGCGCCGGGAACCGGTGCCCTCTCTCCGCGGCTGGACAGGCGCGGCAGCTCTGCGCGTTCCTCCGTGAGGATCTCCATGAACAGCTCCTGGGTCGCGGGCGACGGCATCGCACCGAGCTCGTCCGCGAGCAGTCTGCGGCACCCGTCGTAGGCGGCCAGTGCCTCGGCCCGCCTGGCCGAGGCGCGCAGTGAGCGGATCAGGAGCCGGTGCGCGTCCTCCCGCAGCGGCGCGCCGGCGATCGCCAGGCGCGCGAGCCGCTCGCCGCGACCGTCGTCGCCGGCGCCGAGCGCCGCCTCCCCGGCAGCCAGCAGCAGCCCCACCCGAAGCTGCGCGATCTCGGCCCGCAGCCCCTCGACCCACTCCTCGGCGCCGCCGGGCAGCAGCGTCCGGGAAGCGTCGGTCAGGCGGGCGTCGGCGAGCGCCAGCGCACCCGCCCAGTCCCGTTCGGCCAGCAGCCGCGTCGTCTCCTCCACGGCTTCGCGCAGGACCGTGACGTCGACCGTCGAGCCTTCGGGCAGCTCAAGCGAGTAGCCCTCCCCATGGGTCGTCAGCGACACCGTCACCTCGAGGCCCGCGTCTGCCAGCGCCCGACGGAGCTCCGAGATCGCGTTGCGAATCGAGGTCCGCCACGTCCGCGGGGGCGCCGGCCCCCACACCACGTCGGCCAGCGCCTCACGCGAGACCGGCTCCCCATGCTCCAGCGCGAGCCGCGCGAGCACCAGCTGGGCGCGGCGGCCGAGCGCACCGCAGTCCATCGATACGGCCCCGGCGGAGATCCGCGGGCCGCCGAGCAGCGAAACCGCCACCGGTCCCTTCCGAGGCTGCGCCGGCACCGATCAGCCGCCCGGCCCGTCGGCCGCCGGTTGGCGCCCGTGCGTGGGGCGCCGAGAAGACCTGCTCCCTACCAGGGCCGCCCGAACCGCTCGCCGAACGTGAACTCCGCCACCGGCCGGCGGCTGAGCCTGCGCGGCCATGGGTCCGCCCGCCGGCCGACCGAGATGTGCCCCGCGACCGCGAATCCATCCGGGATCGAGAGCAGCTCGCGCAGCGCCTCCTCGGCGGGCACCAGGAGCGTCGTGAACGACGCCCCGAGACCCTCGTGGCGCAGCGCCAGCAGCAGGTTCTGCACGAACGGATAGATGGACGCGCCGCCGACGATGCTCTGCCGGGGAAGCTGGGCGTCGGTGATCGCCAGCGCGCTGAGGTCGACGCACGCCAGCAGGTGCACCGGCGCGAGATCGAACGTGTGCGCGTACTCGTCCGCCGCGCGCAGCGACGCGAGGCGGCCCGCGGGGAGGCCTGACGCCTCGCCGGCGTCCAGGGCCGCGCGGCCGCCGGTGCGTTCCAGGTACTCCTCCCACGGCCGCTCGTAGAGCTCACGCAGCCGCACGCGCGTGCCGGGGTCGGCGATCACGATCACGCGCCAGCCCTGGCGGTTGCCGCCGCTGGGGGCGAAGCGCGCGACGTCGAGCGCGCGCTCCAGCGCCTCGCGCGGCACCGGCTCGCCGGTGAAGCGCCGCGTCGAGGGCGCGCAGCGCATCGTCTCGTGCAGCCCGCGGCCGCGGTCGGCCGCCGCGGCGGCCACCTCAGGCCACCGCCGACCCGGCGCGGTCGGCGGCCAGCAGCTCGGCGATCTGGATCGCGTTCGTCGCCGCGCCCTTGCGCAGGTTGTCGGACACCACCCACATCGACAGCGCCCGCGGGTGTGAGTCGTCGCGCCGCAGGCGCCCGACGAACACCTCGTCCCGGCCTGCCGCGCGCAGCGGCGAGGGCACGTGCTCGAGCACCACCCCGGGTGCGCCGGCCAGCAGCTCGCGCGCCCGCTCGATGCTCAGCGGCTCGCGGGTCTGGACGTTCACCGCCTCCGAGTGCGACACCCGGACGGGGACGCGCACGCAGGTGACCGCCACCCCGATCGACTCGTCCTCGAGGATCTTGCGCGTCTCGAACATCATCTTGCGCTCCTCGTCGGTGTGGTCGTCGCCCTCCGGGAAGCTGCCGGCGGCGCCGATCACGTTGAACGCGATCTGCTCCGGGTACACGTCGGGGGCCGGCATCTGAGCGCCGTGCAGATCGGCGCGGGCCTGAGCGTCAAGCTCGTCGAGCGCCCGCTTGCCTGTGCCGCTGACCGACTGGTAGGTGGAGACCACCAGCCGCTCGATCCCGGCCTCCCGGTGCAGCGGCGCGAGGGCGACCATGAGCTGCATGGTCGAGCAGTTGGGGTTGGCGATCACCCCGCTGTGGGAGCGCAGCGCGTGCGGGTTGACCTCGGAGACGACGAGCGGCACCGTCGGGTCGCGGCGGAACGCCGAGGAGTTGTCGATCACGATCGCTCCGGCGTCGACGAACCGCGGCGCCCACTCACGTGAGGTGGATGCGCCCGCCGAGAACAGGGCGATGTCGATCCCGTCCAGCCGCGCGTGCTCGTCGAGCGGTCGCACCGTCAGCCCATCGACCCGGGCGCCCGCGGAGCGCTGCGAGGCGAACGCGACTATCTCGTCGGCCGGGAACGCGCGCTCGCGCAGCAGCGCGAGCATCACACGCCCCACGTTGCCGGTCGCACCGACCACCGCGACGCGCATCAGCGGGGCCCCTGCTCCGGCTCGATCCCGCCCTCACCCAGCTGGAAGGCGGCGTGCAGCGCGCGCACCGACCGCGGAACCGCGTCGGCCCGGATCACGCACGAGATCTTGATCGGCGACGTGGAGATCATCTCGATGTTCACGTCCTCGGCCGCGAGCGTCTGGAAGACCTTCGCGGCCACGCCCGGATGCGACCGCATTCCGGCGCCGACGATCGAGACCTTGCCGATCTCACGGTCGGTGTCGATGCGCGTTATGCCGAGCTCGCCGCAGACCGGTTCCAGCGCGGTCAGCGCGGCGCGCAGATCGTCGGTGCCGATCGTGAACGACACCTCGGCGGCGCGTCCCTCGGTCAGCGGCTCGTTCTGGATGATCGTGTCGACGTTGCAGTTGGCCTCGGCCAGCGCGGCGAAGATCGACGCGGCCGCGCCGGGGCGATCGGGGACGCCGACGAGAGTGATCCGCGCCTCCTCGGTCGAGTGTGTGACGGCTGTGATCAGCGGGTGCTCCATCGTGTCTTCCTCGCGCAGGACAAAGGTACCGGGCTCCGAGTCGAAGCTCGACCGGCAGTGGATCCGCACGCCGTGCGTGCGGGCGTACTCGACCGAGCGCAGCTGCAGGACCTTGGCGCCCGAGGCGGCCATCTCCAGCATCTCCTCGAAGCTCACCTGCGGCAGCTTGCGCGCGTCGGGGACGATCCGCGGGTCGGCACTGAACACGCCGGCCACGTCGGTGTAGATCTCGCACACCTCGGCGTCGATCGCGGCGGCGACCGCGACCGCGGTCGTGTCCGAGCCGCCGCGCCCGAGCGTGGTCACGTCGCGGCTGGTCGAGACGCCCTGGAAGCCCGCCACGAGCACGATCATGTCCTCGGCCAGGGCCTCCCTGATCCGGTCGGCGCGCACGTCGAGGATCCGCGCCTTGGTGTGCGAGGTGTCGGTCACGATCCCGGCCTGCGAGCCGGTGAGCGAGATCGCCCGGTGGCCGAGGTCGTTGATCGCCATCGCGCACAGCGCGCACGAGATGCGCTCGCCGGTCGACAGCAGCATGTCCATCTCACGGGGGTCGGGGACCTCGGAGACCTCCTGCGCCATCGCGATCAGCTCGTCGGTCGTCTTCCCCCGCGCGGACAGGACGGCGACCACCCGCTTGCCCGACTCCCGCGCGGCGACGATCCGCCGCGCCGCGCGCTTGATCCGCTCGGCGTCGGCGACCGAGGTGCCGCCGAACTTCATCACCACGGTTGACTGGGTCACGGTGATTCAGAGTAGGGGGAGCGCGGCGATCGCGTCCCGCCGACGGCGGTCAGAGCGCTCGGCGCCCCGCGAACGCGCGGCCGAGCGTGAGCTCGTCGGCGTACTCAAGGTCGGCGCCGACCGGAAGGCCGCTGGCCAGGCGCGTGACGCTCAGCTCGGGGCGCCGCTCTCGCAGGCCGGCGGCGATGTGCAGCGCGGTCGCCTCGCCGGTGGTCGTCGGGTTGGTCGCGATCACGACCTCGCGCACCGGCCGGGCCGAATCCGCGGCGCGGGCGTACAGCTCGGCGATCCGCAGATCCTCGGGGTCGACGCCGTCGATCGGCGAGAGCGCCCCCCCGAGGACGTGGTAGAGGCCGCTGAACTCGTGCGTGCGCTCGATCGAGATCACGTCGGACGGGTCCTCGACGACGCAGATCAGCCCGGGATCGCGGCGCTCGTCGGAGCAGATCCGGCACCGGGGCTCGTCGGCCAGGTTGAAGCACACCTCGCAGATCCCGACGCGCTCCTTGACCTCCCGGATCGCGTCCGCCAGCGCGAACGCCTCCTCGTCGGTTGCCCGCAGCAGGTGGAAGGCGAGGCGCTGGGCGGTCCGCCCGCCAACGCCGGGGAGCTTCGACAGCTCGGTTATGAGGCGCTGGACCGGCGGCGCGTACAAGCGATCAGAACCCCGGCAGCCCGAGCCCGCCGAGCCCGCCGCCGAGCCCGCCGGCGATGCCGCCCATCTTCGAGGCCGCGAGCTCCTGCGCGGCCCTCATGCCCTCGTTGACGGCCGCCAGGACCATGTCCTGGAGCAGTTCCACGTCATCGGGGTCGACGGCCTGGGGATCGATCGCGATCGACTTGACGACCAGGTCCCCGGTCACCTCCACGGTGACCATCCCGCCGCCTGCCGAGGCCGACACGACCTCGTCCTTGAGCGCCTCCTGGGCGGCGAGCATGTCCTGCTGCATCTTCTGGGCCTGCTTGAGCAGCTGCTGGATGTTGGGCTGTGGCATCAGTTGGCCTCTTCCTGGTCGTCGTCGAGCACTTCTGAGGCGTCGAACTCCTCCACCAATCGTCGCACGAGATCGTCGGGCGAGCCGACCGGCGCCTCGGGCTCGGGCTGCTCCTCCTCTCGCAGCTCGTAGCGGACGGCCAGCTGGGTGCCGACCACCGAGCGCAGCGCGTCGGCGGCGGCCCGCCGGTAGTCGTCCTGCTCGGCCTTGCGCTTGGAGAACGCCTTGCCGGCCGGGAATGCGACGGTCACGTCGCGCCCGGCGAGCGCCACGGGTCTGGCGTCGGCGAGCAGCGCGGCGAGCATCAGGTTGTCCTGGCGCACGAGATCCACGACCGCCGGCCAGCAGTCGGCGACCGACTGGAGGTCCATCTCCGCGGGTGCCGCGGCCGGAGCCGCGGCACTGTCTGCGGGCGCGGCCGGCGCTCGGGCGCCGGCCCCGGTGGTGTCGCGCGCGGGTGCCTCCGGCGCATGGCCGGCCGGGGCCGCGCCGGC
>JAJZWB010000211.1 GCA_021846845.1 Actinomycetes bacterium | reverse complement strand
GACCCGCGCGGCACCGACCGGGCTGCAGGCGGCCCGAGCGACACCGACCGCGCGGCAGGCGACAGGCGCGACGCTGCTCCTGTCCGACGTGCGGACCGCCTGGGTGCTCGTCGACGAGCTCCGGTACCGCGCGCTCGCCCGGCTGTTCGGCGTGTCACGATCGCAGGCGAACCTCGTCACCATCGTTGGCATCTCGATGCTCGCCGAGGCCGTCCACGACCGCGCGGTCCAGGTTCTGACCGCGCCGATCGCCCCGACGGGAATGGACGGCGTCCTGTTCGTGGCCGGAGCACGCGGCCTGCTTCGCGAGGTCGCCGGCCCACCCAGTGCCGCCATCCCAGGAGCCGCGGCGCTGATGGCGTTCGCGGTGGTGGGCGGGCACCTCGGCCCCTCGCTCGCCAGCTCATTGCGTGAGGCGAGGGAGAGGTCCCGTCGCATGAGCGCCGGCTTCCACCGGCGATACGGGTATCTGGTCGATCCCGGGCACTGGCGCGAGCGGCGGGCGAGGCGCGGGACAGCCTGGGTCCGGCCCGCCAGCCGCGACCATCAAACGGTGGCGGCATGATCCCCACCGGATCGGCGGCATGATCCCCACCGGATCGGCGGCATGATCCCCACCGGATCGGCGGCATGATCCCCACCGGATCGGCGGCATGATCCCCACCGGATCGGCGGCATGGACCCGGGCCACCGGGGCTCGGCCCAGCGGGACCGGATCCCGCGCGCCACCTCGGACGGGGTGGCGCAGGTGGTCGCTTGGGAGCATCGCAGCCCTTGGGCAAGACCCACTGGCAGGCGGCGGTCTCCTGTCCGTGGCAGCATCGGGCGGCTCGATGGTGCAGAATGGTCACGCGTCGTCATGTGATCCGGGCGACGCAGACAACCCCGCTTCCGGGATGAGCCGTCGTCATTTCTTCCTCAGCTGCGCGTATGCGGCCGTCACTGCGCTCGCGTGCGCGGGTCTCGCGGCTGCGGCAGCGCTCGTCCCAGCCCCGGTCGGCGTCATCCCGCTCGTCGCAATCTGCGTCGTCTTGCCTCCGATGATGGCGACGTGGCACCTGGCGACCGCCGTTCCGGGTCTGAACGTCCATGGCGACCGGCATGCCGCGACGGCCCTCGCCCAGCTCAGGCGCACCCTCGACGCGCTGCCGGAGACCGACCATCCGCTCGGTCTCTGACGGTTGCCGGCCGCGCCGCGCGGCCTGAACGACTTCCGGCCCCTCGGCCCCGTCCGCTGTCGCGTGCGGACGTACCCGGCCACCCGCCGGCTGGGCGTCAGCGCCTGAGACCGGCGACGTGCTCGGGTTGCCGGCGCCCGGCACCGGATCCCCCGCTCCCCCGCCAGCACAGCCGCCGCGCGACCCGTCAGGGCCGGCGCCTCGCCCCCGACGCCCTGGCTCTCAGGTCAAGCTCCTTTCGCCGGTCCGCCGCGCTCGGCGAGTCTCGGCACGGGAGAGCTGGGGCGCGTCGATTACGACAGTGCGCGCCAGACGGTCCTGGAAGCCCCGACGTCGGCCGTCGAACAGAATCCGGATGAATCCGGCAAACAGCGGCAACGCGGCAAGAAGGACACCGGCACAGCGCAGCAGCGCCCTCCTGGGACCCAGGCGGTGACCGTCGGCAGTCACCACGCGGATGCGCAGCACGCGCGCCCCCGGAGTCTGCCCGGTGGTCGACCAGAAGGCGACGAAGTAGCCGACCGTCCAGAGGACGTAGACGACCCCTCCGATCGCGGCGAGCAGCGTCTGGACCGGGCGCGGGAGGTGCAGCACGGCGACGATCAGCGCCGCGCCGGCGGCGACGATCACCGAGGCCGCGTTGATCACAGCCGCATCGATGGCGAACGAGACGACCCGCGTCACGAGCCCCGCATAGCCGTGACGGTCGGCCGGCAGTTCGAAGTCCGCCTTCCCCTCGCCTGACGCCGCGACACCGTCCGCGGGGGGCGCGACCTCGCTCACCGGACCGCCGATCGAGCCCCCCGGCCCCACGGCCCTCAGCTCCCGACCCTCCGACGCCGCCTCTCGATCCTCCAGCCCCGCCTCTTGCCCCTCCAGCCCCGCCTCTTGCCCCTCCGGCCCCGCCTCTTGCCCCTCCGGCCCCGCCTCTTGCCCCTCCAGCCCCGCCGCCGACCCCGCGATCCCGTACCCCGGCCCTTCGGCCCCGGTCTCGCCGGAGGCCGTCATGTAGCCGACGGATCGGGCTCGGCGGGCGAACGACGCTCGCGACGGCGCACAAGCCGATGCGCCGCCCGTTCCAGCCAGTCGTCGGCGGACCGGGAGCGGCTCCTCGCCTCTTCGCCGACCTGGTCGGCGAAGCTCAGGCCCTGCTGCGAGATGGCGGCCGTCACAGCCGGGCTCGCCGCAATCTCGTCGACCAGGTGCCAGAGGCTCTCTGCCTCCAGCAGGCGGTCGATCACCCGGTCGAAGATCCCGCTCTCAAAGAAGCCGTCGACCAGCCGCTCGGCCCCTCTGCTGTCGAGCGCGTGGCTGAGCGCGAGCTGCAGGCGCGGACTGTCGATCGCGGCGAGCAGGACGCGCTCCAGCTCGTCGGACTCAAGCACCACGTCCAACGCCCGGCGCTCAAGCACGATCCCGGCGTCCACCGCTGCGCCGATGACGTCGTTGGACAGACGCAGCGCCGTCACGACGACACGACCACCCAACGCCCCCAGCGAGCCGAGCCCGACGACCCGACCACCCAACGCCCCCAGCGAGCCGAGCCCGACGACCCGACCACCCAACGCCATCAGCGAGCCGATCCCGCGAAGGTGCTCGCCCGGCGCGCCGCCCCGGCCGTTGACGGAGCCGCCGTAGGCCATCGACCGATCGTCGCAACCAGGGCCGCTCCGCGAATCATCCGAATCGGAGGAACATGGACGTCCCCGCTCCCCGTCCGCGGAAGCGAGGCTCAGCCTCGGCCCTTGTGGCCGCCGGGGACGATGGACCGATCATTGGGACGGGCGCAA
>JAJZWB010000084.1 GCA_021846845.1 Actinomycetes bacterium | reverse complement strand
ACGCCGTCACCGCCGTTCTGCCCCCGCGTTCGTGCTCATCGGCCCGTCGCCCCGTGCAGCGCCGCGGCCAGCGCGCGCAGCTGCGCCACCTGCCACTGCTGGAAGCTGTCGGAGGCCGGGGACAGCGTCTCGGTGACCCGCACGATCGGGATCCCCGCAGCGCGCGCCAGCCCGTTGAGGCGCTCGATCTCCGGGGTGACGTTCTGGCTGTTGTAGATCCAGACCCTGATCAGGCGCGCGGTGATCTGGTGCTCGACCGTCACAACGTCCTGCGCGGTGACCTCGGTTCCCTCCGAGATCGCGTCCATGAAGCTCGGGGGGGTCATCAGCCTCAGGCCCAGCGCCGGCGCCTGCAGGGCGAAGATGCTCTCCGACGCGCCGACGGGCACCCCGCCGTAGCGCGCGCGGATCGTGGCGATCTCGTTCGTGTAGGCCGCCAGCCCCCGGTGGACGAACGCCCCGAGCCGCGCCGCGAAGTACCGTCGCCAGCGGGGATCGAGCCGCTCGAGGTCGGATGCGATCCGGGTCGCCACGCCGATCACCTCAGCCGGGTCATACCAGCGGTGCGGGTTGTCGCCCTCCCTCAGACCGAACAGCGAGCCGACGTTCAGCGTCAGGCGGCCGGGCAGCGGGTCGGCGGCCAGCAGGCGCGGAGCCCACGGGTCGTAGCCGACTCCGTTGACGATCGCCAGCTGCGCGACAGCCAGCGCGCGCGCGTCGGCCGAGGTGGGCTCGTAGGAGTGGGGGTCCAGGGCCGGGTTGACGATGATGCTGGTCACGTAGGCATGGGCCCCCCCGATCTGTCGTGCGATGCTGCCCCAGAAGTTCTCGGCGGCGACCACGCGCACCCGGCCGCCGCTGGGCAGGAGCGTCGACCCGCACCCGCTCGCCAGCAGCGCGAGCGCGATGACCGGCGCCGCTGCCGGTCCGCGGCGGCTCCAGCGACCGGCCCAGGGGCGGCGGACCCGGGGTGTGGCTGCGGCCGGCGGGCGCGGGCTCCGGCGACCGGCCCAGGGGCGGCGGACCCGGGGTGTGGCTGCGGCCGGCGGGCGCGGGCTCCGGCGACCGGCCCACGGGCGGCGGACCCTGGGCGAGGAGTTGCTCTGCGGATCGCTGGCTGCCGGGCGCACGTCAAACACCGTAGCAGAGAAGTGAGAATGAGTCTCAGTCTCATTATGGTGCTCGGCGCGGTACAGTGGACCCGTGGCCTCCTCCCGCTGGATCGAGCACGTGTACGAGACGCTCGCAGCCGCGGGGCTGAACCGCAGCAGCGCGCGCGACCGCGTGATCGAGGTGCTCTCCGGGCAGGACTGCGCGCTGAGCGCGGCGGAGATCGAGCACCGCCTGCGAGCCGCGGGCCGCCCGACGGCGCGCGCCACCATCTACCGAGCGCTCGACCTGCTGGTCGAGCACGGGCTGGTCGAGCGGGTGATCGTGGGGGAGGGGCAGGCCCGGTTCGAGCCGCTCGAGCCCGGTGGCCACCACCACCACCACCTCGTCTGCGTCCAGTGCGGGCGGCTGGTCGCGTTCGACGATCCCGGTCTGGAGCGTGCGATCGACGACCTCTCCGATCGCCTCGGGGTGACCGTCGACAGCCACGAGGTGCTGCTGCACGGCGCGTGCGACCGATGCGAGGCGACTGCGTGACGGTCGCCGGGTGCGCTCTATATCGTCGCCGCCCGTGAGCCCGCCGCCGATCCTCTGGGAGCCCACGGCGGAGCGGATCCAGCGGGCGACGCTGACGCGCTTCACGGCGTGGCTGGCCGAGGCTCGCGGGCTGCGCTTCGACGGCTACTCGGATCTGTGGCGCTGGTCGGTCGCCGACCTGGAGGGGTTCTGGTCCTCGATCGTCGAGTACTTCCAGCTCAGGTTCCAGACCGGCGGCGAGGTCGTGCTCGGCGAGCGGACGATGCCCGGCGCGCAGTGGTTCCCGGGATCGCGGATCTCCTATGCGGAGCACATCTTCCGGGCCCGGGATCCCGACGCGATCGCGATCCGCTCGCGCTCGGAGGTGCGCCCGGAGGTTCAGAGCTGGACCTGGGGCCGGCTCAGGGACG
Organism: Actinomycetes bacterium; assembly: GCA_021846845.1. GTDB lineage: Bacteria > Actinomycetota > Thermoleophilia > Solirubrobacterales > Solirubrobacteraceae > Palsa-465. The sequence goes on along the minus strand of JAJZWB010000084.1, from coordinate 14,775 downwards.
AGACCGCGCGGATCGCCGCCGGGCTGAGCGCGCTCGGGGTGGGCGAGGGAGACCGGGTGGTCGCCTACATGCCCAACATCCCGGAGACCGTCGCCGCGTTCCTGGCATGCGCCTCGCTCGGAGCCGTGTGGTCCTCGGCGGCGCCCGAGTTCGGCGTCCGCAGCGTCGTCGACCGCTTCGCGCAGGTCGAGCCCAAGGTCCTCCTGGCGATCGACGGCTACCGCTACGGCGGCCGCGACTTCGATCGGTCAGAGGCGGTGTCGCAGATCGCCGAGCAGCTCCCCGGGCTCGAGCGCACGGTGCGGCTCGGCTACCTGGACGGGAGCGGATGGGAGGAGGGGTTCCCCGCCGAGCGGGAGCTGTCGTTCACGATCCCGGCCTTCGACCACCCGCTGTGGATCCTCTACAGCTCGGGCACGACGGGGCTGCCGAAGGCGATCGTCCACAGCCAGGGCGGGATCCTGCTGGAGCACGTCAAGAAGCTGCACCTGCACGTCGACGCGCAGGCCGGCGACCGGCTGTTCTGGTTCACGACCACCGGCTGGATGATGTGGAACTTCCTCGTCGGCGCCCTGCTGACCGAGGCATCGATCGTGCTGTTCGATGGCAACCCGGGCCATCCGTCCCTGGACACGCTGTGGGAGCTCGCCCAGGACGCCGGGATCACGACCTTCGGCGCCAGCGCGGCGTTCATCTCGGCCTGCATGAAGGCGGGGGTGCGGCCGCGCTCCGGGCGCGACCTGGCTGCTCTGAGCGCGGTCGGCTCGACCGGATCGCCGCTGCCGCCCGAGGGCTTCACCTGGGTCCGCGACAGGCTCGGGCCCGGCACCTGGCTGTTCTCGACCTCAGGCGGGACCGACATGTGCACAGCGTTCGTGGGCGGGGTGCCGACCCTGCCCGTGTACCGCGGCGAGCTGCAGGCGCGCTCGCTGGGGGCGGCCGTCGAGTCCTGGGACGCCGACGGGCGCCCGCGGATCGGCGAGGTCGGCGAGCTGGTGATCACGCAGCCGATGCCGTCGATGCCGATCGGTTTGTGGGGGGACGCTGACGGATCCAGGCTGCGGGAGTCCTACTTCGCCACCTATCCCGGGGTCTGGCGCCACGGCGACTGGATCGAGATCACCGAGCGCGGCACCGCGATCATCTACGGACGCTCGGACGCCACGATCAACCGCGGCGGGATCAGGATGGGCACCAGCGAGATCTACCGGGCCGCGCTGAGCGTCGACGCTGTCGTAGACGCGCTCGTGGTCGACCTGCCCAGGGACGGCACCGACGGCTGGATGCCCCTGTTCGTCGTGCTGCGCGACGGAGTCGAGCTGGACGAGGAGCTGACCTCCGAGATCCGCCGCCGGGTGCGCGAGGACTGCTCGCCGCGCCACGTCCCCGACGAGGTGCGGCAGATCGCCGCCGTGCCGCGAACGCTGTCGGGCAAGGCGCTGGAGGTGCCGGTCAAGCGGATCCTGATGGGCACCCCGCCAGAGCAGGCCGCGAGCCGCGAGTCGCTGGCCAACCCGGAGGCGCTGGACTGGTTCGTGCGGCTGGCGCGCGGCTGACCGGCGTGCCCGCCGCCCGGAGGGCGCACGGCCCCCCGGGCGGCGTTGTGACGCCGCGGGCTAGCCGGCGCGCGGGACCATCTCAACCCAGTCCCCGAACCGCTCGACCTCCTCGATCCGGCAGGACCAGACGAGCTGGCCGTTCCAGACGGTCATGTCCGGGCAGCCGTCGCACATGTTGTGGTGCCCCTCGGGTGACACGTCGGGCGCCTGGATGATCATCGCGGTCTGGAAGCGGAGCTTCTCGCGCAGCCGCGACGGGCGCTGCGCGACCGCCGAGAGGTAGCGGCCGGCGATCGGGCGAAGCCGCTTGTCCAGCGGGGCGAGCATCAGCATCGGGCGGCCCCTGGTCAGCATCTCGGGCGACGTGTAGGCGAGGTAGCGCCCGGTCGTGAGGTGGTGGTAGACCTGCGCCAGCTCGATCGAGCGCGGCCCGACGTAGCCGTACACCCGCTCCTTGGTGCCCAGGTAGCCGGTCATCAGCCACTTGAACGTGTCGGGCTTGTCGGTTCCGTTCAGGTAGGCGGCCGGCGCGAACTCCGGCATCCGCTTGCGGATCTCGGTGACGATGTCGGTCGACTGCAGCTCGTGCGGGGTCAGGTCCTCGGTGGCGTACGGCAGCACGCCGAAGTCGACCGGCTTGCCGTGCACCATGTGATCGAAGTCCCCGTCGATCGTGCCGGCGCGGAAAGCGATGAACACGATCGTGTTGACGATGTCGATGTTGCGCTGCGCCCACTGCAGGACGTCGGGCACGTACTGGATCGTGTCCTCGTAGACGGTCGCGTTGAACGAGCAGCCGATCCCGCCGACCGACGCGACCATCTCCGCGAGCTGCTGGCGCAGCTCGCACAGCTCGATCTCGTTCTTGTTCTTCCAGCGCGGCCGGCCCTGCTTGGAGTCGACATGGAACGTGAACCCGGCGACCCCGGCGCTGGCGAGATCGCGCAGCAGGCTCTCGGTGAGCGCGAGGCCGTTGGTGTTGAGGATCGGCTTGAGCCCGCGCTCGGCCACCGCCTCGACGATCTTGACGATCTCCGGGTGCACCAGCGGGTCGCCGCCGGCGATCGACACGCCGTCGACGGTGCGGTAGCGCTGGAAGACGTCCAGGTCGCTGCGGATCTCCGCCAGGGTCTTGTGACTTCGAGGGTCGTTCTCCCGGTAGCAGCCCAGGCAGGCGAGGTTGCACTTCTTGGTCGCCTCCAGCCAGGCGATCGCGTTGTCGGGCAGCGACCAGGGCAGGCGGTAAAGCTCTCGGTGATCGATCGTCGTCGCGGTCAACACAACCTCCGGTTTCTCTTTCAGTTCACGGACGCAGAGCGGATGCGACCCGCTCGGCTGCCCCCTGTCCCTGTGCGATGCACTGCGGGACGCCCATCCCGCCGTAGCCGGCGCCGGCGAGCTCGAGCGCCGGGAGCAGGGCGACCTGCTCCCGGATGCGCTCCACGCGTTCCAGATGGCCCACGGTGTACTGCGGCAGCGCGCGGTCCAGGCGCTCGATGTGCGTCGCGGAAGGGTGCCCGCGGACGCCGATCGCCGCCCGCAGGTCGGCTACCACGCGCCCGATCAGCTCGGGCCCGTCGAGCGACGCGGCGTGCGGGTTTCCGCGACCGACCGAGCAGCGCAGCAGAACCATGCCGGAGGCGGCCAGGTGAGGCCATTTGGCCGACGCCCACGTGCATGCCGAGATCGTGCGGCGCTCGCTGCGCGGCACGAGCAGGCCGGTCCCGGGAGGCTGGGAGTCGAGCGCTCCGGGAGGGAAGGCGAGCCAGACGATCGTCACCGGGTTGTAGGAGATCTCACGCAGCGCCGCCGCAGCGTCCGGGGACTCCTCCGCCAGCAGCCCCGCCGCCTCGAACGCGGGAACCGTCAGGATCACGCCGTCGGCGTCCAGCGACCGGCTGCCGGAGAGCTCGAGCCGGTAGCCGCCGCCCGCGATCGCCTTGACGCCCGTCACGGCCTGACCGCACCGGATGTCGACGCCCCGAAGCTCCTCGCGCATTCGGGTCACGACCCGCTCCAGCCCGCCGGGAACGGTCACGAACATCGGGCCCCCCGGAGCCGGCGCGCTCCTGCCGGCCGCCCGCAGCCCCAGGATCAGGGACCGGTGCTCGCGACTCAGCGCCTCGAGCCTCGGGGCGGTCGCTCGCACGCTGAGCCTGTCGGGGTCGCCGCCGTGGATCCCGCCGAGCAGCGGCTCGATCATCCGCTCCAGCGCCTCCCGGCCCAGGCGCTGGCGGATCAGCGCTCCCACCGACTCGTCCACGTGGCCGTTGCGCCGGGGAAGCACGAGGTCCGCGCTCGCGCGCGCGGCACCCAGCGGCGACAGGATGCCGGAGCGCAGCACCGGCCCGACGCCGTCCGGCAGGCCTCCGAGGATCCCCGGCGGCAGCTCACGCAGGCGCCCGCGCGACCAGACCGAGGTGCGGCTCGCAAGCGGCGCGACGAGCTCCTCGGAGAGTCCCAGCCGCCGACAGAGGTCCAGCGCCGCGGGCGCCGCGGTCAGCAGCGCCTCGGGCCCGACGTCCACGACGGTGCCGGCGAACGGGATCGATCGGATCCTCCCGCCGAGCCGCTGTCCGGCCTCGAGCAGGGTGACCTCCGCCCGGTCACGGCCATCGCCGCTCAGCGCGAGCGCAGCGGAGAGACCGGTGATCCCGCCGCCGACGATCGCGATGTGGGGAGGGCCGCTCACCGGGGGTCCGTCTGAAGCCGCGCGCTCACCACCTGCGCGAGCACCTCGATGAACTCCGGGTCGGCGTTTGGCGAGGGCGTGCGTGCATAGCGCAGGCCGAGCTCACGGGCCACCTGCGCGCACTCGATGTCCAGGTCGTAGAGCACCTCGAGGTGGTCGGAGACGAAGCCCGCGGGACAGATCAGGACTCCGGTCCGACCCTCGGCCGGAAGCTCGCGCACGACATCGCGCACGTCGGGGCCGATCCACGGCTCGTCCGTGCGACCGGCGCTCTGCCACGCGACCGACCAGTCCTCGACGCCGACCAGCCGCGCCACCGCCGCGGCCGTCTCGCGCACCTGCGCTGGGTACGGGTCGCCGGTCTCCAGGATCCGCTGCGGCAGGCTGTGGGCCGTGAACAGGACCCGGACGCGAGCTCCGTCAGCCGCGAGGCGGTCGCTGGCGGATCTCACCCGGTCCGCCAGCAGGCCGAGATATCCCGGATCGAGGTGCCACTGCTCGATGAAGGCGAACTCGAGTCCGGGGTGCTCCGCAGCGGCGGCCCGCACGCGCCCTAGGTACTCGCCCACGCTGCGCGTCGAGTAGTGCGGGGCGAGCACGAGCGCGACGGCCCGATCGACGCCCGCGGCGGCGAGCGTCGCGACCCCCTCCTCGATGAACGGCGCCGCGTGCTTCATCCCCAGGAAGACCCGGAACTGGTGAGCTCCATCGGCGTTGAGCAGCGCCTCGAGACCGCTCGCCTGAGCGCGCGCGATCTCCAGCAGCGGAGAGCTGCCGCCGATCGCCTCGTATCGCAGCTTGAGCTCCTGGAGCAGCTGCGGCGTCGGCGGACGGCCACGACGGATGTGCGTGTAGTAGGCCTCGATGTCGTCCGGGCTCGCCGGGGTGCCGTAGGCGAGCAGCAGGACGCCGATCGTGTCGCTCACGAGCGCACCGGCGGCTCGGCTCTCTCCCCGCCGCGGTGTCCGTGGACGAGCTCGACGATCCGCCTCAGCGTGTCTGGGTTCGTCTCAGGCAGGACGCCGTGCCCGAGGTTGAACACGTGGCCGGTCGGGCCCGCCTGCGCGAGCACCGCGAGCACGCGCTCGCGCACGACATCCCACGGCGCCAGGCAGGCGGCCGGGTCGAGATTGCCCTGCACGGCGACCCCGCGACCGAGCCGCGCCCGCGCCGCATCCATCGGGACGCGCCAGTCGACGCCGACGACGTCCGCGCCGGCCACGGCCATCGACTCCAGGAGCTCCCCGGTGCCGACGCCGAAGTGCACCCGGGGCACCCCGAGGTCCGCCAGCCCGTCGAAGATCCGCCGGGCGGCCGGCAGCACGAAGGTCCGGTAGCTGCCGGGGTCCAGCACGCCCGCCCAGCTCTCGAACAGCTGCAGCGCGGACGCTCCGGCAAGCGCCTGCGCGCGAAGCGACGCCAGCGCGATGTCGGCAAGCCGGTCGAGCAGGCGCCGCCAGAGCAGTGGCTCGCCGTACATGAGCGCGCGCGTGCGCGCGTGCGTCTTGGACGGGCCCCCCTCGATCAGGTAGCTGGCGAGCGTGAAAGGGCCGCCGGCGAAGCCGATCAGGGGCACGTCGAGCTGTGACACCAGCAGGCGCACCGCATCGGCCAGGTAGGGCGCGTCCTGGGCGGGCTCGAACGGCCGCAGGCGCTCCAGGTCGCGCGCGTCCCGTATCGGGCTGTCGATCACCGGACCTACCCCCGGCACGATCTCAACGCCCACGCCGATCGCCGCGAGCGGCAGCACGATGTCCGAGAAGAGGATCGCGGCGTCGACTCCGAGCAGCTCGACTGGCTCAAGCGTCACCTCCGCCGCCAGCTGTGGAGATCGGCAGATCTCGAACAGGCTCGCCCGCTTGCGCACTTCTCGGTAGCCCGGCAGCGATCTGCCGGCCTGGCGCATGAACCAGACCGGAACGTGCGGTGCGGACTCGCCTCGATATGCGCTCAGCAGCGAAGCGTTCCGCGGCCTGACGGGGACAACCCCAACGGCTGCCTGTTGCTCGGCCGCGACGACGTTCACGCGGGGCAACGCTATCTCCGGGTGCCCGACCCGGTTCCGTAGTCAGCCTACGACGCGATCCGTAGATACCCGCAGTCAGGATCGTGCTCGCTTCGGAGGATCACGCCACGGCGTCGACGCTAGATTCCCCGCGGTGTCACGAGAAGTGCAAGCTGCGCCGCGCTCGCGTGCGCACGCGTCGAACGGGAGCCTGAGCGAGCCGGCGAGCTCGGCCCGGCGCGAGCGGGACGCCCGTCTGATGCTGACGGACTTCGATCGCGCCCCGTTCACGATCGCCTGGGAGGTGACGCGGGCGTGCGCCTACGCATGCGCGCACTGCCGGGCCGACGCGCAGCCGCGGCGCCACCCCGAGGAGCTCGACACCGCCGAGGCGATCGCGCTGATCGACCGGCTGGCGGGCTTCGGCAACGACCCGATCCTGGTGCTGACCGGTGGCGATCCGCTGATGCGCCGGGACCTGTTCGAGCTCGCGGCTCACGCCGACCGCCGCGGTCTGCGGGTTTCGCTGACGCCGACGGCGACCGCGCTGGCCACACCCAAGCGGATGCAGCAGGCTCGCAGCGCGGGCGTGAGGCGGGTGGCCTTCAGCGTCGACGCGTCCGATCCGGCGGTCCACGACTCCTTCCGGGGCTTCCGCGGCTCGTTCGAGCGCACGCGCGCCGGCATCGAGGCGGCGGCCGCCGCGGGGCTTCCGCTCCAGGTCAACACGACCGTCTGCTCCCTCAACGTCGATCAGCTCGAGAGCCTGGTCGAGCGGCTCGTGGAATGGGAGATCGTGCAGTGGTCGGTGTTCTTCCTGGTCCCGACCGGGCGCGGCTCGCAGCTGGAGATGATCTCGGCCGATCGCCACGAGGAGGTCATGGAGTGGCTCTGCGAGCTCTCGGGCCGGGTACCGTTCGACATCAAGGCCACGGCGGCGCCGCAGTACCGGCGGGTCGTCCACGAGCGAACCGGCCGAATGGCCGGCGCCGGATTCCGCTATGCGGATGGTCTCGACCGCCCCGTGCGCGGCGTCAACGACGGACGTGGGTTCATGTTCATCTCGCATCGCGGCGAGGTGATGCCGTCCGGCTTCCTGCCGATCTCCGCCGGCAACGTGCGCGATCGGGACCCGGTCGAGATCTACCGCAGCTCGGAGCTCTTCCGGCGCCTGCGCGATCCGGCCCTGCTGGAGGGCAAGTGCGGCCGCTGCGAGTTCCGCACGATCTGCGGCGGCAGCAGGGCGCGCGCGTTCGCCGTCACCGGGGACTATCTCGCGTCCGATCCGAGCTGCCCCTACCAGCCGGCGGTTGCGCCCGTCCCATGATCAGCGCTCGATGACGGCCGCCGCGGCGCCGCCGCGCCTGATCCAGGGGGGGATGGGGGTCGCGGTCTCAGGCTGGCGGCTGGCCGGCACGGTCGCCAGGCTGGGCCAGCTGGGAGTGGTCTCGGGCACCGCGCTCGCGGTCGTTCTCGCCCGCAGGCTCCAGGACGGCGATCCGGACGGGCACCTGCAGCGCGCGCTGCTCGCGTTCCCCGATCGCGCCGTCGCCGAGCGCATCCTGGATCGCTACCTGCAGCCCGGGGGCCGCAGGACGGGCAGCGCCTACCGGGCGGTGCCGGTGCCGCGGTGGCCGCCGACCCGTCAGTTCCTGGAGCTTGCCGTCGCGGGCGGCTTCGCGGAGGTGCACCTGGCCAAGGAGGGGCACGACGGGCAGATCGGGATCAATCTGCTTGAGAAGATCCAGCTGCCGACGCTGCCGACCCTGTATGGCGCGATGCTCGCGGGGGTCGACTGGGTCCTGATGGGCGCCGGGATCCCGGTGCACATCCCGCCCGCCCTGGACGACCTCGTCGAGCATCGCCCGACGTCCCTCCCGCTCGATGTCGCGGGCGCCTCCGCGGGGCACACGATCTCCTTCGACCCGCATGATGTGGTGGCCGACCCGGGCGGGCCGCTGTCGCGGCCCCGCTTCCTGGCGATCGTCTCGTCGCACGTGCTGGCCGCCCATCTGGCGCGCAGCGAGGAGGGCCGGCCGTCGGGCTTCGTCGTCGAGCGGCCGATCGCGGGAGGGCACAACGCGCCTCCCCGGGGTCGGCTGTCACTGGACGAGAACGGCGAGCCTGTCTACGGGCCTCGGGACGAGGTGGACTTCGAGCGGATGCGAGAGCTCGGCCTCCCCTTCTGGCTGGCGGGCGGCTACGCGGACCCGGTGAGGCTGCGCGAGGCCCTGGATCAGGGGGCCGCGGGCGTCCAGGTCGGGACCGCGTTCGCGCTCTGCGAGGAGTCCGGTCTGGAGCCCTCGCTCAAGCGGCGCGCGCGGGAGCAGGCGGCCGAGCGGAGCCTGCGCGTGCACACCGACCCGCTCGCCTCGCCGACCGGCTATCCGTTCAAGGTGGCCCAGCTGTCGGGCACGCTCGCCGACCCGGAGGTCGGACCGGCCAGGGACCGCCGGTGCGACCTGCGATACCTGGTCACGCCGTTCGAACGTGAGGACGGGCAGCTCGGGTATCGCTGTCCCGCCGAGCCGGAGGACGACTACGTGGCCAAGGGCGGGCTGATCGGGGACACCGAGGGAAGGGTCTGCCTGTGCAACGGCCTGATCGCCGCCGTCGGGCTGGCCCAGCATCGACACGATTCGGCCGTCGAGCCGCCGCTGCTCACCCTCGGGGACGATGTCCTCGCGGTGCTAGCCGAGCTGTCTCCCGACGGCCGGCCCTACCACGCGCACCAGGTGGTGTCGCATCTCCTCGGCGACCTCCTCGCCGAGCCCTGCTCGCCGGTCGTGCACGGCCGCGCGTCGTCCTAGGCTCCTCTTACGGACTTCTTGGGGAACTCTGAAAGGTTCCTCACGGCCCTCTGCTGTGATGAGGTCCGTACCGGGATACCAGAAATCAACGACGAGAGAGTCAGGACATGAGCAGTCTGAGCCGATGGATTCCCGTCCTCGGCGGCGCGGTGGCGGGGGCGGTCGTGGCGCTGGTGATCGCCAGCGCCAGCTCGACCACGAGCCGCAACGTGACCACGACCGTGGTCTCGCCGTCCGCCACGGCGGCGCAGGGCGAGCCGACGTCGCTTCGCAGCGGCGCGGGGATGACCATCAACCAGATCTACAGGGCTGCGGCGCCGGGCGTGGTCGACATCCAGGTGACCCAGCAGACCCAGTCGCCTGGCCTCGGGCTGTTCGGCGGCGGCGGCGGTACCCAGGTCCAGCAGGGCGAGGGCGCCGGCGTCGTCTACGACAAGCAGGGCGACATCATCACCGATGAGCACGTGGTCGCCAACGCGACGTCGGTCAAGGTGACCTTCCAGGACGGCCTGACCGTTCCCGCGAAGGTGCTCGGGACCGACCCGTCGACCGACGTGGGCGTGATCAAGGTCAACGTGCCCGCCTCGCAGCTGCACCCGATCCCGATGGGCAACTCCTCGGCGGTCCAGGTCGGCGACCCGGTGGTCGCGATCGGCAGCCCGTTCGGCCAGCCTTGGACGACGACCGCGGGGATCGTGAGCCAGACCGGGCGCAGCATCACAGCGCCCAACAACTACACGATCCCGGGCGCGATCCAGACCGATGCGGCGATCAACCCCGGCAACTCGGGTGGCCCGCTGCTGAACGGCAACGCGCAGGTGATCGGGCTCAACGACCAGATCGAGACCAACAACACGACCACCACCGGTCAGGCGTCGAGCTCCGGGGTCGGGTTCGCCACCCCGATCAACGAGGACGCGCGAGTCGCCAACGAGATCATCGCCGGCAAGAGGGTCCAGCACGCCTACGTCGGGGTGGAGCTGGCCGGCACGACGACCGGCGGCGCGCAGATCCTGCTCGTCACGCCCAACACGCCCGCGTCTCAGGCGGGCCTGCAGGTCGGCGACGTGATCACCGCGATCGACGGCAGGCCGGTCGCGTCGACAGAGGCGTTCATCGCGACGATCGACACCTACAACCCCGGCCAGACCGTGACGCTGACGGTCAGGCACTCCGGGCAGACCAAGCAGGTCCAGATCAAGCTGGGAGTCAGGCCCTCCCAGGTTCCCGCCGGTTGACGGACCCTCCGCGCCAGGCCCGCCCCGCGACCGCGGGGCGGGCCGCGTGGGCGGCGGGGCTGCGCGGGGCGTGACGGGCTGCGCGCCAGCGCGGCACGAACGGGAGGTGCGGCACGGGTGAGCCGGCCGCTGGGACGAGCCGGCCGACCGGGTGAGCCGGCCGACCGGGTGAGAGCCGGCCGAGGGGACGAGCCGGCCGACCGGGTGAGCCGGCCGAGGGGACGAGCCGGCCGACCGGGTGAGCCGGCCGAGGGGACGAGCCGGCCGACCGGCGAGCGGAGGGCTCAGGAGCCCGCGCTGGCTGCCAGCGAGAGCGTCCGCTCCATCAGCTCGGCGTGCACGCTGCGGGTCCGACCGCCGCGTCGCGTCCAGACGCCGTCCGGCCCCAGCGTCCAGGCGAACGTGTCGTCCGCGAGGCAGCGGTCCAGCGTGTCCTGCAGCTCTGACTGGAGCTCCGGGCGCTCGATCGGAACAAGCAGCTCGACGCGCGTGTCGAGGTTGCGTGGCATCAGGTCAGCCGAGCCGATGTAGTACCGGTGCTCGTCGCCGCGGTGAAACGAGTAGATCCGGCTGTGCTCCAGGAAGCGCCCGACGACCGAGATCACCTCGATCGTGTCCGACACACCGGGCAGCCCCGGGACCAGGCAGCAGATCCCGCGCACGTTGAGGTCGATCGGCACGCCGGCCTGGGAGGCGCTGTAGAGAGCCTCGATGATCGCCCGGTCCACGAGCGCGTTCATCTTCATCACGATCCGCGTCTCGAGGCCGTCTAGGTGGGCGGCGACCGTGCGCTCGATCTCCTCGATCAGCGGCTGGCGCAGCCAGGTGGGCCCCACGAGCGTCTTCTCCTGCGGCTCAGGGTGCCCGTAGCCGGTCAGCGTGTTGAACAGGTTGGCGACCTCCTCGCCGATCTGGCGGTCGGTCGTGAAGAACCCGAAGTCCTCGTACAGCCGGGCGTTCTTGGCGTGGAAGTTGCCGGTCCCGATCATCACGTAGTTGCGGACCGTGCCACGCTCGCGGCGGACGATCAGGATCGCCTTGGCGTGCGTCTTGAGCCCCGGGATCCCGTGCACGACGTGCGCGCCGGCCTCCTCCAGCGCTCGCGACCAGCGGATGTTCTGTCGCTCCTCGAACCGAGCCTTGAGCTCCACCAGGCAGACCGCCTGCTTGCCCTTCTCCGCCGCCTCGATCAGCGACGGAACGAGCGCCGAATCGTCCGATGTCCGGTACACGGTCATCTTGATCGCCAGGACGTTGGGGTCGTCGACCGCCTGGGTGACGAACCGCTCGATGCTCGTCGTGAACGACTGATAGGGGTAGTGCACGAGCAGGTCGCCGGCGCGCATCATCGCGAACAGGTCGGGCTGCCCGTTGCCCTCCGACTGCGCGGTGACCAGCCCCGGCTGCGTGAGCGGCGTCCAGCCGGGCCAGCGCAGGTCGGCTCTGTCCTTCACGGACACGATCTGCCACAGGTCGCCGAGATCGAGCAGCCCGTCCACGTCGTAGACCTGGATCTCGTCGACGTCCAGCCACTCGATCAGCCGCGTTCGCAGGGCCGGGTCCATGCCGGCGCCGACCTCGAGCCGCACGACCTCCCCGAAGCGGCGGCGCCGCAGCTCGTTCTCGACCGCCTGCAGCAGGTCGTCCGCCTCGTCGGAGACCTCAAAGTCGGCATCGCGCGTCACCCGGAAGAGGTCGTGGCTGATGATCTCCATGCCAGGGAACAGAGAGTCCAGGTGGCGGGCGATCACATCCTCCAGAGGGATGAACGTGTCGGTCTCGATCTCCACGAACCGCGGCAGGACCTCCTTGGGGACCTTGACCCGTGCGAACGCGTCCTGGTCGGAGTCCGGGTCGTGAAGCCTCACGATCAGGCTCAGCGACAGGTTGGAGATGTACGGGAACGGCCTGCCGTGGCCGACCGCGAGCGGGGTCAGGACCGGGAAGATCTGCTCCCGGAAGTGGCGCTCGATCAGCTCGGCGGGCGCGCCCGACTGCTCGCAGCCGACGATCCGCACACCGTGCTCCGCCAGCTCGGGGCGAGCCACCCGGGCGAACTGCTCGGAGTGGCGGCGGTCCAGCGCGCGGACCCGATCGTGGACCCGCGTGAGCACCTCGTGCGGGGTGAGCCTGTCGGGGCCGCGCGCATCGACGCCCGCGTCGACCTGATCGTGCAGCCCCGCCACGCGGATCATGAAGAACTCGTCCAGGTTGGTGACGAAGATCGCCAGGAACTTGAGCCGCTCGATCAGCGGCAGGTCGGGGTCCTCCGCCAGCTGCAGGACGCGGTCGTTGAAGTCCAGCCAGGACAGCTCCCGATTGGTGTGGGGCCAGCGTCTGGGCGTCGGCGGCTGCTCGGCGGCCGCGATCCCCGAGCCGGCGTCCGTCACCGGCTCGGCTCTCCGGCGATCGCGGCCAGCTCGGCCGGACCGAGCAGCAGCTCCAGCTCACGCTCCGCGACGGCCGCGACGGCGCCCTTTCGCAGCCGCGCCCGCGCTCCGGTGAGGTCGTGGAGGGACTGCTGCATCGACGGGTTGTGTCCGATCAGCAGCACCTCGCCGAGCCCGGCGGCGAGGCGCTCGGCCTCGAACGGGTCGCCGTCCAGCTCCGGCGTGACGATGGGGGAGAGTCCGAGCGGCTCGCAGGCCAGTCGCGCCGTTTCCAGCGCCCTGACCCTGGGGCTCGTCAGGCAGGCGTCCAGGCGCACACCCAGCCGCGCCAGCGCCAGCCCGGCGGCTCGCGCCTGGCGTTCGCCCTTTCGGGTCAGGGGGCGTGCCTCGTCAGGCTGTCCCGGGGCCGCGTCGGCGTGTCTGAGCAGCCAGATCATCGAGCGCAAACAGTACGGCAGCTCACGCCCGGTGACCAGTCGCTCTCACCCGATGACCAGCCTGCGTGCGAACACCCGCTCGAATGCCTGGTCGTCGCCGTAGCGCTCGACGCTCCAGCGGGGAAGGGTGAGGTCGCCGCCGGCCATCAGGTGCAGGTCGACGCCGTCGCCGTTGGTGTCCAGCCGCGCCGCCGAGACCGACTGGTCTCGCCCGCGCTCCAGGTGCTCGGCGAGCCGCAGGATCACCGAGCAGCGGTCCAGCAGCCGCTCGTCGCCCGCGCGGGTCAGAGGTGCGATCGCGCCCAGCTTCGGCACCCCCTTTCGGTGGTAGCGGGTGATCTGGGCGATCAGCGCCCGCTCACGGGGATCGAAGCCGGGGACGTCGAGGCTCTCGATCAGGTACCGGCTGTGCTTGTGATGGTCGTCGTAGGAGATCGTCATCCCGACGTCGTGCAGCAGCGATGCCGCCCACAGCAGCTCGCGCTCTCCCTCGAGCGGCTCGAACATGCCGGCGGCGACCAGCGAGTCGAACATCTCCAGCGCCAGCTTGGCGACGTGCTCCACGTGGGCCATGTCGGACTCGTATTGCACGGCCAGGTTGCGCACCGAGGCGACGCGCACGTCCTGCAGCAGCGGCTCCGGCCCGTCAGGCAGCGCACGCGCGAAGAACACCCCCTCGCGCAGTCCGGCCTCGGTCGCCTCCAGGCCCTGGAATCCGCCGAGCGAGACGACCGCGTCCAGCGCCACGGCTGCCGCGAGGATGATGTCGGCCCGGCCCGGCTTGATCCCCGGCAGCCGTCGCTCGGACACCGGCAGCCGCGCGAGCCGGTCGACGAGCTCGGAGAGCAGCGCCGGCTCGATCACGTAGCCCTGGATCCCGACGTCGAGCGAGTCGGCGGCCTGCGCGGCTGCCGCCAGGTTGCGCACCGCGCCGCCGACGCCGACCAGGCGCGGGCCCGAATCGGCGAGCCAGTCCAGGCCCGACAGCGAGCCCTCGACGTGCGCTCGCAGCCTCGCCAGGTCCTTGCGGCGCGCGGGGCCCCCGCCGGGCAGGAAGGCCTCGGTCAGCCGCAGGGCGCCGAGCGGGAACGACGCGAGCTCGCGCTCGCGGCGCCCCACGACGTGGGTCAGCTGCATGCTCCCACCGCCGATGTCGAGCACCGCCCCGTCGATCAGCGTGGTCGTGTTGACCGCCGCCAGGTAGCCGAGGCGCGCCTCCTCGTGGGCCGACAGCGTCTCGATGTGCAGCCCGGTGCGGCGGGAGGCCTCGGCCAGGAACGGAGGTCCGTTGACCGCGTCGCGGATCGCGCTGGTGGCGACGACGTGGATGTCATCGACGTCCAGCCTGCCGGCGGCGCAGAAGCGGGCGAAGACGTCCAGCGTCTCGTGGCCGCGCGCGATCGCGTCGTCGCTCAGGCGGCCTGTCGCCGCCAGGCCGGCTCCGATCCGGACCGTCTCGAACAGCTCATCGGTCTGCTTCCACCATGGGTGAGGCGGGTCGGCGTAGGTGAACACCGCCAGCCGCCACGAGTTCGAGCCCAGGTCGATCACGGCCACCCGTCGGTTGCCGCGACCGCTTGCCCGCGTCGATCGCCAGCTCACGACCTGGATGATCCGATGCGCGCCGGACGGCTGAGGACATCG
>JAJZWB010000210.1 GCA_021846845.1 Actinomycetes bacterium | reverse complement strand
CGTACTATTTTTAAAGTACTATCAGACCCGCACCTATGCGACTGGCGGTGACGAAACAACAGCAGGGGAGGCATTGGTGCGTGTTGGCGAAATTGGGATGCAGTTGACGGCGACAGAGCCGGCCATCCAGTCGGAGCAAGAGCCCGACTTCGTGATGCGCTTTACCGGTCTCACTGCCGCAGGACGTCGCGCCTTCCGTGGCGCCGGCCTCGGCTGGGGCCTCGATGGCATGGACTGGATGATGTACAGCTTCGTCACGCCGGCGATCATGTCGAGCCTGCTGCTGTCGCGGGACCAGATCGCGAACATCGCCTCGCTGAGCCTGGCAACTTCCGCAGTTGGCGGCATCCTCGGCGGTATCCTCGCGGACCGCTTCGGCCGAGCGCGGGTGCTCGTCTTCATCATCCTCGCCTACTCCGTATCGACCGCAATGTGCGCGACCGCGCAGGATTTCACGCAGCTCGCGATCTGGCGTAGCGTTGCGGGCGCGGCGTTCGGTGCCGAATGGGGCGTGGGCGCTGCGATGCTGGCCGAGTTCGCCCAGGAGGGCAAGCGCGGGCGCATCATGGGTATCCTGCAAGCCTGCTATGCCCTCGGCTGGGCCGCCGCGGGGCTCCTCTACGTCATCGCGGATGCGTTGTTCACCGCCAACTGGTCCTGGCGGGCCCTTTTCCTCGTCGGCATCGCACCTGCGTTCCTTGCGCTTTACGTGCGCACGCGCGTCCACGACAACGTGAAGCTGACCGCGAAAAGCGAGACCAAGCTGCGGTTGCTGTTTCGCGGCACGCAATGGTTCACAACCCTCCGGGCGACGCTGCTCGCGGCCGCGTGCCAGTCGATCTACTATTCCGTGTTCACCTTTCTGCCGCTGTTCCTCGCGGGTCAGCGCGGCCTGAAGGTCAGCGGGACATCGGTCTACGTCTGGGTCGCGATCCTCGGCTCCTTGTGCGGATACGTTGTCGCCGGGTTCATCCACGATCACATCGGTCGCCGGCTGACCTTCTCGATCTACTTCGTCGGCAGCACGCTGGCGATCGTCATGTTCCTGCTGCTCCCGATTGGCGGGACCATCGGCGCCATCCTGGCCGCCTTTCCGCTGGGCTTCTTCGCCGCGGGCCAGACCGCGGGACTGGGGGCATATCTTGCCGAACTGCACGCGACCGAGATCCGGGCGACCGGGCAGGCCTTCTCCTACAGCGCCGGTCGCGGTATTTCGGGGTTGGCGACCACCATGGTGGGTGGCATCACCGCAGCGCTCGGGCTGGGGACCGCAATCGCGACTGTGGGGATCTGCGCCTCCGCGCTCGCGCTCATCTTCCTGTGGACATTGCCGGAGACCAAGGGCTTGGTAATCGTGGACGAGGCGGCGCGAGCATGAGCAACGCGACCATACCTCCCGATCTGGACAAGTGGACCGTGGCGGCCGTGATCCGACAGCGCGCCGAACAGACGCCGGATGCGGTGTTCCTGGTCGGCGACGTCCCGGAGGATGTTCTCACCTATGGCGCGGCGCTGCGGCAGGCGTCAGCCGTCGCGCGCGTGCTCGCCGGCATAGGTCTCGGCCGCGGCGACCGCGTGGGAATCATGGCGGTCAACTCCCGGCAGGCCCTGCTGGTGTGGCTCGGTGTCGCGCTCAGCGGCGCGGCCGACGTCTGGATCAACCCCGCGCTTCGTGGGGACTCGCTTGCGCATGTTCTCCGCACGGCGCGCCCGCGGCTGATGTTCGCAACGACCGCGGTGCTCGATACGCTTCGCGACGTCGCCTTCTCGTTCGACGTCGAGCCGGGGGTCGTCGTGATGGACGAGCCGGGCGGTGGTTCGTGGCGTGCGTTCCTGCGGCGGCCGGGGAAGGATCCGCAGGGTCCGGCTTTCAGCGACCTGGCGACCGTGATTTACACCTCCGGCACCACCGGGCCGCCCAAGGGCGCCATGCTTCCGCACGCGCAGGCCTATCTCGAGGCGCTCACGACCGTACGGCAGTTCGACCTGACCGCCGACGACACCTTCTATTGCTGCCATCCGCTGTTCCACATCGCGGGCAAATTCATGACGGTGCTGAGCTGCATCCTGGCGGGATGCCGGGTCGTCCTGCGCGAGCGCTTCGAAGCCTCCACGTGGCTCGACGACATTCGCCGTCACGGTGTGACGGCGGCCATGAGTCACGGGCCGATGACGGAGCTCCTGTTCCAGACGCCGGAGCGCCCGGACGACCGCGATAATCCCCTGCGGCGGATGTCGTCGGCGCCGATCCCTGCCGGCATCGGCGACCGTTTCGTCGAGCGCTTCGGCGTGCACCTCATGGAGCTGTGGGGAATGACGGAAGTCGACAACCCGATCTGGCAGCCCAAGCACGAACGGCACCGCCACGGCTCCTGCGGCAAGGTGTGCGACGAGTGGTTCGAGGTCCGCATCGCCGATCCGGCGACTGATCTGCCCGTGCCGACCGGCGAGATCGGCGAGATCCTGGTGCGGGCGAAGATTCCGTTCACGATCTTCCAGGGCTACATCGACGCACCCCAGCAGACGGTGGCCTCCTTCCGTAATGGCTGGTTCCACTCCGGCGACTTCGCCCGTATTGACGAGGACGGCTACGTCTCGTTCGTCGACCGGTCGAGCGAGCGGATCAGGCGG
Organism: Actinomycetes bacterium; assembly: GCA_021846845.1. Taxonomy (GTDB): domain Bacteria; phylum Actinomycetota; class Thermoleophilia; order Solirubrobacterales; family Solirubrobacteraceae; genus Palsa-465. Next base: position 390 of record JAJZWB010000210.1, on the reverse strand, counting down.
CGCGCCGAGAACGTGTCCTCATACGAGATCGAGATGGTGGCGCAGCGCTATCCCGGCGTCGCGCTGGCCGCCGCCGTCGGGGTGCCTTCCGGCCTGTCGCTGGACGACGAGGTCAAGCTTTGCGTCGTCCCGCGCCCAGGAGCGCGTATCGACGAGGTCGAGCTCCTCGCCGCGCTGCTCCGGGATCTGCCTCCGTCGAGCGTCCCGCGGTACATCGAGATCCTCGAGGAATTCCCGCGGAGCCCGGCGACCGAGAAGATCCAGAAGTCGCTCCTGAAGCGCCTCGACCCCGAGCGGGTCTGGGACCGTCACGCAGCCGGCGTCGACATGCGCGCGCTTGCCGCCAGGGCGGCGCGATGAGCGCACCCTGTCAGCACGCGTAGGGTGCAG
>JAJZWB010000083.1 GCA_021846845.1 Actinomycetes bacterium | reverse complement strand
CCCCCCCGCAGCCGGCGCACCCGCACGTCAGGAGCGCGAGCTACCAGCAGATCGGTCGCGCGGTCCTGGTCGTGTTTGACCGTGCGCGCGGCGCCTCCGGATACGAGGTCAGCGTGACGCTCGGCAACCACCGCGGCAACGTCCAGCGAGTGCTGGGTCGCCACGCCGGCGCTGCGGCGCTGATCCTCCCAGCGGGCACCGCCGCACGGCGCGTGGTGGTCTCAGCGCTGGAGAACGGGCTGCTGCAGCGCCCCACGGTCGCGACGAGGACCAGGTTTCGCCGGCACCGCGCCCATCGCAGCGGATCGCATCGGTCCCGGGCGGTCCTGAAGGACCTATCACCAGCGCGCGATGCGTGAAGCGACCCCGGCCCCTGCCTCGGCGTCCATGCGCTGCGGCGCAGGGCGGATGCCGCGGGGCCAGCGGACACCGGTCTGGCGCCAAAGCCGACGATGCAGCCGGGGGCGGCTGCAAGTGACCGGCTTCAAGGTCACCCCGCGCGTCGATGGTCGCTCAGGAGACCTGGGTCGCTGAGACGTCGCGGTGGGGCGGTTCGAACCGCTCTGCGTCTTCGAGCAGGCGCGATGCAACGAGGCCGAAACGATCGACCAGGTTCTGGATGCGTTCTTGGCCGAGCAGCGCAAGCGTCTGTCGGACCGGACCTGTCGCAACTATCGGGACGTGACCGGCTGCTGCGTCACAGCCTCGATAGCCATGGCTACATATCGCTGAGCGATCCGGAGGCCAAGCGCGTCAACGCGGCTTATGACGCCGGCGACGAGCAGGCGTTCTGCCACCAGTTCGGGCCCGAGAAGATCCCGGAGCACCTGTCGGAGTTCCTGGGCTACTTCATGGTGCGCAAGGTGATGGCCGGCCAGGAGCTGCTCAAGACCGCGGGAGCCGTCACCGGCAAGCATTCGAGGGCGATATCGGCCCGTTCAAGGTGCCGAAGCGCGCCAGCGATCTCGCCCGGCCGGGGGTGGATGGTGTTCATCGTTGCCGCCAGGGTCAAACGGCGCTGGCATCTGCTTGAGGTCGGCTCGGTCTATCCCTCCTGACCACCGCGCTGACCGGTCTCTCTGCCGTTGTCTATCGAGAGACAAAGGGACCATAGAAAATCGTAGACTCCACCCCGGATGCAGAAGCGCGAGAACCCCTACACGCCAGGGGCGGGCCGCAAGCCGCCCAATCTCGCAGGCCGCGATGGCGACCTTGAGAACTTCCAGGCGCTGATAGAGCGGCTCGCCGAGGGTGGCTATGAGCGGAGCCTGATCTACTCGGGCCTGCGCGGCGTCGGCAAGACCGTGCTGTTGATGGAGATCGACATGTTGGCCAGCGAAGCCGGCTGGGCGACCACCGACGTGCAGGAGGTCGGCTCCCAGCCTGACTTCCGCGTCACCTTCGCGCGGATGGCCGCGCGGCTGCTGCGTGAGATGAGCCGTCGCCATCGCGTCAGGGAGCGTGTCGAGCGCGCGCTGGGTGTCGTCAAGGCGTTCAGCATGGCGGTGCCGTCGGGCATCCGGCTCAAGCTCGACGTGGACGCTGCGTCGGGGGTTGCGGACTCGGGCGATCCCGAACAGGATCTCACCGACCTGATCTCAGAGATCGGCGAGGTCGCCCGTGCGACCGGCACGGGCGCGCTGTTCCTGATCGACGAGATGCACAACCTCGACGCTCCGTCGCTGGCTGCGATCTGCATCGCGTTCCAGGCGATCAGCCGCAACGCCCTGCCGGTCGCGATGGTCGCAGCGGGCCTGCCCGACCTCCAGGTCCGGCTGATGTCGGCCAAGCCCTATGCCGATCGCCTGTTCGAGTACCACGAACTCGGGCGGCTCAGCGACGCGGCTGCACGCACCGCGCTGATCGCGCCGGCCGCGACCCGAGGGGTCGAGTTCGAGAAGGAGGCTGCACTCCAGGTGGTGCAGGAGGCGGCCGGCTACCCGTACTTCATCCAGGAATACGGGCTGGAGCTCTGGAACGAGGCGGAGAGCTCGCCGATCACGGTCGCCGACGTCGCGGCCGTCCGCGAGATCGTCACCGATTCGCTTGCGCGCAGCTTCTTCGGCACCCGCTTTGCGCTCGCGACGGATGCCGAGCAGCGCTACCTCGCGGCGCTGGCCTCGCTCGGGGACCCGCCCTACCGCTCCGCCGACGCAGCCCGTGCCTACGGGGCCAGGGATCAGCGCGGCGTCTCGATTCACCGCGACAGCCTGATCCAGAAGGGGATCATCTGGTCACCGCGCCGCGGCCAGCTCGATTTCACCGTTCCGCTGTTCGCCGAATACCTCCGCGAGAACCACCCGCTGATCAGCTTCGATGACGCTGGCGCCTGATCCGCGATCGATATGTGAGCCACCCGCCGAAGCTGACGCTGCGTCGCGAGGTGGGCGCGCAGCAAAATGTCGGCGCCGGTGGACCCCCGGGGTCAGCTCCTGGCGACGGATCTGCGACGAGGTCGGCTCTGTGCATGTTCACGCCTCCTCCCGGAGCGATCCGCTCTCGTCATCCATGGGCGCCCCCGCGATCGTGCCGCTGTCTGCCATCGCCGTTGACCCCACGATGAGCATGAGGATCAAGACGACCGTCTGCAGAACCACCCCGCGAAGACACCTCATCACGCACCCGCCATCGGTTGTCGGCCCTTGCCGCCCCGGACTGAACCGCGAGTGCCACGCCCTTTGCGGATGCCTACCGATCTCGCGCATCGCCCCGGAGCTCGCAGCGCCTTCCTGCCGACTACAACAACTCAACAGTGGTGGAGGGGTATATAGTGGCGTGGTTGGCGACGCCACATCGCTATTCACACAGCCGCAACACTCGGAGAAGAACCGAACATGTGCCATGCCGTCAGATGCAGCATCTGCCACAAGACCACCTGGAGCGGGTGCGGGCGCCACGTAGACCAAGTGCTTGCCAATGTCCCCAAGGCGCAGCGCTGCAAGGGCCATTCAGCCGCAGAGATCAAGGCGTCCCGAGCTTCCAGAGCCACGCAGGGCGGCTTCCTGGCACGGCTCATGGGACGGTAAGTCGCGCTCGGCGACCGCGCCAAGCACTTCGGGTGAGTGGAGCCAGCCGGGATCGAACCGGCGACCTCCTGCTTGCAAAGCAGGCGCTCTCCCAGCTGAGCTATGGCCCCTCGGGGGTGGAGTCTAGGACCAGACCGGGGGACCCGGATCCCTGCGAGCGACGGTGATCTCGTGTCGGCCCGGCCCGGGCCGGTCGGTGGGTGGGATCGGTCGGGTGGACCGGCACAGTCAGGCGGCCCGGGTCTGCAGGCGAGCTTGAGCAGCCCCGGTGGGATGTTCCCAGCGGTCGCGGTCGGCACGAATGCCGCCCGCGCGCAGCGATGCGATCAGCTCAGCGGTCGAAGTCGAAGTCCCGCGGGGGGCGCTGCTCGAACCAGAGGCGATCGTGTTCGGGAGCGTCCTGGAGGAACTCCGGCGTCTCCTCAAGCACGTCCTCGTCGCCATCCGCCGGCCCCTGGACCCGCCCGTGACCGGGGGCGTGTTCGATCTGGAACTCGGACGTCTCATCCTCGAAGGAGAGATCCGGCGCGCGGTTGCCCGCCGACGCCCGCTCCAGCCGGTGCTGCCCGACGCTCTGCTCGGGCTCCACGTCCTGCAGGTCGTCGGCCGCCTGGTCATAGGCGAACCGCGGGGGAGGAGCCCCGTCGCTGGCGAAATCGAGGTCGTGCTCCTCGTCGAAGTCGAGGTCGGGCTCGTCATCGAAGCCCGGCTCGTCGTCGACGAAATCCGCCTCGGAATCGTGATCGTAGGCCCCGACTTCAATGCGTCGGGAGCCGCGTCGCTCGAACGCATCGGGATCGTCGATCGGCTCTGGGCTGCGCCTCACCGGGCCCAGCGCCTCCCGTTCGGCCCGCTCCACCTCGGCCGGGTCCGCGCCTCGCCGGCGCTTGAGCTCAAGGTGCTCTCGGATCGCGTCGTCAAGAAGACCCATGCCAGAAGCCTACTCGCCGCCGGCCACTTCGGCGGCCGTTTGGGTCGCCTTAACGGTTCGGTTCTTGCCCTCGCGCTTGGCGGTGTAGAGCGCGGCGTCGGCTGCCGCGATGAGGCCGTCCTTGTCGCCGTCGGTGCAGCTCGCCGCCCCGACGCTGACCGTTACGCTGAGCGGCTCGCCCCCGTCGAGAAGCGGGATCCGCAGTGATTGGACCGCCAGCCGGCATCGCTCGGCCATCTCGTAGGCGCCATCGAGGTTGGTGTGCGGCAGGACCACGGACATCTCCTCGCCCCCGTAGCGTGCGACGGTGTCGACATCGCGGGATGTCGCACGCAGCGTGTCGGCGACGGCGCGCAGCACCCGGTCGCCCTGCTGGTGGCCGTGGCGATCGTTGATCGCCTTGAAGTCGTCGATGTCCAGCATGATCAGCCCGACCGGATAGCGGTAGCGGCGGACCTCCTCCATCTCGGTGTCCAGCAGCTCCTGGAAGCGACCGTGCGTGGCCAGGCCGGTGAGGTCGTCCGTGACCGCCTGGCGCTGGATGTCGTGGTGCATCGTGACGTTCCTGAGCGCCAGCGTGGCCTGCGCCGCCAGCGAGCGCAGCAGCTCGATGTCGTCCTCGCTGAATCTCCGTCCGGTGCGGCAGACGGTGATCAGCCCGTGCGTCGGACCTCCCGGCGCGATCGGGCCGAGCGCCACCGAGGCGAGCCTGACGGAGCCGTCGCCCGCCTCGCCGGTGCCATCGCCCTCGAGCGCCCGGCGCTCGGCTTCGTAGACGGCCTCCTCCAGGCCCTCCAGACGGCCCAGGTGCATCATCTCCTCCAGCGGCTGGGCGGCGTTGCGACGGGCGCTCACGCGTCCCCGATCGGCGTTGGTCGCGTCCATCGCCGTCCGCAGCGCCAGCTGGAGCAGCGCGTCGCGGTCAAGACCGGACGCGAACGCCTCCCCGATGCGACGGATCGACTTGCGGACCCGAGCGCGTTCCTGCTCAAGCTCGCCGAGGCGCCGCTCGAGCTCGCGTGACATGTTGTTGAACTCCTCCCCGAGCTGGGCGAACTCGTCGCGGCCCGAGGTCGGGACCGGAGAGGAGAAGTCTCCGGCGCCCAGGCGCCTGGCTGCCTCGAGGAACCTGCCAAGCTGGCCCTGCAGAGCGCGTGAGGAGAGCATCGCGAAGAACAGCGCGAGCAGGACGAACCCGGCGATGAAGGCCGTCGCCAGCTCGCGGTCCTGGGCGACCGAGCTGTCGGACAGGTTCGACAGCACCGAGACGGTCACACGGTCGGTGCCGAAGCCGGGGAAGGTCTGCGTCGCGACCCGATAGCTGATCGACCCGAGCGTCACGGCGCCTCTGTGCTCTGGGAGCCTGAGATCTGTCGCGCCCGCGAGCGTCGAGGCGAGCGTCCGCTGCCCGGAGCGCACGACGACCCCGATCTGAGGGCCCGAGATCTCCTGCGCGTACTGGGTCGACGTCAGCTGCGAGACCTCGAAGGTCCGCTGAGGATGGCCGATCGAGCCAGCCATGACCGCGATCCCGGGCGCCACCGCGGTCCGGTCGCCTGAGTCGACGATCACCCGGCCGCCGACCGAGACGGTCGCTCGTGCCAGCGCGTCCCGGCTCATGAGACCACTCAGGCGAGAGCCCAGCTGGGAGGCCGGCGTGGCCGCCAGCTCTTCGGCGACGGCGCGCGCGGCGAAGCTGGCCTGGACGCTCGCGCGGCGGTAGACGTTGGCGGCGGCCGCGGCCACGCCGCTGGCCCGGGCGTCGGACTTGCTCGCCTGGCTTGAGTCGATCAGCCTGAACACGAGTATCGCGACCGCGATCATCGGGATCACGACGATCAAGAAGAAGAAGCTGGTCAGGCGCGCGCGAAAGCTCATCGTTCCCGCCAGCTCAGCCTATCGGTCGATCGCCGGCTCGTACGGTCGCGCGGTTGCGTGCCGCGGCGCCGCCGGAGCGACCGTCGCGCCGGTCCCGCTCCGGCTCATGCGACTACACTGGTGCGGTCAATTCCGTGCGGCAGCAGGCCGCCGCTCGGGGCTATAGCTCAGTTGGGAGAGCGCCTGGATCGCACCCAGGAGGTCGCCGGTTCGAGTCCGGCTAGCTCCATCGCCGGGAACACCGTGGGGATCCGGCGCCTCGTCATCGCCAGCCGCGTCCTGGAAGGTCATCTCGGGCCGCGTCCTGGAAACAGGGGAAGCTCGTCACCGGCGCAGGCGGGGGAGCAGGGGGTCAAGCACGCGGTGCTCGGCGCAGGCCGCCCACAGCGCGAGCGCGGCCAGGAGATCGTCGAGGACCGCCAGGGGAAGGTGGCGGAGCGCAGGCCGATCCTGCTCTGCGAGTCGCAGCACGAGAGCCAGGGCGACCATGCGGCGTGCGCGCGGGGCGCGCACCGCTGCGCACGCGAGCGCGGGCGCCCATGCGCGGCGCAGCGCGCGGGCGGTGGCGACGGCCGTCGACCACAGGTCCTGTCCCGTGACGAGCGCTGCGAGCTCGGTGTCGCCTCGCAGCTGCCGCCTCAGGGTCGCGCCGCGGACGGCGACGATCCCGAGCGCGGCCAGCGGTCGCCCTGAGGTGGCGACCGCCAGCGCGCCGGAGGTGAACGCGCTCGCGCGCAACGGCGGCAGGCTGGTCGGATGGCGCCGCGCCAGCGGGCCGACGGAGCGGCCGTAGGTCCAGCGACGGCGAACGAGCGGCCCCAGCCTGACCCGGTGGTCGTGACGGACCGCGGCGAGCGGGTCGTGGACGACGCGCCAGCCCGCGGCGGTCAGGCGCCAGCACAGATCGACGTCCTCGCCGATGCTGAGCGCCTCCACGAAGCCCGAGCCGATGGCCGAGCGCCGGGCGACGAGAGCTGCGCTGACCACGTAGGGGACCCGTCTCCCGGGTCCGGCGTCGCCGGGCGTCGGCCCCATGTCCAGAGGGGAGTGACGGCTCTCGTAGGTGGCGAGCCATCCGCTGCCGGCGTCGCGCGCGGGGAGGACGCGCGGTGCGGCCATGGCGACGGCCGGGTCCTCGAAATGCCCCAGCAGCCGGGCCAGCCATCCGGGCTCGACGGTGACGTCGCTGTCGACGAACGCGACGAGCGGCCGCGTGGTGGCGCTCAGGCCGGCGTTGCGCGCCGCGGCCGCCCCCCGGTTGCGTGGCAGGCGAACGAGCCTCACGCCGTGTGCAGCGGCGACGGCGGCTATGCCGCTCGGATCCGATGATCCGTCATCGACCACGATCGCCAGCCGCCGGTGCTCGCCGAGCGACGCCAGACACCGCTCCAGCTGGTCCGCTCGATCGTGTACGGGGACGATCACGTCCGCCTCGGCGTCCGGCGTCGGCGGGGCGCCGTCGCTGAGCAGGATGCCGGCGTCGAGCAGTCGCCGGGCGAGGGCGCGAGCGCCGGCTTCGTCGCCGACCCGGTCGCCCTGTCGCCAGCGGCGCAGGTGCGCGGCCCCGCCCTCGGTGAGGCGCACGAGTCGAAAAGGCGCGCCGCCGGCCACGCGTCGACCCTCATCCCGCAGGATCGAGCCCGGGGCAAGGCGCACGCGGAGCCCCGGCGATGGATGGGCGGCGGTGCCACCGGTCACGGTGCCTAGATCGCCAGCCCGCCGTCCACGGCGTGGTCGGCGCCGGTGATGGCTCCGCTGTCGGGGCCGGCGAGGTGGGCGATGACGGCCGCGACCTCCTCGGGTCGGATGAGGCGCTCGATCGGCTGCTGCGCGGCGAACGCCGCGGCGCTCGGCAGGTCGTAGAGGCGAGCGCTCTGCTCCAGGATGGCGGTGTCGGTGGAGCCGGGGCTGACGGTGTTGGCGGTGATGCCGGTGCCGCGCAGCTCGGCGGCGAGCGCCCTCGTGAGCCCTACGACGCCGGCCTTGGCCGCGCAGTAGGCGGCGAGCATCGGCAGCCCGCGGGAGGCGGCGGTGGAGGCGACCGCGATGAATCGGCCGTTGCGAGGGGCCGGTCGTCGCAGCAGGGCCGGGATCCCCAGCCGGGCTGCCGTGATGACTGCCTCCAGGTCCACCTCGATCACGGCGCGGAGCTCCGCGTGCGGCATCTCCCACAGCGGCACGCCCCCCGCGATCACGCCGGCGGTCACGACGATCGCGTCGATGCCGCCAAAGCGGGCCTCGGCGGTCTCCAGGGCGCTGCTCAAGGCGGCCGGATCGGTCACGTCGGCCCTGAGCGCGATCACCCGGTCGTCGCCGTCGCCGTCGCCGTCGCCGTCGCCGTCGCCGCCTGCGCCCGCGGCGGCGGCGGCGCGCCGCGTCGCCGCCTGCGCCCGCTCCAGGTCGGAGGTCGACGCCATCGAATAGCTCAGCCTGCGATCGTCTCCGGCCCTGTCGACCAGCACGACGGCGTCGCCGCGCCGGGCCAGCCGCTCGGCGGTGGCCGCACCGATGCCCCGTCCGGCACCGAGTACGACGCTCACCCGCGCGCTCATCCGGCGGTCTGCGTCCATGCGTCGACCAGGACCACGAGCTCCTCGGTCGCGGCGTCGAGCAGGCGGCGGCCGTGGCCGGCGTCCGCCGCGGTGGGATCCCCGAGAACGCCGTTGGTGCTGACCGCGTGGACGCCGCGGGATCGCAGGGCATCGATCAGCGAGGCCAGCGGCTCGAGCACGCCCGGTGCGGCGGACCGGAGATCGACTCGCCCGGCGTCGAGGTGGAGCATCACCGACGTCTCGGTGTGACCGGCGTGAGCATCACCGGGCCAGGAGGGTGACCAGGCGCGCACGTCCCGGCCCTCCGCGCGCAGCTGCGCGACCGCCCGTCGCACCGGTACGGAATTGCCGCCGTGCGCGCTGAGCAGGAGGATCCGCCTCCAGGTTAGGGTCGCCGATCGCCCCAGCTCGAGGAGCAGCCGCTCGGTGACCGCGTTGCCGAGCGACAGCGTCCCGGGGAAGGCGGCATGCTCGCCGCTTGATCCGTACGCCACCGCGGGCGCGATCACCACGTCACGCGTGCGGACGGCGAGGCGGCGCGCGAGCGCCAGCGCGATGTCGGTATCGGTTGTGAGCGGCAGGTGCGGCCCGTGCTGCTCGGTCGCGCCGACCGGCACGACCAGCACCGCGTCGGCGACGCGTCCTGCCTCGGGCGACGTCATCGAGCTCAGCGCACCCGTGTCTCCGGACACAGGTTCAGAATCTAACACCGGGTGCAACAAGAGAAGCTAGCGCTGAAAGCGCGCGGGATCGAAGCCGGCGGCGAGCAGCCGGTAGGCGCGATCCAGGAGCGTGAGCAGATCCTCACGCGGATGCTCGACCCAGTGCGTGAAGGCGGCGGTGGACGCGGCGAGCGCGGCATAGCCGAGGCTCCGGGGCACGAGGTCCTCGGCGCTCGCGCCCAGGCGCTCGGCGGCGAACTGGGCCACCACGCCGCGCCAGGCGGCGTAGCGCAGCATCGAATGCGCCTGCAGCGCGGGTACGGTCGTGATCAGCGTCATGCGCGTCCGCAGCTCGGGCAGCGCCTCATCCGGGTAGGTGTTCGAAGCGATGACCGCGTCGCGCAGCGCGTCCATCAAGGGCGCGTCCGGAGATCGGATCGCGAGCTCCCCTCGCAGCCGGCGCAGCACGCCGTCGAAGTCGCCCCAGACCATGTCGTTCTTGGAGGCGAAGTAGCGAAACAGGGTCCGCCGTCCGATCCCGAGACCCCGGGCGATGTCCTCAAGCGTGGTCTGCTCAAAGCCGCGCTCGTCGAACATGCCCAGCGCGAACCGCCCCACCTCGTCGCGTGACGTGGAGGGTGGGCGGCCTCGTCCGAGTCGATTGACTTGTGGCACTGAAGGCGATAAAACCGGTCCAGCGGACGTTCGACGACTATCGCAGACGGGAGAGAGCATGACCCGCACCGCCGACCAACCGGCAGCCACCGTCGAGGACCACACCCTCGTGCCGCCGCCTTCCCAGGACGACCCCGTCGACGGAGTTCTGGAGGAGCAGCTGGTCGAGGACGTGTCGATCGACGGCATGTGCGGCGTCTACTAGCCCGCCATGGGCGCGAGCTTCGATGTCGCGGGGGCGTGGTCGCTCGCCGAGAGCGTGGCGCTCCGCCCCGAGCCGTTCGGCGCGCTGGCGTATCACTACGGAACCCGGCGGCTGTCGTTCTTGAAGAGCCCCGTGCTCGTCGGGGTGGTGCGCGCGCTGGGCGAGCACCCCAGCGCGCGGGACGCCTGCCGAGCCCTGGGCGTCGATGGCGAGCGCGGTCCGATCTTCGAAGCTCTGACCACGCTCGCCGACTCGGGGATGATCGTCCCGCGCGTGCCGGCATGACGGTGCCGGGGCGGCGAGCCGGCATCGGGCAGCCGGGCCGGCGAGCCGCGACGGTGCCGGATCGCGAGCCGGCATGAGGCTCGCGGAGCATTTCTCACGGGGGCTGGACGCTCCGATCTGCCTGACCTGGGAGCTGACCTACGCCTGCAACCTGGCGTGCGTGCACTGCCTGTCCAGCTCGGGGCGGCGCGATCCGCGTGAGCTGAGCACGTCGGAGGCGAAGGCTGTGATCGAGGAGCTCTCACGCATGCAGGTCTTCTACGTCAACATCGGAGGCGGCGAGCCTACGGTGCGGCGAGACTTCTGGGAGCTGGTCGATCACGCGGTTGCCAACGGCGTGGGCGTGAAGTTCTCGACCAACGGGAGCCGGATCACCCCGGAGCGGGCGTCGTGGCTTGCGACGGCCGGCCGCGTCGACGTCCAGATCTCGCTCGACGGGGCGACCGCGGCCGTCAACGACGCCGTCCGCGGCACGGGGTCGTATGCGACCGCGATCACGGCGATGGGGCGACTGGCAGATGCCGGCGTGCGCAACTTCAAGCTGTCGGTCGTCGCCACCCGCCACAACGTCGACCAGCTCGACGAGTTCGAGGGCATCGCCCGGAGCCACGGCGCTCAGCTGCGGGTCACGCGCCTGCGCCCGTCGGGCCGCGGCGCCGCTGTCTGGGACGAGCTGCATCCGAACTCCGAGCAGCAGCGCGAGCTGTACCGATGGCTCAGCGGCCGCGGCGACACGGTGCTGACCGGCGACTCGTTCTTTCATCTCGCACCCTATGGAGGGTCGCTTCCCGGGCTGAACCTGTGCGGCGCCGGCCGGGTCGTCTGCCTCATCGATCCGGTCGGCGACGTCTACGCGTGCCCGTTCGCGATCCACGAGCGATTCCTGGCGGGCAACGTCCGTGACGGTGGCGGGTTCGCCGCCGTGTGGCGCGAGAGCTCGCTGTTCGCCGAGCTGCGGTCGGCCGAGGGCGGCGGGGCCTGCGCGGGATGCGCCTTCCACGACAGCTGTCGCGGTGGCTGCATGGCCGCCAAGTTCTTCACCGGGCTGCCGCTGGACGGGCCCGACCCCGAGTGCGTGCTCGGCCATGGCGAGGACGCGCTGCGGGCCCGGCCCCGGACGGTCCCCGCGGCCCGGGCCGACCACTCCCGCACCCGTCCGCGGCCCTGCGAGGACAGCCCTGTCGCCGGCATCCCCGCTGCCGATCTCGTCCCGTCCGCCTGACGTGGCGAGCACCCGCGAATGGTTCGAGTCGGTGGCCGAGGCGCAGCGCCGCGCGCGCCGCCGCCTGCCCCGATCCGTCTACGGCGCGCTGATGGCAGGCGCCGAGAGCGGTGCGACGCTCGATGACAACGTCGCCGCCTTTGGGGAGCTCGGCTTCTTCCCGCGCATCGCCACCGGTGTCCCGGCCGGCGGCGACCTGACCGTGACCGTGCTCGGGGAGACGCTCTCCCTGCCCGTGCTGATCTCGCCGACCGGTGTGCAGGCGGTTCACCCCGAAGCCGAGGTGGCGGTGGCACGAGCCGCGGCGGCCGCCGGCACGGCCATGGGGCTGAGCTCGTTCGCCAGCAGGCCCCTGGCCGAGGTCGTTGCCGCCAACCCGGCGACCTTCCTGCAGATCTACTGGATGGGCCGCGGGCGGGTCGGGCAGATCCTGGAGCTTGCCGCCGGACGCGTCCGCGGGATCATCCTCACGCTCGACTGGACGTTCGCCCACCGCCGGGACTGGGGGAGCCCGGCCATCCCCGAGACGCTGGATCTGCGCGCGATGGTCAGGCTCGCGCCCGAGGTCCTCGTTCGTCCCCTCTGGCTGGCCCGGTTCGCGCGGGCGGGCGGGCCGCCCGACCTGACGGTCCCAAACATGGCGCGTCCCGGCCAGCCGGCCCCCACCTTCTTCGGGGCATACGGCGAATGGATGCAGGCTCCGCCGCCGACCTGGGACGACATCGCCTGGCTACGCGAGCAGTGGGACGGCCGGCTCATGGTGAAGGGAATCACCCACCCGCAGGACGCCGTGAACGCGGTCAGCGCCGGCGTGGACGCCATCTCGGTCTCCAACCACGGCGGCAACAACCTCGATGGCACGCCAGCCTCCATCCGGGCGCTCCCAGGTGTCGTCGATGCCGTGGGCGACCGCGTCGAGATCCTCCTGGACGGTGGCATCCGCCGCGGCAGCGACGTCGTCAAGGCACTCGCGCTCGGGGCACGCGCGGTCATGATCGGACGCGCCGCTCTCTGGGGACTCGCGGCCGGCGGGCAGCATGGGGTCTCCAACGTCCTGGAGATCCTGCGCGCCGGGATAGCGGAGACGCTGGTCGGTCTCGGCCGGGAGTCGGTCGCGGCGCTGAAGCCGGAGGACATCATCGTCCCCGAGCGATTCACGCGGGCGCCGGCGCATCCGGCCCCCGCGGGCGGTTCCTCGCGCGGCTGACCCGCCCCCCCGAGGCCGCCCTCCGCGCGGCTGACCCGCCCCCCGAGGCCGCCATCCGCGCGGCCGCCCCCTCTCGGCGAAGCCCCTCGCGCCCGGCCCCCAGGGCCGGGCGCGGGCTCAGCTCATCGCGGGCTGATCGCGACGTACTTCGTGCTCAGGTACTCGTCGATCCCCTCGGCCCCGCCCTCGCGCCCGAACCCGGACTGCTTGACGCCGCCGAACGGTGCCGCGGGGTTGGAGACCAGGCCCGTGTTGAGGCCCACCATCCCCGTCTCCAGGCGCTCCACGACGCGTATCCCGCGCCTGAGGCTCTCGGTGTAGACGTAGGCGACGAGGCCGTACTCGGTGTCGTTGGCCAGCGCCAGGGCCTCTTCCTCGGCGTCGAACGCGATCACGGGCGCGACCGGTCCGAAGATCTCCGCCGCCATCAGCCTGCTGGACGCGGGCACCCCGGCGAGCACCGTGGGCTCGAAGAAGTAGCCCGGGCCGTCGATCGCTCCCCCGCCGACGACCGCCTCGGCGCCCCGGGCGACCGCGTCGTCGACCAGCTCGGCGATACGAGCCCGCTGAACCGAGTCGATCATCGGGCCGACCTGCACTCCATCCTCGGTTCCACGCCCGACCCTCATGCCTCCAATCCGCTCCCCCAACCGGCGGGCGAACTCGTCGGCGATGCCGCGCTGGGCGTAGAGGCGGTTGGCGGCGGTGCACGCCTCGCCCATGTTGCGCATCTTCGCGAGCAGGGCTCCCTCGACGGCGGCGTCCAGGTCGGCGTCGTCGAACACGATGAACGGCGCGTTGCCGCCGAGCTCCATCGAGAGCCGCAGCAGCGTCGAGGAGGCCTGGCTCATCAGCGTGCGCCCGACCTCGGTAGAGCCGGTGAACGACAGCTTGCGCAGTCGCGGATCGCCGATCAGGGCGCTCATCGTCGAGCCGGCGGAGCTCGGCGTCACGAGGTTCAGCACGCCCGCGGGGAGGCCGACCTCCTCCAGGATCTGGGCGAGCGCGAGCATCGAGAGCGGCGTCTGCTTGGCGGGCTTGACGACCATCGTGCAGCCGGCGGCGACCGCCGGGCCGATCTTCCGCGTGCCCATCGCCAGCGGGAAGTTCCAGGGTGTGATCAGCAGGCATGGTCCCACCGGCTGGCGCAGGGTCATCAGACGCATCTGCCCATTGGGCGAGGTCCCGTAGCGGCCGTTGATGCGCACTGCCTCCTCCGAGAACCAGCGCAGGAACTCCGCCGCGTAGAGCACCTCGCCCTTGGACTCCGAGACCGGCTTGCCCATCTCCAGGGTCATCAGCAGCGCGAGGTCGTCGGAGCGCTGCATGATCAGCTCGTACGCGCGCCGAAGGATCTCTCCCCGCTCACGTGGCGGGTGCTCTGCCCACCGATCCTGCGCCGCGACGGCGGCATCCAGCGCGGCGCGCGCATCCTCGGCGGAGGCGTCGGCGATCTCGGTCAGCGTCTCGCCGGTGGCGGGATCCTCCACGGCCAGTGTGCCGGCCCCGCCGTCGCGCCACTCACCTGCGATGTAGAGCTGCTTGGGGACGCGGGCGAGGACCGCCTGCTCCTGCGTTGGCGTGATAGTCGTCACAGTGGTCCGTTTCGTTCGTGTGTTGACAGGTGCGTTGGCGGGACCTCGGGGAGGTTCACGGTGGCGCCCCGGCGACGGGCCGGGTGCCGCGGCAGTCCGAGCGCCGCCGCTAGTCGAACTTGATCACACCGCGCATGTTGCGACCCGCGAGCAGGTCCTCGTAGCCGATGTTGATGTCGTCCAGCGAGTAGGTGCGCGTGACGAGCTCGTCCAGCCGCAGCGCGCCGTCCTGCCAGAAGCGCAGGAGCTGCGGTATCCCCGAGGCCGGGGCCACCGACCCGTACAGCGTCCCCTGAATGCGCTTCTTGTAATAGACCATCTCCGCGAGGCCGACGGGTATGCCGATCTCGGCCCCGGGTGCCACGCCCGTGAGCACGACGGTGCCGGCCTTGCGGATCGCCGAGAAGGCGGCGGCCACGTGCTCGCCGTGCGTCACGCCGACGCACACGATCGCAGCGTCGGCGCCCTGGCCGTTGGTCAGCGACCTGGCGAGATCCGTGGCCTCCTCGTGCCCCGCGAACGCGTCGGTGGCGCCCAGCTGCAGGGCGAAATCCCGCTTGAGCTGCACCGGATCGACGGCGATCACGCGGGACGCCCCCGCATGACGGGCCCCCTGCACGGCGTTGATCCCGATCCCGCCGACGCCGATGACGATCACGACGTCGCCCGGTCCGACCTTCGCGACGTTCACAGCCGAGCCCCAGCCGGTGGGCACCCCGCAGCTCACCAGCGCCGCGATGGCGAGCGGGATGTCGTCGGCGATCCTGATCGCACTCACCTCGGGCATCACGCTGTACTCGGAGAACGTCGAGACGAGCGCGGACTGACCCACCGGCTCGCCGTCGAGGTGCATCCGGAAGGTCCCGTCCAGCTGTTTGCCGATGCTGATGCCGGCGCCGTTGTCGCACAGCGCAGCGTCACCACTCAGGCACCAGCGGCACCTGCCGCAGCTGGGTATGAAGGAGGTGACCACGTGATCGCCGGCCTTCAGCGAGGTGACGCCCGGACCCACTTCCTCGACGATGCCGGCGCCCTCGTGACCGCCACAGAACGGAAGGTGCTCCGGAGGGTTGTCGCCGGTCGCGTAGTGCTGATCGGAGTGGCACAGCCCGGCGGCGACCATCCGCACGAGCACCTCGTGCTCCCTGGGCGCATCCAGGTCCGCGGTGCAGACCTCCCAGTTGCCCGGCACTTCCCGAAGCACGGCCGCTCGCGTCTTCATGGCTCTCCTCATGTCTGACCGCTTGTCTGGATTGTCGCACCCACTTCATGCCGCCCGCGCCGAGTCGCCGGTCGCGCTCTCGCACGCGTCGGCGCCTCGACGGCTGGTCATGTGCGGTGACGTGGTCATGTGCGGTGGTGCGCTGTGGCGCCTCGACGGCTGGTAGCGCGCTCGACGCGCTGCCGGGACTCGAATGCTGGTCGTGCGCTCGACGCGCTGCCGCGCCTCGACGGCGAGTCTCGATGCAGGTCCTCGGAGCTCGCACCCTCGGCCAGCCGCTCGGGCTGTTTTCCGCATGACGGAAAAGCATTTCGTAGCGCGACAAAAGCTACAGCATCCTCGCCGCTGCTCGGACGCCGCTCGCGATCGGACGCCGCTCGCCGTCGGGTGCCGCTCGCGATCGGACGCCGCTCGCCGTCGGGTGCCGCTCACGATCGGGTGCCGCTCGCCGTCGGGTGCCGCTCGCCGTCGGGTGCCGCTCGCCGTCGGGTGCCGCTCGCGATCGGGTGCCGCTCGCCGTCGGGTGCCGCTCGAAGGCGTCCCGGCGGCTCGCCGATGCCGACGCGCGGCGGCGGGACGATGCCAGCGGCTCGGCGAGCCCCTTCCGCGCCGACACGCCGGAAACAGATCGGTAGTTGTCGGTGATCGGCCGGCGGAAGGTCGGCGGATGCCGCCGCTCCGGCGCAGCGGGAGCCTCGGAGTCAACCCAGCGGCAGGTAGGAGGCACGATCATGCGCGGCTCAGCTTTCTTCGAAGACGTTCGTCAGATCGACATCGAGGTCGGCGGGCAGCCGGGCAAGGCGCCGACGTTCTACTACGACGGCGCCTCGATGACGGCTGTGTTCGCGGCGCGGTACGGCCGTCTGCGTGACCTGATGCCGGATCCCCGCTACGTTCCGGCCCGGATCGCTCCCGGCCTGGGAGCGGTGGCGGTCACGTGCCTGGAGTACCGGGACACCGACATCGGGCCCTACGACGAGCTCGCGATCTCGATCCCGCTCAACGTGCCCCACTTCAGGGCCAACCTCCCCGGACGGGCAATGGTTCAGGCGGCTCGCATGCGACAGCAGCACGTGCACGTCCTTCACCTGCCTGTCACCACCGATGTGGCGCTGCGCGGTGGCGTCGACTTCTACAACTTCCCGAAGTTCATCGGGCAGATCGACTTCAGCCAGACCGATGCGGGCTGGCGCTGCCGCCTGGCCGAGGGAAGGGAGCACATCCTGACACTCACCGGAAGACGCATCGACACCGGTGACGGGAGGCGGATCAGCCAGTTCTGCCACCTGTGGATGGAGGGGCAGCCGCAGCTGGCCGAGTTCAAGCTCAACCAGCTGGAGGTCGGCTCAACCTGGCGTCGGGGCGCGGCGGAGCTCGAGCTCGCGGACCGGCATCCGATCGCGGCCGAGCTCGGGCGGCTGATCGTCTCGCGGACCCCCATGCTCTACGAGTACAACCCGCGCCTGGAGGCGATCCTGTTCAGCCCCGAGCACGCGACGCTGCCTCTGATCCGGCGCGGACTGGCGGCATCGGAGGCCGTTCGCAACCGGGTTCGCGGTTGATCGGAGCGTGAACGTGGCGTCCGCTCTTGGGTCGTCTGCCCGGTCGCGGTCACGCGGCCGCGCCGGACCGTCGGCCCGCGGCCTCATCCAGGAAGCGCCGGTGCGCGTCCTGGCGCGCGACCGCCAGGTCCGGGCTGGGGCCGTCGATCTGCACCCGGCGGTCGTCGCCGCTGAAGCTGACCCGCAGCCGGCTGACGGCGCCTCCCGGGTGGAGCATGAAGCAGGAGGCCTTGATCGGCTCGGGGGGCGGCGCCG
>JAJZWB010000209.1 GCA_021846845.1 Actinomycetes bacterium | reverse complement strand
CGTCGGCGCCGCGCTCGTGTACCTGGTCTACAACGCCGCTATCAGCCACTGGGACCAGGTCGGCCACTGCCTCGGCGTGGCGAAGGGGTGCACGCCGATCGTCAAGGGGACACCCGCGTCGCTGGGAACCTACAGCACCTTCGCGACGTTCCCGGCACCGTACTTCCACACCGTCTGGGGACCGCTGATCGACCAGATCGTCGGCACGTTCTTCCTGGCGCTGTTCGTCTGGGCGATCACCGACGAGTTCAACCTGCCGGTCGGGTCCAACATGGGCCCGTTCATCGTCGGCATGATCGTGATGGCGATCGGGATCTCGTTCGGCGCCAACGCCGGCTACGCGATCAACCCGGCCCGTGACTTCGGGCCGCGGATGTTCGCCTGGATCGCCGGCTGGGGCAAGGAGGCGATGCCAGGCAACTACGGGAACATCAACGACTACTTCTGGATCCCGATCGTCGGACCGCTGATCGGGGCGGCTCTCGCCTCGCTGCTCTACGACTTCGCGATCCGGGACATCCTGATGGCCCGCAAGGGACCGAAGCCGGGGATCGAGGCCGAGGGCGAGACGGTCCAGGAGATCCGGCCGGCGCCGGGCAGCTAGGCCGCGACCCTCGCGGCGGCGCCAGGCCGGGGGCGCCGCCGCCGGGAAGCGGGCCGTGCCCGCGCATCCGGAGCGACACGCTGACAAAGGAGCAGGCAGATGAAGAAGCTGATCAACTCGCCAGAGGAGGTCGTCGCCGACTCCCTGCGCGGCATGCAGGCCGCCTACGGCGATCGTCTCCGGATCACGTTCGACCCCTACTGCGTGATCCGAGCCGACGCACCGGTGAAGGGCAAGGTCGGGATCGTCTCAGGTGGGGGCTCCGGTCACGAGCCGATGCACGGGGGCTTCGTCGGGCCCGGGATGCTGGATGCGGCCTGCCCCGGAGAGGTGTTCACGTCGCCCACGCCGGACCAGATGCTCAGCGCCACCAAGGCGGTGGACGGCGGCGCCGGCGTCCTGCACATCGTCAAGAACTACACCGGCGATGTGATGAACTTCGAGATGGCCGCCGAGATGTGCGAGGGGACCGAGGTCGAGACCGTCCTCACCAACGACGACGTCGCGGTCGAGGACTCCCTGTACACCGCCGGCCGCCGCGGGGTGGGCGTGACGGTGCTGGTGGAGAAGATCTGCGGCGCCGCGGCGGAGCAGCGCCGCAGCCTGAAGGAGGTCGCCGAGCTGGGGCGCCGGGTCAACGACCGCGGGCGCTCGATGGGGATGGCACTCTCCCCCTGCACCACGCCATCCTCGGGCAACCCGAGCTTCGAGCTGGCCGACGACGAGGTCGAGATCGGGATCGGGATCCACGGCGAGCCGGGGCGCTTCCGGGAGAAGATCGGGCCGGCCTCGCAGGTCGCGGAGCGGCTGATGGGGCCGATCCTGGAGGATCTGCCGTTCTCGTCCGGAGACCGGGTGCTCGCGTTCGTCAACGGCATGGGCGGCACGCCGCTGATCGAGCTGATGGTGATGTACGCCGAGGTCGCGCGGATCGCGGCCGACCACGGGCTGAGGATCGAGCGCAACCTGATCGGCAACTACATCACCTCGCTGGAGATGCAGGGCTGCTCGATCACGCTGCTGGCGCTCGACGACGACATGCTCGCCTGCTGGGACGCGCCGGTCGACACCCCCGGCATGCGCTGGGGGGCGTGACCGCGGTGGCGGTCAACCGCGACACGACCGTCGACTGGATGCGCAGGTTCGCCCAGGAGATGGCCGAGCACCGCCAGGAGCTTGTCGAGCTCGATACCGCGATCGGCGACGGCGATCACGGGACAAACATGGACCGGGGGATGCGCAAGGCGATGGAGAAGCTCGCCGAGTCCGCTCCGGGCGATCCGGGAGCGGTGCTGAAGACGGTCGCGATGGCGCTCGTCTCCAGCGTCGGTGGAGCAGCGGGGCCGCTCTACGGGACGCTGCTTCTGCAGATGGGCAACGCGCTCGCGAACCGCGACGAGGTCGACGTGGTCACGTTCGCGGCGGCGTGGCGGCGCGGGCTCGACGGCGTCGTCGCGCGCGGCAAGGCTCAGCCCGGAGACAAGACGATGGTCGACGCGCTCACCCCGGCCGTCCATGCGCTGGAGCAGGCGCACGACCTCGACGGCGGCCTGGTCGAGGCAGCCCAGGCCGCCGAGCAGGGGATGTACGCCACCACGCCGCTGGTCGCCCGCCGGGGGCGCGCCAGCTACCTCGGGGAGCGCAGCGCCGGCCATCAGGATCCGGGCGCGACCTCCTCCTACTACCTCCTACGGAGCGCCGTCGCGGCGCTGGCCGACTGAAAGGACGAACATGGCGAAGTACGCAGCAGCACTGGACCAGGGCACGACCAGCTCCCGCGCGATGCTGTTCGACCACTCCGGGCGAGTGGTGTCCGTCTCCCAGAAGGAGCATGAGCAGATCTACCCGAAGCCGGGCTGGGTGGAGCACGACCCGCAGGAGATCTGGGCGCGCTGCCGCGAGGTGCTCGACGAGGCGATGGAGAAGGCCGGCGCGACCAGGGACGACATCGCCGCGCTCGGGATCACCAACCAGCGTGAGACGACCGTGGTGTGGGACCGCAACACCGGCGAGCCGGTCTGCAACGCGCTCGTATGGCAGGACACCCGCACCGACAAGCTGGTCGACGAGCTGTCGGCCGACGGCGGCCAGGACCGCTTCCGCGCCAAGGTCGGGCTGCCGCTTGCGACCTACTTCTCGGGCCCCAAGGTTCGCTGGATCCTCGACAACGTCGAGGGCGCCCGTGCCAGGGCGCAGAACGGGGACCTCATGTTCGGCAACATCGACACCTGGTGCATCTGGAACCTGACGGGCGGCGTCAACGGCGGGCTGCACATCACCGACGTCACCAACGCCAGCCGAACGATGCTGATGGACCTGCAGAGCCTCTCCTGGGACGCGGACATCTGCTCGACGATCGGAGTGCCGATGTCGATGCTGCCCGAGATCAGGCCGTCGAGCGCGGTCTACGGCGAGGTCAAGACGGGCAATCTCACCGGCATCCCGCTCGCGGGCGATCTCGGCGATCAGCAGGCTGCGACCTTCGGCCAGGCCT
>JAJZWB010000082.1 GCA_021846845.1 Actinomycetes bacterium | reverse complement strand
GCGTCGCGAGGGCGAGTACACCTGCGGCAGCTTCTCGCTCCCGGTGACCAAGTCGACCTGCACGCACCACTTCAAGGTCCTGCGAGAGGCGGGGCTGATCCACCAGCGACCGCAGGGGACCACCCGGCTCAACCGCCTGCGTCGGGAGGATCTCGACCGCCGTTTCCCAGGGCTGCTGGACACCGTCCTCCGGGCCGCCGAGGCCGACGGTGCCGCCGGTGCCGCGCGCGATGACGCCGCCGGCGCCGGTGCCGGTGCCGGTGGCGATGGCGCCGTCGGGTTCGGCGATTGCACCGAGGCCGCCGGCGGGGAGCGCCCGGCCGTTGCCGCGGTGGCGGGCTTCCGCGCCGGCGACGGTGGCTCCCGTGTGGCGTCCGCGGGCATGGGCGCGTAGGGGCCAGCCGGAGCCCCGCCGCCTTGATCGCCCGCTACACCAGGCCTGAGCTGGCCGCCGCGTGGTCTGACTTCGCTCGCTTCGACGCGATGCGCGAGGTCGAGGTCGCGGTCTGCGAGGAGCTCGACGGACCGTCCGAGGACGAGCTGCGGGCGATCCGAGCGGCCACCTTCACGGTGGAGGAGATCGAGGAGCGTGAGAAGGTCACCGACCACGACACCGCCGCGTTCGTGGACGTGCTGTCCGAGTCCGCCGGGCCGGCCGGTCGCTGGATCCACTACGGGCTGACGTCCAGCGACGTGATCGACACCGGGCTCGCGCTGCAGATCAGGCGCGTCGCCGGGCTGGTGCTGCCCGACAGCCGAGCGCTCGTGCGCGTGCTCGCCGACCGGGCCCGCGAGCACGTCGACACGCTCTGCGCCGGGCGCACGCACGGGATCCATGCCGAGCCGACCACGTTCGGGATCAAGCTCGCATCCTTCGCGTTCGAGGCCGATCGCAACGCGCGGCGGCTCGAGGCGGCGTTCGCCCAGGCGGCGGTCGGCGCCATCTCCGGTGCGGTCGGCACCTACTCGGCCACCTCGCCGGAGTTCGAGGCCCGGGTGCTCGGTCGCCTGGGCCTGGAGCGGGAGCCGGTCTCCACCCAGGTCGTGGCCCGGGACCGCCATGCGCAGCTGCTGCAGGCGATCGCCCTGGCGGGCGCCGGGCTGGAGCGCTTCGCCCTCGAGCTGCGGCACCTGGCGCGAACGGAGGTCGGCGAGGCGCGGGAGCCGTTCGCCGCCGGCCAGAAGGGCTCGAGCGCGATGCCCCACAAGCGCAACCCGATCAAGTCCGAGCAGGTGGCCGGTCTGGCGCGCGTGCTGCGCGGCAACGCGCTCGCGGCGCTCGAGGACGTCGCCCTGTGGCACGAGCGCGACATCTCGCACTCGTCGGTCGAGCGGATCGTGCTGCCGGACTCGACGATCCTGCTCGACCACATGCAGCGGCGCGTGCTGACGCTGGCGCGCGGCATGGTGATCGATTCGGCCCGCATGCGAGAGAACCTGGAGCTCACCTGCGGCGCGCTCTTCTCCCAGCGCCTGCTGCTGGCGCTCGTGCAGGCCGGCAGCGTCCGCGACGATGCCTACAGGGTCGTGCAGCGGCTCGCCCAGCGCGCGATCGATGAGCGCACGCCGCTGCGCGAGCTGGTGCGGGACGACCCGGCCGGCCGCGGACTGGATCTGGACGCCGTGTTCGACTACGCGCCGTTCGTTCGCCACGCGCCGGAGATCCTCGGCAGGCTCGACGAGATCGCCTGAGCGCCTGGGCCCCGCCCTCCGGAGAAAGGGGAGCGGGTCCGCGCCGTGCGGCTCAGCGCCACCCGATCGGGCGGTCGCCAGGAGGCGCGTGCCGCGTGGGCCGGCCGCCGCGTGTCGGTCGCTAAGCGATCGGGGCGGTCGCCACGAAGCGCGTACCGGCTTGCCCGGCCATCGCGTCCGCCAGCCGGTCGGGATGGGTGATCAGCACCTCTCCCCCGGTTTCCTCCACGAAGCTCAGGGCGGCCTGCACCTTGGGGCCCATGCTGCCCGGCGGGAACTGCCCGTCGGCGAGATGGGCGCGTGCCTCGTCCAGGCCGAGGGTGTCCAGCTCACGCTGGTTCGGGGTGCCGAAGTTGATCGCGATCCGCTCGACTCCGGTGGTGATGCACAGCAGGTCGGCGTCGAGCTCCGCGGCGAGCAGGGCGGAGGCGAAGTCCTTGTCGATCACGGCCTCGACGCCCTGGTAGCGGCCGTCGCTCTGCTCGATGACCGGGATCCCGCCGCCGCCCGCGGCGACCACCAGGAAGCCGGCGTCAACCAGCGCGCTGATCGCATCCTGCTCGACGATGCGCTGAGGCCTGGGCGAGGCCACCAGCCGCCGCCAGCCACGGCCGGAGTCCTCCACGATCGTCCAGCCGTTCTCCTCGGCGAGACGCTGTGCGGTCTCCTGGTCGTAGAACGAGCCGATCGGCTTGGTCGGCAGGGAGAACGCCGGGTCGTCCTCTCTGACGACCGTGTGCGTGATCAGGGCGACCACCTGCTCGGAGAGCCCGCTCGCCCGGAGCTCGCTCTGGATCGAGGCCGCGAGGATGTAGCCGATGCTGCCCTGCGAATCGGCGACGCACATGTCCAGCCCGAGCTGGGGCAGGCCCGGTTCGAGCTCTGACACGAGGTCCGATCGCCGCTTGATGAATCCGACCTGCGGCCCGTTGCCGTGCGTGAGCACGATCCGCCAGCCCGTCCCGACCACCTGGCGCAGCTGGGTCGCGAACCGCTGCGCGTGCTCGAACTGCTCCGCGATCGTGGCGGACGCGCCCCCGTCGAGCAGCGCATTGCCTCCGACGGCCACGACGGCGGTGCGGGGGGTCCTCGTCACCAGCGGGACATTAGGTTCGGGACGCTGGCGGGGCATCGTCTGCTCATGACATAGATGAGGCAACGGAGTTGTCAGCTTGTGCTATACCACCCGGTCGAGATGTCCGCGACGGTCCTTGATGGCGTCGAGTCGGCGATCACCGTCGCGGAGGCGCTGTGCCTGCCGTGCCTCTCCCAGGCTCGCGTGCTGGCGGGAGGCGATGCGCTGGACCGCCGCATCCAGGCGGTCAACGTGATGGAGGACGCCGACATCGTTCGGTGGATGCAGGGCGGCGAGCTGCTGCTCACGACCGGCTACAGCTTCCGCGACGATCCATCGGCGCTGCGGCGTCTCCTGCCCGCGCTGGCGCGCCGGCAGGTCGCGGGGCTCGCGATCAAGCTGGGGCTCTATGTCGACGAGCTGTCGATGGAGACGATCGAGGTCGCCGACCGGCTCGGGTTCCCGCTGATCGGCCTTCCGTCCGGCGTGATGTTCCACGACATCCTGTCCCAGGTCTTCGGCATGACGCTGAACCGTCAGGCGGTCGAGCTGGAACGCTCGAACCAGATCCATGCCCGCCTGACGAGCGTGGCGCTCGCGGGCGGCTCGTTCAACGAGCTCGTGCAGGCGGTCTCGGAGCTGGTGCAGCGCCCCGCCGCGATCCTGGACGCCCAGGGAAGGCGACTCGGGGCGACCTCGGACGTCCCCGCCGATCCCAACGCGCCGCGGGCCACGCGCTCGATCCGGGTGGGCGACGGCGTTCACGGGGAGGTCGTGGTCTGGCTCGACGGGGAGCGGCTGCTCCAGCCGCACGAGCTGAAGGCGATGGAGCATGCGGCGACCGTGGCCGCCATCGCGATCGCCCAGGAGCGGGCGATCGTCTCAAGCGAACGGCGCCATCGGACGCTGCTGCTGATGCAGCTGGTGACGCGCCGCACCGTCGATCGTGAGGAGGTCGCCCGCTGGGCGACCGCGATGGGCTGGGACATGGACCTCGAACGCGCCGTGGTCCTCGTGGAGCTGACCGATGCGAACGGTCGGGTGCAGGTCGCGGGCCAGCCGCTGGAGGATCGACTCGTCAGGACGGTGCAGGCGGCGTTCGGCCCCGCGACGATCGTCTGGGGCCTGCGTTCGGGCCTGGCGCTCCTGCTGGAGCCGAGGCCGTCGCTGAGGGAGCACTGCGCGAGGCTTCACGGAGTCCTCACGCGGGCGCGCCGCGGGCTGAAGGTGATGGTCGCGGCGGGCACGATCGCCGGCGACCTGGGCCAGCTGCGGGACAGCTGGGGCAACGCTGTCTCCGCGCTCGCGCTCGGCCGGGAGCTGTCCGGCAACGACTTCGTGCTCGAGTACGACGAGCTCGGGGTCTACCGGGTGCTGTCGCGACTGCCGACCGACGAGCTGCGCCGTCAGCGTGACGAGATGCTGGGGCCGCTGCTGGCCTATGACGCCGATCACGACGGCTCGTTGCTGAACACGCTCGACGTGTTCCTGCGATGCGAGCGAAACCGGGTGCGTGCGGCGAGGGAGCTGTTCGTCCACTACAACACGCTCCGCTACCGCCTGACCCAGATCGATCGGCTCACCGGGGGGCTCACGCCGGACCCGATGCGGCGGCTGAGCCTCGAGCTCGCGCTCTGCTCGCACCGCCTGCTGCAGGCGCGCGGGGACGCCTGAGAGCGCCCGGCCGCGCGCCCGGGGGCGTGCGCCCCCGGTCGCGCGCCCCCGGGCGGGTCTTCAGATCCCGAGCGCCGCGCCGTCCGAACGGGGGTCGAACGCCGCCTCGAGCCGCTCAGGGAAGATCTGGATCGCCTGGGCGTGACCCATCAGCACGTCGAACGGCTCGGTGAGCGAAACGTGCTCGTGCCCGAGGGCGGCGAGCTCGGCGGCCACCGCTTCGCCGAACCTCCCCTCGAGGCGCAGACCGCGGTGATCGTCGCCCCAGGTCCGTCCCAGCAGCCAGCGCGGAGCGTCGATCGCCTCCTGGACGTTCATGCCGAAATCCACCACGCGGGTGGCGATCGCGGCCTGGGTCTGCGGCTGGCCCTCCCCTCCCATCGTGCCGTACACGAGCACGGGTCCCTCGGCGCCGAGCAGCATCGCGGCGCACAGCGTGTGAGCGGTCCGCTTCCCCGGCGCCAGGCAGTTGGCATGGTCTGGATCCAGCGAGAAGAAGGAGCCCCGGTTCTGCATCAGCACCCCGGTGTCGCCGCCGACGACTCCCGATCCCCACTCGTGGTAGATGCTCTGGATGACCGCGGCCGCGTTCCCGTCGGCGTCGACCGCGCAGCTGAAGGTGGTGTCGCCCGCCGCCGCGGGCTTGAGCAGCGGTTCGGGCGGTGCCCCTCGTCCGAGCTCGTCCGCCAGCTCGGCCAGATAGTCGGGAGCGAGCAGGTCCTCGGCCGATCGCTCCATGTGAAGCGGGTCGGTCAGATACCGGTCTCGGTCCTGGAACGCCCGCGCGGTCGCTCGGACGAGCAGGTCGACGTAGCGAACCGGATCGTCGGCCAGCGCCCCGACGTCGTGGTGCTCGAGCGCGCCGAGGATCTGCAGCCCGGCGAACGACTGCGAGTTCGGCGGAGGGGCCACCGCCGTGAAGCCCCGGTATGCGACCCGCAGAGGATCCACCCAGTCGGAGCGGTGGGCGGCGAAGTCCTCCGCGCTCAGGACGCCGCCGTTCGCGGCCAGGTATCCGGCGATCCTCTCCGCGATCGGTCCGCGGTAGAACGCCTCGGAGCCGGACTCGGCGATTGCCTCGAGCGTGCTCGCGAGGCCCCGGTTGCGCAAGATCTCGCCCCGCCGGTACGGACTGCCGTCGGCGTGCAGGAAGACCGCCGCGGTGGCGGGCAGTGCGCTGAGCAGCTCGACCGCCTCCACCGCGAAGCGCTCGAGCGATGCGGGGACCGGGAACCCCTCCTCGGCGTAGGCGATCGCCGACGCCAGGCATTCGCCCAGCGAGAGCCGTCCGAACCGCTCGTGCGCCCGGACCCAGCCGTCGACGGCGCCCGGCACGGTGAGGGCCGCGCGCGGACCCCGAGGCTCGATCGCGTCGCCCCGGTAGCTGTCGCGCGTTGCGGCCTGCGCCGCGCGACCGCTCGCGTTGAGGACGTGCTGGCGGCCGGTCGCGGCGTCGTGGATGAGCCAGAAGGCATCGCCTCCCGCCCCGCTCATGTGCGGGTACACGACTCCGAGCGTCGAGTTGACGGCAACCATCGCGTCGACCGCGCTGCCGCCGCGCCGCAGGACGTCGAGACCGGCGGCCGAGGCGAGCTCGTGGGGGGAGGCCACCGCGGCACGCCGGGCCGCGAACGGCCGGCCCGCTCTCGGATCCGGAGCGACCGCGCCCGAATGCGACGCGCCGACGACATCTGGCTTGCTCTTCATGTGATCTCCTGAGGCCACCGGGTCGGTTTACGGAGTCCGCGCGGAGGAGACCGGCTGCGGCCCCGACCCTCCCCTCCCGCTCGGCAACGTGTCAGCCAACATTGAGTCAGCCAGTGTTGCGCATTCCGGCGGCGATGCCGTTGACGGTGCGAAGCAGCGCCCCGGCCACGATCGGGTCCGAGCGGCCGGCGACGGACCGCTCGGTCCGCCAGCGGTCCAGGAGCGCGATCTGGAGCGAGTGCAGCGGGGCGAGGTAGCCCGTGCGCACCCGCAGCGTTCGCTCGAGGCCGGGGCTGCCGCTCAGAAGCCCGTCCTCGCCGGTGATGCGCAGCACCTCGGCAACGGCCAGGTCGTACTCGTCGCAGATCGTCTCCAGCAGCCGGTGCAGCGGCTGGGGCGCGAGCGACCGGACGTAGTCGGTGGCGATCGCGATATCGGTCTTGGCGAGCGTCATGCGGACGTTCGAGAGGAAGTTGGCGAAGAAGTGCCATTGCCGGTGCATGTCCGTCAGCTCGGCACCCAGGCCGGCGCGTCGCGCCGCGGCGAGGCCGGTTCCGAGCCCGAACCAGCCTGGGACTATCTGACGCGACTGGGTCCACCCGAACACCCACGGGATCGCCCGCAGCGACTCGAGTCCCGTGCCGGCATCCGGCCGCCACGCAGGGCGAGAGCCGAGCTTGAGCTCGGACATCAGCTCCACGGGCGTGCTGGCGAAGTAGTAAGCCGGAAGGTCCGGGTCGTCGAGCAGCCTCCGGTAGGCGTCGAAGGCGGCATCGGAGACCAGCGCCATCACCTCCGACCACCGCCTCACCTCCCTGTCTGCCGAACGCGGCCTGCGGTGCATCACCGTCGCCTCGACGACGGCGGCGAGCGTCAGCTCCAGGTTCTCGCGAGCCAGCCCCGGCAGCAGGTACTTGTCGGAGATCACCTCGCCCTGCTCGGTCAGCTTGATCTCGCCGTCGAGCGTCCCCCACGGCTGAGCGAGGATCGCGGTGTGAGTCGGGCCGCCGCCCCGGCCGATCGTGCCTCCGCGGCCGTGGAACAGCCGCAGCCGCACCCCATGGCGCCGCGCGACGTCGCGGAGGTCGCGCTGGCAGCGGTGCAGCTCCCACTGGCTCGTGGTCACGCCGGCGGCCTTGTTGGAGTCCGAGTAGCCGAGCATCACCTCCTGCACGTTCCCGCGCAGCTCCACGATCCGGCGATACCCCGGCTCCTCCAGCAGCCGGTCGAGTAGCGTGCCGGCCTGGCGGATCTGCTCGATGGTCTCCAGCAGCGGGACGAAACCGATCCGGGCCCTGCCGGCCCGGAGATCGACGAGCCCCGCCTCGCGTGCGAGCACCGCGACCGCGAGCATGTCCTCCGCCCCCCTGCACATCGACACGATGTAGGAGCCCACGGCGTCGTCGCCGTAGCGGTCGAGGGCGTCGCGGATCGCGACGAGCGCGTCGAACGTCCGCTGCGCGCCCGGCTCCAGCTGGCTCTGCCCGAGCGGACGCGGCGACCCCAGCTCGCCGGAGAGCAGCGTCGCTCGCTCGGCGCGTGAGAGGTCCATGTACGGGCGATCCAGCTCGCCGAGCGGGTCGATCAGGCCGGCCAGGGCCCGATGGTGCATCTCGGCGTGCTCCCGGACGTCCATCGTCGCAAGGTGCAGCCCGAACGTCGCGATCGTTCGGATCGCGCGCTCCAGGCTGCCCTGCGCGATCAGCTCGCCGCGACGGCTGAGCAGCGACTCGCGCAGCAGTTCCAGGTCGGCCAGCAGCTCGCGGGTGCCGCTGTAGTCCCGGCCGGGCTCGTGGGGGCGACGATCGGCGAGGCGCGCGCGCGTGTTCTCCAGCTTCAGGTGGATGCACGCGAGCTTCAGGCGGTAGGGCTCGTCGTAGTTGCGCCGGCGATAACGGGGCTCCAGCTCGGGGAGGAGCTCGAGGTCGCGCGCGACCGACGCGAGCAGCGCGTCGCTGGCGCCGGCCAGCCGGACCGACGACGAGAGCTCGCGCCGGAGCTGGTCGACGAGATCCATCGCGTCTCGGATCGCGTGGTCGTGCTGCAGCGCGAGCACGCTCAGCATGGACTCCGCGGTCGCGTTCGGGTTGCCGTCCCGATCCCCGCCGATCCACGTTCCGAACCGCAGGGGCCGGGCGTCGATGGGTAGGCGGACTCCGACGCGGGCCAGCTCGAGCGTGAGCGAGCCGAGCACCTGAGGGACCACGTCGCGGTGGAGGCTGTCGAAGTAGTAGACGGCGCCGCGTGCCTCGTCGATGATCCCCGGCGCCTCGGCGCGCAGCTCGTCGGTCTGCCACAGGAGATCGAGCAGCTCGTCGAGGGCGCGCTGATCGTCGGGATCCTCAAGGTCGCCGGCCAGGAGGGCGGCGATCGATCGGAGCTTCGTGAGCACGGTGCGTCGCGCCGCCTCGGTCGGATGCGCCGTGAACACCGGCTCGAGCGCGAGATGCCGAAGCTCGTGGGCGACCTCCTCGGACCCGCGACCGCTCTGGATGATCCTGTCCACCGACTGGGAGAGCCAGGTGCCGCGCCGCCTGCGGGTCATCGCCAGCGTCCTGGTTCGATCGACCTGCTCAGCCACGTTGGCGAGCAGGAAGTAGGTGCTGAAGGCGCGCACGAGCGCGCCGGCTGACTCGGCGTCGAGCGCGCTCAGCAGCCGCCCGATGTCGCCGCCGGCCTCGACCAGCTCTCGAACCTCGCCGAAGCGGCGCAGGACCGCCTCTCCGGCCTGACGCGCGAGCATGCGCTCGAGTCCCCGGCCGAGCGCTCGCAGGTCTCGCTCAAGGCACGCCTCGGAGCCTTCATCGGTGCTCGGCAGCTCTCTGTTTCCGGAGGGCATCACGACCTTCTGTTGGCTGGGATCCAAAATGCAGTATCGTTCATCCCAGATGAGGACGCAACTGTGATGTCCTTCGAGTCCGGAGCGGACGCGTTGGTTCCCGACGAGCTGAGCGGCGGGCTGATCGTCGAGCGGCTGGGCGGCAGGACGAGCGTCGCCGACCTCGCCTACGACGCCATCAGGGGCGCGATCCTGCGGATGGACGTCTACGACCCCGGCGCGGAGCTTCGCCTCGACGAGAAGCGGATCGCCGCGGACCTGGGCGTGAGCCGCACGCCCGTCCGCCTGGCGTTCGCCAGGCTCGAGCTCGAGGGCCTGGTCCAGATCGTCGCGCGCCGCGGCGTGTACATCGTGCGCAAGACCAAGGACGAGATCGTCGAGATGATCACCGTCTGGGCCGCGCTCGAGGGCATGGCGGGACGGCTGGCCTGCACGCGGGCGACCGACGCCGAGATCGCTCGCCTGCGCGGTCTATTCGCCGAGTTCGGCGCCGAGACCGTGCGCCTCTACCTGGACGAGTACTCGACCGCGAACCTGCGCTTCCACCAGCACATCATCGAGCTCGGCCACTCTCCGCTGATCGCCCAGATGGCCGCGCGCCTGCTGGCACACGTGCGAGCGATTCGAAGGCATGCGATCCGCCAGGAGGACCGCGTCGAGCGCTCGATGGTCGATCACGAGCACATCATCGAGGCGCTCGAGGCACGTGACCCCGAGCTGACCGAGCGCCGCGTCCGAGATCACGCCCTGAACCTCGCTGCCCACGTTCAGCGAGTAGACGACTACCTGGACTGACAAGGCAGACACAACAGCCGCCCTGCTCCGCGCACGGCGGCACGCGACGTCAAAAGGAGGCCATCGCCGTGAGCGCGACACCAACCGCTCCAACGGAACCGAAGTCAGATGTTGCCGGTAATGCCGACGCCGAGACGATCTCCGGCGGTCACCTGGTGGCCAGGGCGCTCCGGGCAGAGGGGATCGACGCCATCTTCACCCTCTCCGGCGGCCACATCATCGACATCTACGACGGGTGCATCGACGAGGGGATCCGGGTCATCGACGTCCGCCACGAGCAGGTCGCGGCGCACGCGGCGGACGGGTACGCACGTGTGACGGGCCGGCCCGGGTGCGCGGTGGTGACGGCCGGTCCCGGAACCACCGATGCCGTGACCGGCGTCGCCAACGCGCTGCGGGCGGAGAGCCCGATGCTCCTCATCGGCGGCCAGGGTGCTCTCAGCCAGCACCGCATGGGTTCGCTGCAGGACCTCCCGCACGTGGACATGATGCGCCCGATCACGAAGTTCGCCTCGAGC
Source organism: Actinomycetes bacterium (assembly GCA_021846845.1). Taxonomy (GTDB): domain Bacteria; phylum Actinomycetota; class Thermoleophilia; order Solirubrobacterales; family Solirubrobacteraceae; genus Palsa-465. The sequence goes on along the minus strand of JAJZWB010000082.1, from coordinate 7,137 downwards.
GTCGTGACCACAGAGCGGGTCGCCGACATGTGCTCGATGGCGTTCCGCGAGGCGGTCGCCGGCGCCCCCGGTCCCGTCTACCTGGAGATCGGGCGCGACATCCTCGACGGCCGTGTGCCGATCTCGTCCGCGGTGCTGCCGGCGCCCGGCCACTATCGCGCCTCGACCAGGGGCATCGGCGATCCGGCGGACATCGAGCGGCTGGCGGACATCCTCCTCAAGGCCGAGCGGCCGTGCGTGCTCCTGGGCACCCAGGTGTGGACGTGCCGCGGCAGCGAGGCCGCGGCGGAGTTCGTGCGCGCCCTCAACATCCCGGCGTTCATGAACGGCTCGGCCCGTGGAACGCTCGCCCCCGGCGATCCCCATCACTTCCAGCTCACGCGCCGCTACGCGTTCAACCACGCGGACGTGATCGTGATCGTCGGGACTCCGTTCGACTTTCGCATGGGCTACGGCAAGCGGCTCCCGCAGGACGCCACCGTGGTCCAGATCGACATGGACTACCGCACGGTCGGCAAGAACCGCGACGTCTCGCTGGGCCTGGTCGGCGACGTCGGCGCCATCCTCAGCGCCGTCACCCAGGCCGCCTCGGGTCGGGAGAAGGCGGGTGCGCGCGCCCGCGAGCCGTGGCTGGAGGCGCTGCGCGCCGAGGAGGCGCGGCTCCAGGAGGAGCGGCTTCCGCGCCTGCTGCAGGACACGGCTCCGATCCACCCGCTCCGCCTCGCGCACGAGATCAACCAGTTCCTCACCGACAACACGCTGTACATCGGCGATGGCGGTGACGTGGTGACGTTCTCAGGGGGTGTCGTGCAGCCCAAGGGACCCGGGCTGTGGATGGATCCAGGGCCGCTCGGCACGCTGGGAGTGGGCGTCCCGTTCGCGATGGCCGCTAAGATCGCGCGGCCCGAGCGCGAGGTCGTGTGCCTGTTCGGCGACGGCGCGTTCAGCCTCACCGGGTGGGACTTCGAGACGATGGTTCGCTTCGACCTGCCCTTCATCGGAGTGGTGGGCAACAACTCCTACATGAACCAGATCCGCTACGGGCAGATGCGGAAGTACGGCGAGGAGCGCGGTGACGTCGGCAACAAGCTGGGCGATGTCCACTACGACAAGTTCGCTCAGATGCTCGGTGGATACGGGGAGGAGGTCAGCGATCCCTCGCAGATTCGCCCCGCCCTCGAGCGTGCCCGCGAGTCGGGCAAGCCGGCGCTGATCAACGTTTGGATCGATCAGAACGCCTTCGCGCCCGGAACCATGAACCAGACGATGTACAAGTAGAGGAGCGTCGGCTAGATGAACAAGGCCCTCGAGGGAATCCGTGTCGTGGACATGACCCACGTTCAGGCGGGTCCCGTCTGCACGCAGCTGCTCGCGTGGATGGGTGCGGACGTGGTCAAGATCGAGCCGCCCGGACGCGGCGACGTCACCCGCACCCAGCTCCGTGACATCCCCGGCGTCGACAGCCTCTACTTCACGATGCTGAACTGCAACAAGCGCAGTCTCACGCTGAACCTGAAGACCGACGAGGGCAAGCAGGTCTTCGAGGAGCTGCTGCGGCGCTCCGACGTGCTGGTGGAGAACTTCGCGCCCGGGGCCATGGACAGGCTCGGCTTCACCTGGGAGCGGGTGCACGAGATCAACCCGCGGCTGATCTTCGCGTCGCTGAAGGGCTTCGGTCCCGGCAGGCTGGAGCACGCCAAGGCCTACGAGCCGATCGCTCAGGCGACGGGCGGGTCGATGAGCACCACCGGCTACGACGACGGGCCGCCGACCGTCACGGGGGCTCAGATCGGCGACTCCGGCAACGCGGTGCACCTGTTCGGTGCGATCTGCGCCGCGCTCTACCAGCGCACCAACACCGGCCGGGGACAGCGCGTGCAGATCGCGATGCGCGACGGCATCCTCAACCTCTGCAGGGTGAAGCTCCGCGACCAGCAGCGCCTCGCGCGCGGGCCGCTGCCCGAGTACCCCAACAAGGAGTTCGGCGAGGCGGTGCCGCGCTCGGGCAACGCGTCCGGCGGCGGGCAGCCCGGATGGGCGCTCCGGTGCAAGGGGGGCGGCCCGAACGACTACCTGTACGTCGTCATCCAGCCCCAGGTGTGGGAGCCGCTGGCGCGCAAGATCGGGCGCGCCGACCTGCTGGAGAACCCGGAGTACGCGACGCCCGAGAGCCGGCTTCCGCACATCTGGGAGATCTTCGCGATGGTCGAGGAATGGACCGTCACGAAGGACAAGTGGGAGGCGTTCCGGGAGCTCAACGAGATCGACGTTCCATGCGGTCCCGTGCTCGACTCCAAGGACCTGCTGGACGACCCGGACCTCCGCGAGAGCGGGATGATCGTCGAGCTGGAGCACCCGGAGCGCGGGACCTTCCGCACCGTGGGATGCCCCTTCACGCTGTCTGACTCGCCGGTCGAGGTGACCCGGTCGCCGCTTCTGGGCGAGCACACCTCGGAGATCCTCCGGGAGCTGCTGGACTTCCCGGAGCAGGAGCTGGATCGCCTCGCCTCGGTCGGCGCCGTCTGACGCCGCCTCGTCATGGCCAGTACAGAGGAGACGAAAGTGGGAACGACGAAGACCTCCGCCGACCCCGACCGCGCGACGGTGCGCCGGGTTCTCGAGCAGGCGCGCGAGGACGGCATCACCGCCCTCGCCGCTCCCGACGCGAAGCGCGTCTGTGACGCGTACGGGATCCCCGTGCCCCAGGAGGGGCTCGCCGGCTCCCCGGGCGAGGCCGTGGCGCTCGCCGAGGAGATCGGCTATCCGGTCGTGCTGAAGGTCGTCTCACCCGACATCCTCCACAAGACCGAGGCCGGCGGCGTGCTCGTGGGGCTCGCCTCGGCGGAGCAGGTCGCCTCCGGGTACGAGACGATCGTCCGCAGCGCTCGGGCCTACAGCGCGTCCGCCGAGATCACCGGCGTGCAGGTGCAGCAGATGCTGAGCGAGGGTCTGGAGGTCCTGATCGGCGCGGTCGCCGATCCGACCTTCGGGCCCGTGGTCACGTTCGGGATCGGCGGGATCCTCGTCGAGGTCCTCCGCGACGCCACGTTCCGCCTTGCGCCCGTCTCGCGCGCGGAGGCGGAGGAGATGATCGGGTCGATCCGCGCCGCGGACCTGCTCCGCGGGGTTCGCGGCAGGCCCGGAGTGGACCGGGCGGCGCTCGCCGACCTGATCCAGCGCGTATCCGAGCTCGTCAGCGACTTCCCGGAGATCGCCGAGGTCGATCTGAACCCGGTGCTGGCCGGCGTCGACGGCGCGGTCGCGGTCGACGCGCGATTCGTCGTGTCGTCGGAGAAGGCACTAGACCGGCCGCCGCGCTACGAGCGTGAGGCGATCCTGAGCGTCATGAACCGGATGATGCACCCGCGCGCGGTGGCGGTGATCGGGGCGTCGGCCGAGACCGGCAAGATCGGCAACTCGGTGATGCGCAACCTGATCGACGGCGGCTACCGGGGCGAGATCTACCCGGTCAACCCGAAGGCGTCGGAGATCCTCGGCAAGCGCTGCTACTCCGACGTCTCGGAGCTGCCGGACGGCGTTGACGTCGCGGTGTTCGCGATCCCCGCGAAGTTCGTCGCGCCCACGATCGCCAAGCTGGGCGATCGCGGCGTGCCGGCGGCGGTGCTGATCCCGTCCGGATTCGCGGAGACGGGAGAGGTAGAGCTGCAGCGGGAGCTCGTCGAGACCGCCCGGAAGCACGGCGTGCGCTTCATCGGCCCGAACATCTACGGCTTCTACTACACCCCAGAGCAGCTGTGCGCGACCTTCTGCACCCCGTATGACGTCAAGGGCTCGGTCGCGCTCGCCTCGCAGAGCGGCGGCATCGGGATGGGCATCCTCGGATTCAGCCGCTCCGCCAACCTCGGAGTGTCGGCGATCGTCGGCGTCGGCAACAAGGCCGACATCGACGAGGACGATCTGCTGACGTTCTTCGAGGAGGACGAGGCGACGAGCTGCATCGCGCTGCACATGGAGGACCTGAAGGACGGCCGGGCCTTCGTCGAGGTCGCCAAGCGGGTCTCGCGACGCAAGCCGATCGTGGTGCTGAAGGCGGGCTCGACTCCGGCCGGCAGCCGAGCGGCGGCCTCTCACACCGCCGCGCTCGCGGGCGACGACAAGATGTATGACGACATTCTCCGCCAGGCCGGGGTGGTGCGCGCGCGCGGGCTGCGCGAGCTGCTTGAGTTCGCGCGCTGCCTCCCGATGCTCCCGACGCCCGCGGGCGAGAACGTGGTGATCATCACCGGCGCCGGGGGCTCCGGCGTCCTGCTCTCGGACGCCTGCCACAACAACGGCCTGACGCTGATGAGCATGCCGCCGGACCTCGACGCGGCGTTCAGGAAGTTCATCCCCCCGTTCGGGGCGGCCGGCAACCCGGTGGACATCACGGGCGGGGAGCCACCCGAGACCTACCGGAACACGATCGCGCTCGCGCTCGAGGACGAGCGGATCCACTCGATCGTCCTCGGCTACTGGCACACGATCATCACGCCTCCGATGGTGTTCGCGGAGGTGGTGTCAGACGTCGTCGGCGAGTTCCGCGCTCGCGGCGTCCACAAGCCGGTCGTCGCGTCGCTGGCCGGCGACGTCGAGGTCGAGCAGGCGAGCGCTCACCTGTTCGCGCAGGGCATCCCGGCTTACCCGTACACGACCGAGACCCCGGTCGAGGTGCTCGCGGCCAAGCACCGCTGGGCCCGGATGGCGAACCAGCTGTAGGCGGAGCAGCGTCGCCGACGTCGCCCGGGCGGTCGCCGAGACCGCGCAGCGACGTCGGCCTCGCTTGACCCGGCAGGCCGGCCGGTGCGCTGGTGTGCGGGCCCCGCCCGCGCCTTGTCGAGCAACCCGGTGCCCGGGACGATGCGGGAGGCCGCCGAGCTGGTGTGCGGGCCCCGCCCGCGCCTTGTCAGGCGACCCGGTGCCCGGCGTCTATGCAGGAGACCGTGGCGGCTGTCAAAGCTGCCAAATGGGTGCGTCGAATTTCGGCCACACCTGTCAATGACATCGTGGGCCGGCGTCGGCATCCTCCCGCCGACGTTTGCACCGCCGCACCGGGGTGGCATTCGCGGACAACAAGGAGAGGTCGGACGGGTCAGACCACCCGCGGATCGGGACACCGCGAGCGCTCCCCAAAAACAACAAAGGATAGCATGTGGATCTGCTGATCACAAATGCACGCGTGTGGGACGACCGAGAGCTCGTCGACATCGCAATCGAAGGTGAGCGCATCGCCGCGATCGGCCCGGACATCCGGCCTGAGGGCGTGCCGAGCATCGACGCCGCCGGTCGCGTGGTGATGCCCGGCTTCGTCGAGCCTCATCTCCACCTGGACAAGGCGCTGGTGTACCGCCGCCAGCCGGCAAGGGACGGCACGCTCGCGGAGGCGATCCGCCTGACCGGCCAGCTGAAGGCCGAGCAGGATCGCGACGACGTCCTGGAGCGGTCGCGCGCGGTGCTCGACATGGCGGTCAAGCACGGGACCGTCGCCGTGCGAGCCCATCCTGACGTCGACCCGATCCAGAAGCTGCTCGGCGTCGAGACGGGCCTCACCGTCCGGGACGAGTACCGGGATCTCCTTGATCTGCAGATCGTCGCGTTCCCGCAGGAGGGGATCATCAAGGCCCCGGGGACGCAGGAGCTGATGGAGGAGGCGATGCGGATGGGGGCCTCCGTCGTCGGCGGCTGCCCCTACAACGAGCGCACCTGGGAGGACACCCAGCGCCACATCGATCTCGTCTTCGAGATGGCGCAGAGATTCGGCGCCCCCGTCGACTTCCACGCCGACTTCGCCGACGACGCCTCCGACCCGCGCTACAACACGTCTCGCTACATCGCCGAGAAGACGCTGGCCCTCGGCTACCAGGGCCGCGTTTCGCTCGGCCATGTGACCAGCCTCGCCGCGCTCCAGCGTGACGAGGCCCAGCCGATCATCGACCTCCTGCAGGAGGCGCAGGTCACGATCGTCACGCTGCCCGCCACCGACCTGTACCTGGGCGGCCGTGGTGACGAGTGCTGCCAGCGGCGCGGCGTGACGCCGGTTCACCTGCTGAGGGACTCGGGCGTCAACGTGACGTTCTCGTCCAACAACGTTCGCAACGCGTTCACGCCGTTCGGCAAGGCCGACATGCTGCAGATCGGGAACCTGCTGGCGCACGTCTCGCAGTTCGGGACGCCGCACAGCCAGGCCGAGGTGCTTCGCATGGCCACCTACGACGCCGCGCGCTCCATCGGCCTGACAGACTACGGTCTGAGCGAGGGCCGGATCGCGGACCTCGTCGTCCTCGACAGCACCAGCGTCGCCGACGTCCTGGCCGAGATCCCGCCACGCTCGTGGGTCGTCAAGCGTGGGCGGGTCACGGTCGAATCCAAGCACGAGACAACCGTCCATCGCGCCGCCCCGCTGGCGGCGGCATGAAGGAGGAATAGAAGTGGCATCAGAGTCCCAGACGCTCGCCGGGGAAGCCAAGGCGGTCGGGGGAATGGACGCCCACAAGGCACCAACCAGCTGGCTCCATCTCCCCCGTGAGTTCGCCGCTTCCCTGCTGGCGATCACGACGGTTCCGATCTCCCTCGGAGCCACCCACTTCCCGCCATGGGCGGTGTTCGTCGGCTGGGCGGGCACCTATGCCGCGGGCGGCCCCAAGCGTGAGGTCATGCGCAAGATGGTCCCGGCCATGATCCTGGGGTCCGTCACCGCGATGGTGATCGTGCTCCTCTTCAACCAGGCCGCGAAGCAGTGGACGGGCTTCCAGTTCACCGTCGCCCAGATGGTGATCCTGTTCATCTTCAACTCCGCGATGGTGTTCGTCTCCCGGATGGTCCCGATGTTCGGCTTCCTTCCGGCGTGCTTCTTCGGCTTCGCGTCCTACTTCGCCACGTACTTCGGCGGATTCGGACTGCACCCGCAGAACGCGTTCGACTCCCTGTGGGCCGTCGTGGCGATGAACGCCCTCGGCGTCGTGTACGCGTGGCTGCAGATGAGGTTCATGCGGGTCGCCGACCAGCACCACCACGGCTGCATGGCTGCGATCCTCGGAGACCTCTCCCGAGGTGGGGAAGATCGGCAGCAGGTAGGCGAACACGATGAGCAGCATGATGCCCAGCCAGAACGCCGGGGTGGCGTAGCCGATCATCGACACC
>JAJZWB010000208.1 GCA_021846845.1 Actinomycetes bacterium | reverse complement strand
TCTACTTCGGCGACGCGGCCCCCGGCACCCGCGGCGGCCACTCACGCGACGCCACGACGACCGGTGGACGACGGGGCGGCGCGGCTGGCGGCTGGCGCCCATTTGGGCGGTTGAGCGAGGGTGGCTCCGCCATGCGGTTCGGGGCGGTGGTGATACTCCTCGTGGTCGTCGGCTTGATGAGTGGCGGAGCGAGCTCCCTGGAGAGCCTGCTGATCGTCACGGCGCTCTGGGGTGTGGCCGCCATCGGCTGGAACATCGCGGGGGGGATCGGCGGCGCTCTGTCCCTCGGCCACGCGTTCTTCCTCGCCGTCGGCGCCTACGGGACGGTGATCCTCCAGCTCAGGTTGGGCGTCAGCCCCTGGCTGGGCATTCCCCTGGCGGCCATGCTGGCTGCCGTGACTGCGATTCCGTTCGGAATCATGACGCTGAGGCTGACCGGCCCGTACTTCGCGCTGGCTACATTCGCGCTCGCGCAAGCCGCCTACCAGGTGGCCGTCTGGAACATTCCGTTCCTTGGAGGCGCGGACGGACTCGCGTACGGCTTCAACACTGGGTTCGGGGCGATGAACTGGGGGGCGACGGAGCGACCGTTCCTCTACGTGGCCGCCGGCTTGCTCGTATTCGCATGGGGGTGCTCGTGGCTCGTTTCCACGCGTCGTCTGGGGCTGCTGCTTCGAGCGGTGCGGGATGACGAGTTGGCGGCGCGCAGCTCCGGCGTGTACACCACAAGGGTGAAGATCGTCGGGTTGATGATCAGCGCGGCTCTGACGGCGCTTGCCGGCGGGGTGCTGGGGCGGGTCGGCGGATCGGTCACTCCGGACCAGTTCCTGGTCGCCACGGTCTCGCTCCAGCTCCTTGTGGCGTGTTACATAGGCGGCATCGGAACGTTGAACGGGCCCATCTGGGGCACCGCGATCGTGATTGGGGTGCAGAACTACTTCTCGCTTGATCTCGGCTCCACGAACGGGTCGGAGCTGTTCGCGGCCGGCGTCGGGCTTGTCTTCATAGTTGTGATCGTCGCCTTTCCCGAAGGCATCGCTCGGATGAGCGTCCCGGGCCTTGCGGCGCGCGTCTCGGCGGTGGCCCGCGGACAGGCTGGTCAGGGTGGCACCGATGAGGAGCGGTCGGACGCGGGCAGGCCCGCACTGCCGGCGGCGGGAGAGGCTGTGACGTCGTCGGACAGGATCCGCACTTGAGAGACATTTGCGAGGCGGGTCTGTGGGGCGCGATGCGTCGAGGGCGAGCAACGGGCGGGGGTTGTCCCGTGCGCTACCGTGGGTGCGGCGATGAGCGGCGATAGCGGGGCGCGCAACCGGGTTCAGGCGGTGGAGCGGGGGATCGACATCCTCATGGCTCTATCGAACGGAGCTCGCACTCTGACCGACGTGGCGAGGGTGACCGGGCTTTCGAAGGGGACCGCCTTTCGTCTTCTCGCCAGCCTTGGGCACGAGCAGCTCGTGATCCGTGACCCGAATGACACGGTGTACCTTCTGGGACCCGGCTTCTTGCGGATGTTCCAAGGGGCCATGACCGACCTGGGGGGGATTGCGACGCTGGCGCGGCCCGCTCTGCAGGAGCTGTGGAGTCGGACCGACGAGACTGTGACGATTCACGTGCGGATTGGCTACGAACGGATCTGCGTGGCGGAGCTGCCGAGCAGTCAGCCACTGCGCTACAGCTCTACGGTCGGGTCGACCGCGCCGCTCCACGTGGGGTCCGCCGGAAAGGTGCTGATGGCCTTTCTCCCGGCCGACGAGCTGGACCGAGCGGTCGCGAACATGCAGCTGAGCCCGCTCACGCGTGACACGATCACCGACCGGGAGCAGTTCCGAGAGGAGCTCAGGACGATCGCGCGCCAGGGGTGGGGAATGAGTGCCGGCGAGCGTATCGCCGGGGCAGCTGCGATCTCCGTGCCGGTGAGGGGTCCTCAGGGGCTGTTCGCGTCGCTCAGCGTTCTCGGGCCGACCGAGCGGATGAGCGAGAGCCTGCGCCTGGAGATGCTCCCGGACCTTCAGCGGGCGGCTGGCGAGATCGAGGAGGCGATGGGTCGAGTGGAGTCTGATGGGCGAGCACCGCTGACATCTCTGGACGGTCGCAGGAAGTAGGCATTGGGCGTCTGCGGCAAGGCGGACGCCCTCAGCGCGAACCGGCGGCGGTGCCGGCCGGGCCCGCGATCAGGGCCCGGTGGCGCTCGCGGTCGCGGTGTCCCGCGAGCGGGTGCTCCGGCGATCGGCGACGGTCGCGATCACCAGGCTCAGCTCGAACAGCACATACAGCGGGGCGGCCTCCAGCAGCATCGTGACGGCATCGCCCGGAAGCATGGTCGCGATCGCCGCGCAGATGGCGAGCGCCCAGCGCCGGCTGCGACGCAGGCGATCGATCGAGACAAGGCCGGCGCGGGTGACCGCGAGGATCGCGATCGGCAGCTCGAACACGAGCCCCATCGCGAGCAGCGTCGTGGCGGCGAACCGGTAGTAGGGAGCGGCCTGCACGAGCACGTTGAACTGCGACGAGTTGAAGTTCTGGAGGAAGCGCACCGCCGCCGGAAGCACCGCGACGTACCCGAACGCGACGCCCGCGGCGAACAGGGTGGGTACCGCGGGCAGCAGCGGGCGCACCCGCCGTCGCATGTCCGGCTCAAGCGCCGGCGCCAGGAACGCCCATGCCTGAAGCAGCAGCACCGGCGCGCTGAGGATCAGCGCGAGCACGAGGCTGACGGTCACCGTCGTCGTGAACGGCTCGCCAATCCCCAAGGTCACCGGGCGATCTCCGCCCGGCGGCGCGGAGAGGCTCCGCGCGTCGGCCCTCAGGCTGCGTGAGACCCGAGCGAGCGCCGACGGGGCGACCGGCCGCGGCGAGGATGCGGCGAGCGCCGCGACCACCGCCTCCAGCTGGATCGCGACGTCACGGGCGGTGCGCTGCACGGTGTAGGTCGCGCCGAGCGGACCCTCGCCCGCCCGGACCTGAGCCTGCGTCTGGCGCGCGAGCGGCCGGTCGATCAGCGACAGCAGGCGCCCGTTCTGCCAGAAGCACAGCCCGAACGCGATCCCCACCGCGAGCAGCGAGACGATGATCCTGGTGCGCAGCTCGTCAAGGTGCGCCACCAGCGACAGAGTCTCGTCGTGGCCGGCGGCTCTC
>JAJZWB010000081.1 GCA_021846845.1 Actinomycetes bacterium | reverse complement strand
TCTCGACGATCCGGTAGTGGTAGGTCGTGTCGGGCCTGAGCCCGGTCAGCGTCTGGCTGACGCTGACCGATGTCGGGCCGCCGGCGGCGACCGACTCGACCGGCGTGCCGGCGCTGTAGCTGGTCGTCAGCCCGTACACGAACTGCCACGTGACGGGCAGGCCCTGCGTGACCAGGGTCGCGTTGAGGGTCGCGCCGCCGATCCGCAAACTGCTCCCCGGGTCGCTCGTCGCCCGGATCGCGGGCGCGGGCGCTGGCGCGGCCGGGGCGGTCGGCACCGATGCGACCGGACCGGTGGACCCGCCCGCGTTGGTCGCCGTCACCAGCACCACCAGCGCATGGCCGACGTCGCCGCTGACCGGCGCGTAGGTCGGCTGCGTGGCCCCGGCAATCGGAGCACAGCTCGCGCCGGACGGGGAGCAGTCCTCCCACTGATACCCATACCCGGTCGGCGCATCCACCCCACTGCTCCACAGACCGTCACCGGCGGTCAACACCTCACCCTGCTGCACCGTCCCCGCGATCGTCGGCGGCGACACGCTCGCCGGCGCCGCCGGCACCACCACCGCCGTCGGCGACGACAACACCGCAGACGCCGACGGACGACCACCGTTGACCGCCGTCTCCGCCACCACCAGCCGGAAGCCGACATCAGCCGCCGTGGGCGTATAAGACTGCTGCGTCGCCCCCGCGATCGCCACGCAACCCGAACCCGACGCCGTGCAGTCCTCCCACTGATACGAGTACGTCGTCGACCCGGTCGCGTTGGTCCACACACCCTGGCCAGCCACCAGCGCCCGACCCTCCTGGGCGGCTGGGCCCGCGATCCCGGGAGCGACGGTGTTGACCGGCGGCGGCGGCTGGATGACCGGCGTCGCGGCCGAGGCGACCGGCGGCGGCACGGGGCTGCCGCCGTTGTCGGCGACCTCAAGCACCCGGAGCGTGTGACCCACATCCGACGCCACCGGCACATAGCTCTGCTGCATCGCGCCCGCGATCGAACTGCAACCACCACCCGACGCATCACAATCCTGCCACTGATAGCTGTAGACGATGGGAGCGCTCGACGTCCAGGCGCCGTTGACCTCCACCAGCCGGTCGCCCTCCTGGTAATAGGCGGACGCCGAGACGGTCGGCGGCGCGCTGTTGACGGCCGGCGACGGCGTGACCTGAGCACTCGCCGCCGACAGCACCGGAGCGCCCGGCAACGACACCGGCGACCCCGGCGTGCTCGACAGAACCTCGTTGCTCGCGGTCTCCTGGACGCGCAGGTAGTCGCCAACATCCCCCGCCACCGGCGTATAGGACTGCCCCGTCGCGCCCACGATCGGCGAGCACTTCGACGCATCGGTCGCCGACACGCAGTCCTCCCACTGATACGCAAACGCCGTCGGCGAATTCGTCCACACCCCGTTCGACTCGCTCACCTGAACACCCTGCTGATGCCCACCGGACAGAGTCGGCAGCACCGAGTCGACCGGCGGGACGACACCGGCGAAGCCATTGCCCCCCTGGTCGACGGCCGCGCAGATCGAGGTCGACTCGCAGGCGAGCCCGGTGAGCGGGTGGGCGTCGATCGTCACGAGCAGGCTCGGTCCGAGCGTCGTCGAGCTCGGTGAGAAGGTCGCCTCGTCGCCGCCGCGGTCAACGGCCGTGCACTGCGAGGAGGAAGGGCAGGAGACGGCCTCCAGTGCGAGCGCCGGGAACTCGATGGACTGGCGTACGGGCGCCTGCGTCGTGCCGGGAGCGAAGGTCAGCACCCCGCCGTTTCCGTCCACCGCCGTGCACTGCGTGCTCGACGGGCACGCGACCGCGTTGATGGACTGACCCGGGTCGACCGGGACTGGGGCGCTCTGGCCGATGGTGGCGGCGGTCGCCGGATCGAAGGTGACCTCCTCGCCGGCGGCGCCCACTGCGACGCAGACGGAGCTCGACGGGCACGCGACGCCGGTCAGCGCGTCGCCCGCGCTGTCGATTCGCACCAGCCCGCTGGCGTTGATCGTCGCCGTCGAGGGGTTGAAGGTGACCTCGTCGCCGCTGCCGTCGACCGCGGTGCACTGCGCAGCGACGCCGGCCATCACGCAGGCGATCGAGCTCAGTGGGCCGGTGTCGACCCGGAGCGTCCCATTCGGGATCACGCCCCCCGTCAGCGGATCGAAGGCGATCTCGTAGCCGTCGCCGTCGACAGCGACGCACTCGCTGGTCGACAGGCAGGAGATGGCCGTGAGCGCGTATCCGCTCGGGTCGATGGTCGAAGTGCCGGCGCTGTTCAGCGCTCCGGTCGTCGGGTCGAACGTGACCTCGTGGTATCCGCTGCCGTCGACGGCGGTGCACTGCGTCCGCGCTGGGCAGGCGACCGCGGATCCCGAGCTGAACAGCGACCGTGCCCCACCCCAGGTGAACGGGTCCGCCTGCGCGGGTGAAGCGCCGAGGCCCGCGCTCACGAATGCGAGCGCCATCGCGCAGCGCGCGATGTTGGCCAGACGTCCCAGCGCAGCCGTCCTCAACATCCTCGTGCCCCCACCTCTTCGTGATCGCGCCGGTCCACGTCGCATCGGCCCCTGGCGCGGTCCCCACTGGCACCGCGCCGGCACGCGACCCAGATCGCGGGCGGCAGTCTTACACAATCCCAACCGCGCCGCAATGTCCGCATGAGTCCTGCACTCGGCTGCAAACCGGATCCCGGTCGCCAGCGCCGTCACGGACGATCCGATGGCGCCGGTCGGCCCCATCCGACAGGAGGGCTCCCCCATCTCGAACGATCAGGCGATCCCGCCCCTTCGATCGAACAGTCTGATGGGGATGGACCTGACCCTGATCGAGGGACCGGTCAGCGCGTAACCCTGTCACCCGGCCGCCCTGTCACCCGGCCGCCCGGTCAGCCGGTCGCCCGGTCAGCCGGTCGCCCGGAACCGCACCGTCGAGCTCAGGTCGAGGATGCCAGTGGCCCCCGGTGTCAAGCACCCGGCAGCACGATCACCGGAGCACGCGCAGCACGGCGCTCGAGGTGAGCGCCCGCCCGCGGCCGGCGCTCACCTCGAGCGCCAGACGCGGCAGGCGATGCGCGCGCGCATCCGCCAGGAGCGTCCGCGCAACCCCCAGGTCGGGACGTCGGAGGCGCAGGACGAGCGCTCGCAGGGGCCGGCCCAGAACGAGCACGATTCCGTCGCGCTCGCGCCCGAGCCGCACCCGGAGAGCGCGATGCCCGGCTCGGACGGACCAGCCGACCGCGCCGAGGCGTCGCGGGACGAGGATCCCACGGGGCAGCCGGATGGACAGCCGCCGCAGAAGGGGGCCGGCGGGGCCGGCGCGAAGCGTGAGGCTGAGGTTCGGCCGGCGGTCGAGAAGCCCGGACAGGATCGCGCCGGTCACGGTCGGCCCCGCGGGCGCGAAGGCGATGCGACCGCTCGAGGCCGAGACGGCCGATGCGCCGAACCCGAAGGGGTTGGCCGCAGTCTCGGCCACGCGCAGGGAATGACCGCCGTCGGACTGCGTCAGCCGGTAGGACCGCCCGGTCGCCCCCGCGATCGCCCTGCAGGCACGACCGCTCGCGGCACAGCGCTCCCACTGGACGAGGAACGACGTCGGGGAGCCGCTCCAGACTCCGGTGCGCACGGTGAGGACCGCCCCGGCGCGCCGCCTGCCGGCGATCCTGGGTGGCTCCCGCAGCGCCGGAGCGGCGCCGACCGGCTGGGTGCCGATGTAGGCCGCCGCCCGGTAGTCGACTGCGACGCACAGGCTGACCGCCGGGCAGGCGAGGTCTGCGACCTGGGCCGGGTCGCCGATCGAGCCCACCACCGCCGGCGCGGTGGCCCGCGGATCGAACTCGATCGCCTGACCGGCGGCGTCGAGCGCGACGCAGTAGGTGAGCGAGGGGCATGACACCGTCAGCGGCTGCGTCGTGCCGAGCGAGCCGCGACTCACCGGGGCGAGCGAATCGGGGTCGAAGGTCGCCCAGTCGCCGGTGGCGCCGACGGCGACGCACACCCGCAGGCCCGGGCAGTCGAGCCCGATCCCGGAGCCGCGCAGCAGCGGCCGCGGTGACGGCGCGCCCGGGGCGTCGGGGTCGAACGTGACGGCATCGCCGGCGCCGTCCAGGACCGTGCACTGCGCGGCCGCGGGGCAGGCGATCGAGACGAGGCTCGTTCCCGCGGGCGTGCCGAGATCGGTGTAGATCGCCCCGGTCGGATGCTGGGGGTCGAAGGTCGCCGCGTAGCGATCGTCGTCGACCGCCGTGCACTGGGTCGCGGTCGGGCAGGCCACCGCGAGCAGCGGATGGCCGGCGACGATCCTGGTCACGGTCGAGCCGGCCGGTGACAGCGGGTCGAACGTCGCCGCCTGCCCGAGGTCGTCGACCGCCGTGCACTGGGTCTCGGTCGGGCACGACAGCCCGTAGACGATGTCGGCGGTCGGGTCGACCGGCGAGCTCGAGGCCTGCGCGGCAGCGCCCGGGTCGAACGTGGTCTCGTCGCCGAAGTTGTCCATCGCGGTGCACTGCCGGGCCGACGGACACGCGACGGCCGCATCGACGATCTGGCCGTCGATCAGGACGGTCGTCGACGAGCCGCCGGCGATCGGGAAGCTCTCGATGTGGCCGTGGGCGTCGCCGGCCACGCACTCGGACGCGGTCGGGCAGGCCACCGCGTTCAGGTCGTGGGTCGGGTCGATCAGCGTCGCGACGGCCGGAGCGGGCTGCCCGGGGCTGAAGCTCAGCGCGTAGCCCGCGCTGTCCACGGCCACGCACTGGGTCGCCGTCGGGCACACGGCGGCGGCGATCCCGTTGCCGCCCGGATCCAATGGGGTGGGCGACGGGGCGCCGGCGGGCGGAACGTCGAGCACGAGCTCGTCGCCCTTGCTGTCGAACGCCAGGCACTCGGCGCTCGTCGGGCACGCGATGGCGTTGAGGATCCCCGCTCCGCGTCCGATCGCCTGGACCGGGCCGGCGGTGCCATCGACCGGGTCCACCGCGAGCTCCTGACCGGACGCATCGACCGCGATGCAGACGGTCGGCGCCGTGCAGGCGACGGCCGAGAGCTTGTGGCCCGCGTCAACGTGGTAGGTCCTGGCCCCCGCCGGCGACGCCGGGTCGAACGTGACGACGCTGCCGGTCGCGTCGACGGCAACGCACATCGCGCTCTGCGGCGGGCACGAGACGCCGGTGAGCGACTGCCCGGCGTCGACCGGCACCGCCTTGGTCGCGGCCAGGTCCCCGGGGTCGATCGTGAGCTCGTTGCCCGAGCCGTCCACGGCCACGCACTCGGAGGCCGAGGCGCAGGTCATCGCGGTCACGAGCCCCGAGTCGATCGTCACCGGCGTCGAGGCGTGAGGCGAAGCCGGGTCGAAGTTCACCGCCCCGCCGGTCTCGGTCGCCGCGACGCATACCGTCGGCGATGCGCACGCGACGGCGACGATGCCGGAGCCGGAGCCGCCCGGGTCCTGGGCCGTCGGGCCCGTCCACGAGAGCGCGGCGCTCGCCGCTCCGGCGTACAGGAGCATCACCGCGACCACGGCGGCAGCCATCGCGGCCAGCCGCGCGGCGCGGCGCTCTGGGCCGGTCGTCAGTCGCCCGGCACGGGCGGATAGCCATCCCCGTTCAGGGCCGCGGGTGGACGACTTGCAGCCACGGTTCATCCCGGCAGCGAGGCTACCGTCGCGGACCGCCGTTCGCGGACCTCACGCGCGTCCGGCCGCGCGAACCGCGGCCGCCGCGGCTACAGCCAGGGAGCGGGCGCGCCCGGCCGCCGCGCCACGCCCTCGCGCAGCGCCTCGACGCGCCAGGCGCTGATCCGCGGCGGCGGCGGTGACGGCGCCGGCGCCGTCGCGCGCATGAACCGCTCCAGTGCGGCGACCACTGCGGCCGCCTCCTCCGGGGATGCGGCGGGCGCGACGATCGAGAGGCTCGGACGGCGGTTCATGCTCGCGGAGGCTATCTTGCCCGCACGTTGTCCACGCTTCCGGTCATGCATCACGACGCCGTCCTGGCGGCCGTCCCCGCGGCGGTGGCGATCGACCGCGTGCGCGACGGCTTCCTGCGCTTCCACGCTGGCGAGTGGGTCATGCCTGCCAAGGTCTACCTGGACAGCCCTCCCCCGGAGTCCCCGAGCGTCGGCCCGGCTGACGAGACCGCGCGAGGCGGGGACCGGCTCGGGGGGGACTTCCGCGCGATGCCGGCACGCGGCGGAGGGCTTGCGCTGCTGAAATGGATCTCCTCGTTCCCTGGCAACCCGGCGCTCGGCCTGCCGACAGTGATGGGCGTCCTCTGCCTCTCCGACGCCGCGACCGGCGAGCCCCTGATGCTGCTCGACGCACGCGCCGTCACCGCGCTGCGAACGGGAGCGGTCGCCGCGGTCGCCGCCCGGGCGCTCGCGCTTCCCGAGGCGCGAACGGTCGGGATCGTCGGGTGCGGCCTGCACGGCGCCTGGGCGGCGCGCTGCCTTCAGACCGCCGGCTACGGCCCGGGCGTGTGCTTCGACCCGCGGCCCGAGGCGGCGCGGTCGCTCGCGGACGAGCTCGGCTGGACCGCCGGCAGACGCACGGAGGCGGTGCGCTGCGACGTGGTCTGCTGCGTGACGCCCGGACTGGAGATCGTGTTCGACGCGGGGGACCTGCACGCCGGGATGCACCTCAACATGCTCGGCGCCGACGGGCCCGGCAAGGCGGAGGCAACGATCACAGCCGTCGCCTCCTGCTCGCTGTTCTGCGACGAGTGGCACCAGGCGTCGCACGGCGGCGAGCTGACCGGCGCGGTCGAGGCCGGGCTCGTGAGCCGAGAGCAGGTCACCGAGCTCGGCGCGGTGCTGGCCGGCGACGCTCAGGGGCGGCCCGGCCCCGAGGGCGTCACCCTGTTCGACTCCACGGGGCTGGCGATCCAGGACCTCGCCGTCGCGGCCGCCGCTTACGAGGCGTGGCAGGCCGGAGTCGTGCAGGCGCAGACGGTCGAGCTCTGAGCGGCTCAAGCGCGCGGCGGGATCCGAGACCGCGACGGGGCTGAGCTTGACCGCGGTCGGTTCGCCCGCGCCATCGGAGTTGCCGTACGAAACGAGGGGGAAGGGTTTCCTGGTCTGAAGTCACGCCGTCCATCACCGGCGCTCATGGTGTCGATCGTGGCGCTGATCGTCGCGACGGGCGGCAGCGCCGTCGCCGCGACGACGCTGCTGGTTCGCACCGACAACATCGCCAACGGAGCGGTGACCGCCGCCAAGCTGCGCAACGGTGCCGTCACAAACCACAAGCTCGCCAACGGATCCGTCGGGCCCGCAAAGCTCGACAGGACGCTGCGCAACGCGCTTGAGAAGGCGGGCTCGCCGCGGGGCGTCGTCACGGGCCCGCAGGGCGCCAAGGGCGACACCGGGTCGCAGGGGCCCAAGGGCGACACCGGGCCGCAGGGCACCGCCGGCCCCGCCGGACCGCAGGGTCCACGGGGGCCCGCGGGCGATTCCGGCACCCCGAAGGTCGTCTACAGCAACATCCCGAGCACGGTGCCGAGCAACCTGCCAAGCGACGGGTTCGAGGCCACCTCCACCTCCGAGTTCGGCGGCCTCGTCAGCCTCGGCCCGGGCCCACGCTCCAATCCGGTCGTGGAGGTCCTGATGTCCGGCTGGGCCTGCCAGAGCGGCACGTGGTTCGGCAAGAACTGCTCGACCACGCCCGGCGCCAAGTTCTCAGAGCCGATCACGCTCAACATCTACGACGTGGGGCCGGGCAACTCGGTCGGCAGCCTGGTCTACTCCGACACCCAGACGTTCGAGATCCCCTACCGGCCCTCCGCGGACCCCTCCTGCACGGGCGCGGATGCCGGCAAGCGGAAGGGCGCCGACGGCCAGTGCGACAACGGTCTCGCCGTCCCGATCAGCTTCGACCTCGGGGGGACCCACGTCTCGCTTCCCGACCGGGCGATCGTGAGCGTCGCCTACAACACCACGGACTACGGCTATGACCCGCAGGGCACGCAGTTCCCGTGCCACGCCACTTCCGGCGGGTGCGGGTACGACTCGCTGAACGTCGGCCTGATCGACAACGTGGCCCCGAGCGTGGGGACCGACCCGGCACCGAACACCGTCTATGAGATGACGACCGGCGCAGCGTTCACCAACGGCACGCTCGGGGTGTTCAGCCCCGATGTCGCCGCCAGCCCGACCGACCCGAAGGGGTTCGGCGACAACGGCTACTACCAGCCGGCGATCGCCATCACGACCAACGGCTGACCGAGTTCGGGGGCCCCGGCCGTCCGGGGCCCCCGTCTCCCGCTCAGACGCGCAGCCGCCGTCATCGAATGAGCCGCAGGGCGGTCCGGAAGCCCGAGGCGTCGGTCGCCGTGACGCTCAGCGTCAACCGCCGGAAGGCCCCGGCACCCCGGCCGCCGACCAGCAGCGGCGCGGCCGGCAGGCTCAGCGTGGACGGCGTCGACCGCGCGGCGCCCAGCGAAACCTCCCGCCAGGCGCTCGCCAGCGCGATCGTGAGCTCCTTCGAGCCACCCGTCCAGCGCGCCGCCAGCGCCTGCAGCGGCGTCCGGGCGGGGGCGGGCGCGAAGCGCACGGCCCCGCCGCCGCCGGCGATCGAGATCCTCAGCCTGCGCAGTCCGGGCGCGTACCGGCCCGCGAGGACTCGCAGCGCGAGCGCCGCCGGGCGCCCGCCGCCACCTGGAACGAGCCGCGCGAGCACCGACGGCCTCCCAGCCACCGTCCACCCGAAGGCGACCGAGGCGGAGTCCCCGCGAGAGTCGGATGCGCGCACCCTCACCAAGCCATCGCGAGCGACCGCGGGCACCCCGGAGATCACGCCGGTGCGACGGTCGATCCGCAGTCCGCGCGGCAGCCCCAGCGCGCTCCAGGAGATGGGGAGACGGCGGGCGTCGCGGGCCTG
This sequence comes from Actinomycetes bacterium, assembly GCA_021846845.1. Taxonomy (GTDB): domain Bacteria; phylum Actinomycetota; class Thermoleophilia; order Solirubrobacterales; family Solirubrobacteraceae; genus Palsa-465. The sequence continues at coordinate 8,797 of JAJZWB010000081.1, read as the reverse complement.
GAGGCGCAGCCGGGCCCGAACGCCGACATGGCCCAGCCCGATGTGAGGCGTCGAGATCGTGATCGGCTGCGAGGCCTTGACCGCGGTCGGCCCGTGTCCCCCGGAGCCCGCGCTCGATCCACCCCCCGAGCCCTGGCCCGGAGGCGCGACCGTCGCCGCGCCCGTGCAGAGGGCCTCGCCGAGCGTCGCCCCGGGCGTGCCGAGCCCGGACGCCATGTCGTAGCCCGGTCCGGCGGCGAACCCCGCCACCCCGTCGAACGAGTTGGTTCCGGTCGTAACGTCGGCGAACGACGATGTGTAGCCCGACGCGGCGGCGCGATACAGCGCCGGGTTGAGGAAGCCGATCGGCCTGCCGCCGCAGGCCGGCGATGCGTCGGCGAGCGCGGTCAGCGCAGCAACGGTCGGGGCCGCGACGCTGGTGCCGCCGACCAGGCGCCAGGCGCCCTGCCAGTAGGCGACGTAGCCCGTCTCAGGGTCGCCGTCGAGCGACAGGTCGGGAACCTCCCGGCAGGAGGTGCCCGAGGCTCCGCAGGAGACCGAGGACTGCGGCTGCGCGAAGGCGGCCTGGTAGGCGGGCAGGCCCCACAGCTGCGAGACCCCGCCGCCGGTCGCGCCCAGGGAGTTGCTCCAGACCGTGTTGCCCGACGGCTGGAGCGTGGTCGCGCCGACACCGGTCACGTAGGGCTGACTCGCCGGATCGTCGACCGCAGGCTGGCCGCTGCCGCAGTCGTCGGACCCCTGGTCGCCGCTCGCCGCGACGACCGTCTGTCCCTGTGCGGCGGCCTCCTGGAAAAGCGTGTTCTCGGCGCTCGCGCTCCCAGCGCCCTGCAGCGCCTCGCACAGGCCCCACGAGGTGGAGATCACCTGCGCGGAATCGTCGGAGATCATCCGGCTGTAGGCGTCGAACGCTCCGGCGCCGTTGGGTGGGGCCTCGTAGACGCGAATCGTCGCGCGTGGGGCAAGGCCGGCCAGGTCCTCGACGTCCATCGCGGCCTCGCCGCTGCCCGCACCGCTGCCGGCGCCGCCGTCCACCGGCACGACCGTCACGTTGGCCGAGGTGCCGTAGCAGGCCTGGTAGGCGGCGACATCGGAGGCGCTGAACGGCTCCAGCTCGTAGAGCGCGATCGTGATCCCCTGGCCCTCGTCGCCCGCGGCCCAGTAACCGGAGAGGCCGTACGCGGCGGCGATCTGACCCGCCGTGTAGGCCCCGCCGTCGGCCGCGGCCTGGGAGGCGCCGCTGCACGCCTGAGGCCCGGCGGCGACCGCCGGAACCGCCACGCGCGGTCGCGGCGCGGCGCCCGCGCGCGACCGGCCGAACACGACCGATGCCGTCGGCGCCGGCGCGCCCGGGCCGATCAGCCCCTGCACCAGGCCGCCCGTGAGGCCGCTGAGCGCGGGGCCCCCGGAAGCGCCACCGCCACGCCTCACAAGCGCCGCCGAGAACGCGCTTGAGTCCCCCACGGTGCCGGACGCGGCGAGCTCCAGATGGTTGGCGCTGAGCGCTCCCGCCCGGAGCCCGTGCGCGGCCAGCACGCGGCGCACGCGGTCGATCTGCGCAGCGGTGGGCCCGAAGCGCCGGGCGAACTCGGCGACCGTGAGGAAGTGTCGGTACAGCGGCGAGGCGGGATCAGCGACCGCCGTCGCGTAGGCGGCCAGGGCGGCCGCGTCACGCGGGGCCAGCGCCACCGTCTCCCGGATGACGGCACGCCCCGGTTCGCCGGCGCGCGCGGACGTCGACCCGGTCGGCGCGGCTGCCGCGACCGAAGGAACGCTCCACAGCGCGAGCGCGAGCATGAGCGCGCGCAGGGAGGGCCGGGGACCGAACGCCATGCGCCCCTATCGGCGCCGGCGCCCGCCGCCCTCGCTCCCGACCGGTTCATCCGGACGGCTGTCCGATCGCTTTGAGCGCCGGCGCGGCCGGTGGACCGTGTGACGCGGCTAGAGCGGGATGTTGCCGTGCTTGCGGCGCGGGCCGGGCTCGCGCTTGGTCTCAAGCGTACGCAGCGCCGTGATCACCTTGGGACGCGTCTCGTGCGGGATGATCACGTCGTCGATGTAGCCGCGCTCGGCCGCCACATACGGGTTGGCGAAGTGGGCCTTGTAGTCGTCGATCAGCCTCTGACGGCGCTCCTCCGGCGTGGGCGAGCCGGCGATGTCGCGGCGGTAGATGATGTTCACCGCCCCCTCCGGTCCCATCACGGCGACCTCGGCGGTCGGCCATGCGAAGTTGAAGTCGGCGGCCAGGTGCTTGGAGCCCATCACGTCGTAGGCGCCGCCATATGCCTTGCGGGTGATGATCGTGACCTTCGGGACGGTCGCCTCGGCGTAGGCGTAGAGCAGCTTGGCGCCATGGCGGATGATCCCGCCCCACTCCTGGGTGGTTCCGGGGAGGAACCCCGGAACGTCGCAGAAGGTCACGATCGGGATGTTGAACGCGTCGCAGGTCCGGATGAAGCGAGCCGCCTTCTCCGAGGAGTCGATGTCGAGCACGCCGGCGAGCTGCGAGGGCTGGTTGCCGACGACGCCGACCGCGAAGCCGTCCAGCCGCGCGAAGCCGCACACGATGTTGCGCGCGTAGTGCTCGTGAACCTCCAGGAACTCGCCGTCGTCGACGACCATGCGGATCACGGCGCGCATGTCGTAGGGCTTGTTCGGGCTGTCGGGGACGATCGTGTCCAGCTCCGGGTCCTCGCGCAGCGGATCGTCGGTGGGAATGACCCTCGGAGGCGGCTCCAGGTTGTTCTGGGGCAGGAACGAGAGCAGGTAGCGCGCGTCCTCCAGGCACGCCTCCTCATCCTCGGCGGCGAAGTGAGCCACGCCGGACCTGCCCGCGTGCGTCATAGCCCCGCCCAGCTCCTCGAAGCCGACCTCCTCGCCGGTGACCGTCTTGATCACCTCAGGGCCGGTGATGAACATGTGCGAGGTCTCCTTGACCATGAAGATGAAGTCGGTGATAGCCGGCGAGTACACGGCCCCGCCGGCGCACGGGCCCATCACGAGGCTGATCTGAGGGATCACGCCGCTGCAGCGGACGTTGCGCAGAAACACGTCGCCATAGGCGCCGAGCGACACGACCCCCTCCTGGATGCGAGCCCCGCCGGAGTCGTTGATGCCGATCACCGGGCAGCCGATCTTCGCGGCCAGGTCCATGATCTTGCACATCTTCTCGGCCATGACCTCGCCGAGCGAACCGCCGAAGACCGTGAAGTCCTGGCTGAACACGCACACGCGACGGCCATCGATCGTGCCGTGGCCGGTGACGACGGCGTCACCCCAGGGCCGGTTGCGCTGCATGTCGAACTCAAGCGTCCGGTGGCGCACGAACGTGTCCAGCTCCTGGAAGGAGCCCGGGTCAAGCAGCTTCTCGATCCGCTCACGGGCGGTCAGCTTGCCCTTCTCGTGCTGCTTGTCGACCGCTGCGCTGGTCGCGTGGTGGATCACCTCGTCGCGCAGGTGCTGCAGCTGCGCGAGCTTCTCGGCGTAGGTCTCGGGAGCCTTGTCTCGCATCATCGCCGCGCGAGTCTATGCGTGCGCGCCCCGCGACGGAGTGCCGCCGGTCGCGACGATGGCCGGGGGCGGCTCCGAGGCCGCATGCCGCCTGGCCGGTGGAACGCCTCCGCGGGACCCTCCCGGGCAGCTCTCAGTCGCGCGAGTAGGGACGATGGTGGGCCCTGCCGAGGCTGTCCAGGGCAGCGGCGAGCACGCCGTCGTCCAGCATCAGCGCAGGCCCCGCCGAGTGCCCGGCGAGAGGCCGCAGCCCAGGGTCCACCAGCGGTTCATGGTCGACCGGGTGCTCGCGGTCGACCGGGGACACAGCGGTCGGCCCGACCGCAGCCGGGGCTCCAGCGGCGGTCTGCCCGGCCGCAGCCGGGGCTCCAGCGGCGGTCGCCCGCCCGCGCAATCGCGCCAGCAGCCGCGAGAGCCCCCTCGGTCGCTGGGCCGCGACGGGCTCAGCGGCGACAGCCGGGGGCCGCCGCCGGAGCTCGCCGTCCACCCGCGCCGCACCCACGGTCCGCGGCGGCGGGACCGCCGTGGTCGGCTCGACGGCGGCCTCGTCCTGCGGGCGCGCGACCCCTTCAGGCTGCAGGAGCCCGGGGGCGGCCGGTTGAGTCGCGTCCGACGCGGGCTGCTCACGAGCGGAGGCCATCGGAGCCCCGTCACGGGCGGAGGCCGTCAGCGTCCCGCCAGCCCCCCACCCCGCCGGCGCCAGCTCCACCGTGCCGCACGCGGCGGCGCCCTCCCAGGCAACGGTGGTCTCGGGCTCCAGCCTCGTGATGCGGATCTCCCCTGACACGCCCAGGTGGCGCGCCAGCGACGCTGCGTCACTGCACTCCGCCCACAGCTCGGGCGCGGACTTGACCAGCGTTCGGCTGCTGCGGTGCTCGGTCATGGTCCCGAGCTTCGCCCGCGCGCGGCCGACTCCTGCCCCGGCGCGAGATTGCAGGCGAGCGCCCGGCCCGTGTCAGGAGGGTCGTCCCCGTCCGGGACGGTCCAGGCTCCGATCGGGACGTCGCCGTTCCCGAAGGGTCGCTCCCCGGCCCGATACCGTCCCGATGCGGCCGGGACGAGCCCTTGAGGACCCGCGGCCACGGGTCGCCTGATCATGCGCCAAGCGCGTAACCTCGGACCCGTGAGCCTCTCGTACGGCAGCACCGGTCTCGGGTGCATGGGCATGTCTGGCACCTACGGTCCCGCCGATGACGCCGAGAGCATCGCGACGATCCATGCGGCGCTCGACGCCGGGCTGACGCTGCTGGACACGGGCGATTTCTACGGCATGGGCCACAACGAGCTGCTCATCTCGCGAGCGCTGGCCGAGCGCCCCGGCGACGATGTGCTCGTGAGCGTCAAATTCGGCGCCCAGCGAGCCCCGGACGGGAGCTGGATCGGGTACGACGCCAGCCCCGCGGCGGTCAAGACGTCGGCGGCCTACTCGCTGCAGCGGCTGCGGCGCGACCACATCGACGTCTACCGGCCGGCGAGGCTGGATCCGGAGGTGCCGATCGAGGAGACGATCGGCGCGATCGCCGAGCTCGTGCAGGCGGGCCACGTCCGCGCGATCGGGCTCTCGGAGGTCTCGGCCCAGACCATCCGCCGCGCTGCCGCCGTTCACCCGATCGCCGACCTTCAGATCGAGTACTCCCTCGTGTCACGCGGGATCGAGGACGAGATCCTCCCCACCTGTCGCGAGCTCGGGATCGCCGTGACCGCCTACGGGGTCCTCTCACGCGGTCTGCTGACCGATGCCTTCGACCCGGAGCGACGACCGTCGCCCGGCGACATCCGGGGACGGATGCCGCGCTTCGAGCCCGCCAACGCCCGCGCCAACGCCCGGCTGGTCGACGCCCTGCGCGAGCTCGCGTCCGCGCGCGGCGCGACCGTCTCGCAGCTGGCGATCGCGTGGGTGGCCTCACGTGGCGATGACGTCGTGCCGCTGATCGGCGCCCGCAACCGCAGCCAGCTCGCGGACGGGCTGGCCGGGTCGCGGCTGGCGCTCAGCGATGCCGAGCTGGCGGAGATCGAGGCGGCGGTGCCGGCGCAGGCCGTCAGCGGCGAGCGCTACGGCCCCGCGCAGATGGTCTCGCTCGACAGCGAGCGGTGACGATCCCCGACTTCGGCTCGGCGGGACCGTGGCTGGCGGGTACCGGCTCGGCCGCGATCCGCGAGCCGGCCGCACTCACGGGCCTTCCACTGCCTCCGCGACCCCCGGCTCCGCGTCCATGAGCCTCACCGTCTCACGCGCCGCCTGATCGACGTGGATCCGGGGCTGGGCGGGCGGGGTGTCCGGATAGAACGTGCCGGGACCGTAGAGGCGTCCGTAGCGGATGACCAGCCCGCCCGCGTCCAGCACCATCCGCTCGTGCTCGGCGACCGCCTCTCCGCCGGTGGGCCGCAGCCAGGCGATGCTCTGGGCCATGAAGCGATGGGCTCCCGCGGCGCGGGCGGCGGCCAGCAGGTTGCGAGTCCCCTCGGTGCGGATCCGGTCGTTGCGGGCGGCGAACTCCGGGATGCGGTCGGGCGTGTCGGGCAGATCGGTGAGCTGGTGCATGACGAGGTCGGGGTCGAACGAGACGACGGCCGCACGCAGGGCCTCGGCGTCGTAGACGTCGCAGACGACCGGGTGCGCGCCGAGCTCGCGCAGCAGCGGCCGCTTCGCCGCGGTCCGAGTCATCGCTGACACCTCGTTGCCTGCGGCCACCAGCAGCGGCACGAGCCGCAACCCGATCACCCCGCTCGCACCGGCGAGGAAGACCCGCACGGGATCCTAGTCGGCCGGCCGGTAGGAGCCGAACACGTCGCGCATCGCTCCGCAGACCTCGCCCAGCGAGCAGCGGTCGCGCAGCGCCTCGCGGATCCTCGGCAGCAGGTTGGCCTCGGAGCGGGCACAGTCGCGGATCTCGTCCAGGCGCCGCTCCACCACCGCAGTGTCACGGTCGGCCTTGAAGGCCTTCAGGCGCGCGACCTGATCGCGCTCCGCCTCGGGGTCGACCCGCAGCAGGTCCGGAACCTCGGCCGTGTCGGTCACGAACCGGTTGACGCCCACGACCACGTCCTGCCCGGTCCTGTAGCGCTCGTGATATCCGAACGCGGACTCCTCGATCTCGTGCTTGATGAACTCGATCGCGTTCACCGAGCCGCCGAGCTCGTCGACCTTGGCGATCAGCTCCCGGGCCCGAAGCTCGATCTCGTCGGTCAGCGCCTCGATGAAGTACGAGCCCGCGAACGGGTCGACGGTGTCCGCCGCCCCCGACTCGTAGCCGATGATCTGCTGCGTGCGCAGCGCGATCCGCGCCGATCGCTCGCTCGGCAGCGCGAGCGCCTCGTCGAACCCGTTGGTGTGCAGGGACTGGGTGCCCCCGCACACGGCCGCGAACCCCTGCAGGGCGACGCGGACGATGTTGTTCTCCGGCTGCTGCGCGGTCAGCGTCACGCCCCCGGTCTGGGTGTGGAAGCGCAGCTTCAGCGAGCGCTCGTCGCGGGCCCCGAATCGCTCCCGCATGATCTGCGCCCACATCCGCCGGGCGGCGCGGAACTTCGCGACCTCCTGGAAGACGTTGTTGTGACAGTTGAAGAAGAACGCCAGCCGCGGAGCGAAGCGGTCGATCTCCAGGCCTGCGTCGAGCGCCGACTGCACGTAGGCGATCCCGTTGGCGAGCGTGAACGCGACCTCCTGAACCGCCGAGCAGCCCTTCTCCCGGAAGTGGTACCCGCTGATCGAGACCGTGTTCCACTTCGGGATCCGCTCGTTGCAGTAGGCGAACAGGTCGGTCGTCAGGCGCAGCGCTCCCTCGGGCGGGTAGATGAAGTTCCCGCGCGCTATGTACTCCTTCAGGATGTCGTTCTGGGTCGTGCCTCGCAGCTGGTCGGCCGGCACGCCCTGCTCCTCCCCCACCAGCTCATACAGCGCCAGCAGCACCGCGGCCGGGGCGTTGATCGTCATCGACGTCGAGACCCGGTCCAGGGGGATCTGATCGAACGCCGCGCGCATGTCGTCGATCGTGTCGATCGCGACCCCGGTGCGGCCGACCTCGCCCAGGCAGCGTGGGTCGTCGGAGTCCAGGCCCAGCTGAGTCGGCAGGTCGAAAGCCACGCTCACCCCGGTCGAGCCGTGCTCCAGCAGGTAGCGGTAGCGCTCGTTGGACTCCCGCGCGGTCGCATAGCCGGCGTACTGGCGCATCGTCCACAGCTGGCTGCGGTACATGTCGGGGTGCACGCCGCGCGTGAACGGGTACGCGCCCGGCCGGCCGAGCTGCTGGGGCAGGTTCCCGGGAAGGTCGCGCTCGTCGTAGAGCTGCGCCACCTCGATCCCGGAGTCGGTGAAGCGGCGCGGATCGTCGGGGCCGACGATCGGAGCGATCGTGCGGTGCTCGTCGGCGGTGGCCATCGTGACCGGGAGGTTACCCGCCGGCCGCCCGCCGGGGGCTGGGCCCCGCGAGCCGATCGCAGCCGGGCGGCCGGCAGGCGGCGCTCACCGGCGAACCGCGACTGCGCCCGCCCCGCCGCTACCGGCACCCGCGAGGCGCCACCACTTCGCCCCTGCGCGGCAGACACCGCCGCCGGCCCGACCGGCCTCGGACGGCCGCTACAGGACCTTGTTCAGGAAGGCGCGGGTGCGCTCGTGCCTCGGGTCGCCGAGCACGTCCGCGGGCTTGCCGGACTCGACCACGACGCCGCCGTCCATGAACACGGCGGTGTCGGCCACCTCACGCGCGAAGCCGATCTCGTGCGTGACGACGACCATCGTCATCCCGTCGCGCGCCAGCTGGCGCATCGCATCGAGCACATCGCCGACCAGCTCGGGGTCCAGGGCCGAGGTCGGCTCGTCGAACAGCATCAGCTTCGGCTCCATCGCCAGCGCGCGGGCGATCGCCACCCGCTGCTGCTGGCCGCCGGAGAGCGCCACCGGGTAGGTGTCGACCTTCTCGGACAGGCCGACGCGCGCCAGCAGCTCCTCCGCGCGGCGCCGCGCCTCCTCACGGCCGACGCCCAGCACCTTGACCGGCGCCAGCGTGACGTTCTCCATCGCGGTCATGTGCGGGAACAGGTTGAAGCCCTGGAACACCATCCCGATCTCGGCCCGCTTGCGCGCCACCTCGTTCTCGTGCAGCTCGTGCAGCTTGCCGCCGTGCTCGCGGTAGCCGACCAGCTCGCCGTCGACCCACAGCCGTCCGGAGTTGATCTTCTCCAGGTGGTTGATGCAGCGCAGGAAGGTCGACTTCCCGGAGCCCGACGGTCCGAGCAGGCACATCACCTCGCCGCGGGCGACCTCCAGGTCGATCCCCTTGAGCACCTCCAG
>JAJZWB010000207.1 GCA_021846845.1 Actinomycetes bacterium | reverse complement strand
GCGAAGCGCTCGGTCTGCTCCGCCAATGCCCGCCGCGCCGCGTCGGCGCCGCGCTCATGGACGCGCCTCGCGTCGACCTGTAGGGCGAGCAGGATCTCGTGCTCCTGGGTGACCCGCGCGCTCGAGGAGATCAGCTCCAGATAGGACTCGACGACCGGCGTGCCCCGTGGCGGCAGCTCGGGGTCGCGCTCGTCGTGCAGCCAGCGGGCGAGGTCGTCGCCCTGCGCGGGCACGGTCCGCTCCAGCCACTGCAGGCGGCGGACGGCGGTCCCGGCGGCCGCCGACAGGACGAGTCCCCAGCGCGCCAGCCGCCGCTCCTGCGCCTCGTGATCCAGCAGCGCGAAGGCGCCGGCCCGGCACGCGAGCACGGCCGTCAGCAGCCGGCCCGATCGCTCCGAGAGCGCCCCGATCTCACGGCCGTGGAGGTCCACGGGGACGATGCGCGTGTCGCCGGCCGCCGGCGGAGGAACCGGCTTGGGACCGCGGCGCGCGGACCGGCCGAGCTCGGTCGACGGCCACCGTGAGCCCGCCGTCGCGACCGGCGAGCGCGATGCTCGCCCCCGCGCCCGCCGGCGTGCGAAGGCGAGCGCCAGCGGTGCCCATTCCTCCAGGGTCCTCTCGCCGAGCGGGGCGAGTGCGGCGGCGAGTGCGACGGCGACGAGCCCGAGTGCTGGCAGGGCGGTCGACGGCGACCCGCTCGCGTCGATCGCCGCGGTCGCCGCGATCCCGGCGACGGCGATCAGCGCCGCCTGGCCCGCGCGGAGCGGCCCCAGCAGCCCGCGCCGCTCGAGCGGCCCGAAGGTGTATCTGCGCCGCTCGCTCACCGGTTCCGCCCCACGTGGTCGTCGTCTCCGAGGTCCGGTTGCCGCGCGTCGGCAGGCCCTGGGTCGAGCGGCTCGGCGGGGACCGGCGCTGACGGCTGATCGGTGGGGACCGGCCCTGACGGCTCGAGACCCGGTGGACGCGGCGCGCCCCAGAGCGCGGGGTCGACCAGGGTCCGGCTCTTCTGATCGGCGAACGGCTCGGGGCCGGAGAGATCGAGCACCTCCGGCGGGACGCTGCCGGTCGCGTCCAGCGACCAGCCCGCCGCCGCGGACGGCTCCACTTCGTGCGGATCTGGGTGGGGCGGTCCGGCTCCTGTCCCGCTGGCCCCGCGCCGGCGGGCGGCGGACGCCGAGCCGGCGGCCCTCGCCTCGACGGTGGACAGCTCGCCAGGGCTCGCCTCCGCCGTGTCTCGCGCCCCGTCGACCTGAGCGCCTCCGGCCGTGACCGGCAGCCCCTCGCCCTGAGCGCCTCCAGCCGCGGCCCACGGCTCCTCGTCCGCTGCGGGCGGGTGGGAGTCCCCGGCGTGACCCGGATCGGCTTCGGGTCGTGGGGCGATCGGCGCGTCGCCGCGCGGGTCCGGCACCCGCCGGGCGGGGGCGCTCCACGACGCAGATCCCGCGCCCGGCGGCGAGGCGTCGTCTCCTGCCTGCGCGCGCAGCCGCGCCGGCAGGTCGACGGCCACCTCCTCCAGCCGGCTCGAGAGCGCGTGGCCGCCGTCGTTCGCCCACATCAGCCGGCGTCCGGCCGCGTGGCTGAGGCCGCCCGCCGCCGAACCGGCCAGCTCGTGCAACGGCAGCAGCCGCATCAGCGCCCACGGGCACAGCCCGGCCATCAGCAGGAGCGCGGTACCGGCCAGCAGGGTTCCGATCCCCGGGAACGACGCATGGTTGAGCGCCGAGCCGCCCAGGGTCAGCACGGCCACGATCGCGAACTTCGACAGGATCAGCGCGACCAGCAGCTCGACCGCGCGCCCCGCCCAGACGCGCCGCGTCGGCCACACCATCGCCGCGAAGAAGAGCGGCAGCATGAGCACGATCACGTAGACCGCCGCCTCGCGCACCAGCAGCTCGATCCACAGCACGATCGCCGCCGTGGCGGCGATCAGGCCGACGAAGAACGTCGCGAACATGTTGCCGCTGAGGCCCGCGAGCCCGTTCCCAAGGGCGACCCGAGCCAGCAGGCTGATGCCCGCGTGCCCGGCCGCCGACGAGACGATCGCCGACATCTCGTCGGAGGCGGCGAGCAGCAGCATCGTCACGGGCGCCGCGATGCCGACCGCGATCATTCCCAGCGGCAGCCAGCCGAACGCCGCCCTTGCAAGCAGCGCCAGGTCGGAGCGCGCGAGCGCGTGGATCGCGGCCGCGAAAAGGAAGGGGAGGGTCAGCAACAGGGCCACGCCGGCCACGCGCCAGTAGGTGCCGCGGAACCAGCCGGCCCGGAGGTCCGGCGCGGTGCTCGATCCGATCACCGACGCGACATCTCGGATCAGGGAGCTGGCCCCGAGGCTCACGGACGTCGCGATCACGCTCAGCGCGGCGGCGCGGGCCACCGTCCGCGTCACGCCACCACCCGTGAGGGCCGAGATCGCGCCCCCAACGTGGCCACCCAGCAGCTGCTTGCCGGCCGAGATCGCGCCCCCGGCGTGGCCGGCGACCGAGCACGCTCTGCCGAGCAGCCCGCTGACCAGGCCCGTGAGGTCGCACAGGGCGCCGCCGACGCTCAGTGCTGAGGCGGGTGCCGGCGCCGACCAGAGCGCGATCGTGCCCGCGAGGGCGCCCGCGGCGAGGATTCGTGCCGGCCTCACTTCGCGGTCGCCCCGAGGTGCGCGAAGAAGTTGACCAGCCCGGGCGCCGCGCCGACGATCAGGGCGGCGGCACCGGAGATCAGGGCTGCCATGCGCCCGCGCGCGGCGTAGTGGTGGTTGTGCGTGTGCGACGCCACCGCCCACAGGCCGGCGCCGATGAACGCGCCGAGCAGCGCGATCACGAGCGACCACGCCTCGGCGCCGTTGACGATCTGCTGCAGGACGTTGCTGCCCGGAAGCGCCTGCAGATCCGGCCGGGCGCTCACCAGCGCGAGCTGACCTCTGACCATCATGCGACCCCCTTGAATCGAAATGAGCCAAATGAGTTACTTCAAGCCTAATAGAAGCGAGCGCCTTCTGATAGATTCAAACGTAAAGAATTAGCTTCAATTGGATTTGGAGGTTCTCGATGGGCGAATCGCCGCAGCTTGATCTCGCCGGTCTCTACGGCGCACGGGCAGCCTGGGTCCGTCGCTGGGTGCGCTTCGAGGTCGGCGCACCGGAGTCGTTGGTGGAGGACGCGTGTCAGGCGGCCTGGAGTCGCCT
>JAJZWB010000080.1 GCA_021846845.1 Actinomycetes bacterium | reverse complement strand
CGGCGGCCGCCGTGGCCCGGGCGGTCCCGGTGGCGGCCGCGGTCCCGGCGGCGGCGGTCGTGGTCCGGGCGGTCCCGGCGGCGGTCGCGGTCCGGGCGGTCCCGGCGGCCAGGGTGGGGGCCGCGGGCCGGGCGGTGGCGGCGCCGGCGGCCCGGGTGCGGGCTCCGAAGGAGGTTCACGCTGATGCTGTCGCCAAAGCGCGTAAAGCACCGCAAGCAGCACCGTGGCCGCAAGGCCGGCATCTCACGCGGGCAGGTGAAGGTCCAGTTCGGGGAGTACGGCCTCAAGGCGCTCGACGCCGGCTGGCTGACGAACCGTCAGATCGAGGCGGCCCGCATCGCCATGACGCGCAAGATCAGGCGCGGCGGCAAGGTGTGGATCAACGTGTACCCCGACAAGTCATTCACCAAGAAGCCGGCCGAGACCCGGATGGGATCCGGCAAGGGCTCGCCGGAGGGCTGGGTTGCGGTCGTCAAGCCCGGACGTGTCATGTTCGAGCTGGCCGGGGTCCCCGAGGAGCTGGCGCGCGAGGCGATGCGCCTCGCCGGCCACAAGCTGCCGGTGCGCACCAAGTTCGTGATGCGAGAGGAGGCGTGATGCGCGCATCCGACCTGCGTGACCTGTCGGATACCGAGCTGACGGAGCACATCGCCACCGCACGCCGTGATCTGTTCGGCCTGCGCTTCCAGCACGCCACCGGCGAGCTGGACAACACTTCCAGCCTGCGGCGCGCCAAGCGTGAGGTCGCGCGCGCGCTGACGGTCGCCCGCGAACGTGAACTGGACGCCGAGAGCTAAGAGATGACTGACGAGAACGAGATCGAGCAGGCGGACTCCGCGGCCGCCGAGCCCGCCGCAGGTGCCGTGCAAGCCGCCGGCGAGGGCGCAGCGCCCGAGGCGCCGGCCGTGGCCGAGCCCGGAGCGGCGTCCCCGAGCGCCGGCGGCGGCTCGGCGGACGGCGAGCCCGCGGTCGCCCCTGCCGCAGCCGGGGCCGCGTCGCACGGCGGCGGCCCGCAGGAGATCATCGCTCCGAAGGAGCGGCGGGCGCGTGCCCGCGCCGCCAAGGCCGCCGGAACCCCGGCCAGGCCCGCGCGGACCCCTGAGGAGCGGCACGCCGAGCGGCTCGCGGAGCGCGCGAAGAAGGCATCCGAACGGCGCGCCGGCCGCGCCAAGGCGGCCGAGAAGGCCAGGGCCGGGGTGCACGAGACGACGGTCACGCCCCCGCGTGAGCAGACCGCCGGCCAGCAGAAGGTGCGCCAGGGGATCGTCGTCTCCGACAGGGCCGACAAGACGATCACCGTGCGGATCGACACCGCCCGGCGCCACCGCCGTTACGAGAAGGTGGTCCGGACCTCGAGGACCCTGCACGCGCACGACGAGCGCAACGAGGCGCACGTCGGCGACACGGTCGTCGTGCGTGAGGCCCGGCCCCTGTCGCGGACCAAGCGCTGGCGGCTCGTGCAGGTCGTGGAGCGCGCCCGATGATCCAGAACGAGACGCGTCTGCGCGTCGCCGACAACTCAGGCGCACGGGAGCTCCTCGTGATCCGGGTCCGCGGCGGCTCGCGACGCCGCTACGCGCACGTCGGCGACACGATCACCGCGACGGTCAAGAGCGCCAGCCCACAGGGAGCGGTCAAGAAGGGCGAGGTCGTGACGGCGGTCGTCGTTCGGACCAAGAAGGCGTACGGGCGAGAGGACGGCACCTACATCGCCTTCGACGAGAACGCGGCCGTGCTGATCGACGCGCAGAACAACCCGCGCGGGACGCGCATCTTCGGACCCGTGGCCCGCGAGCTGCGCGAGCGCAACTTCATGAAGATCGTCTCGCTGGCCCCGGAGGTGCTCTGATGCCGGCCCGTGTCCGCTCAGGCGACGAGGTGATCGTGATCGGCGGCAAGGACCGCGGCAAGCGCGGCAAGGTGCTGCGCGTGGACCCCGCCAGGGAGCGCGTCTACGTCGAGGGGCTGAACATGATCAAGCGCCACCAGCGCCCGCGCCAGACGGCGGCGGGAGAGCAGGGCGGCGGAGTGATCGAGCGCGAGGGCCCGATCCATCTGTCCAACGTGATGCCCATCGACCCCAAGGACGGCCGTCCGACACGGGTGGGGATCGAGATCGTCGACGGCAAGCGCGTGCGCGTCGCCAAGCGCAGCGGCGCGCGGCTCGACTAGGAGAACCCGAGATGGCTGTGGCAAGGCTCAAGACGAGGTACATCGAGGAGATCCGGCCAGCGCTGATCCAGCGCTTCGGGTACACGACGCCGATGCAGGCGCCCAAGCTGGTCAAGGTGACCGTGAACATGGGGTGCGGCGAGGCCAAGCAGGACTCCAAGGTCCTGGACGCCGCCACCGAGCAGCTGGCGACGATCACGGGGCAGCGCCCGAGCGTGCGCAGGGCGCGAAAGTCGATCGCCCAGTTCAAGGTGCGCGAGGGGATGCCGGTCGGCGTCGCCGTCACGCTCCGCGGGGAGCGCGCGTACGAGTTCCTCGACCGGTTGATGTCGATCGCGATCCCGCGGATCCGCGACTTCCGGGGGCTGAACCCCCGCGCGTTCGACGGTCGCGGCAACTACTCGATGGGCGTGCGCGAGCAGATCATCTTCCCGGAGGTCGACTACGACGAGATCGACCAGGTCCGCGGCCTGGACATCACGATCACGACCACGGCGTCCTCCGACGAGGAGTCGTTCGCGCTCCTGGAGGCGCTAGGGATGCCGTTTTCAAAGGAGGGCCGCCCGCAGGCGGCGGCCGCCAACCAGAGTTAGAAGGAGCAGAGTGGCCAAGGTCTCACAGCGTGTCCGTCAGCAGCGGACCCCCAAGTACAAGACGCGCGGATACAGCCGCTGCCGGCGCTGCGGGCGCGCGCGCGCGGTGTACCGGAAGTTCGGCCTGTGTCGGATCTGCCTGCGGGAGCTGGCCCACAACGGCTACGTCCCCGGAATGACGAAGTCGAGCTGGTAGGCGGTCCGAGCCCATGTCCATGACCGACCCAGTGGCCGACTTCCTCACCCGGCTGCGCAACGCGGCCAAGGCCCAGCATGCCGACGTGACCATGCCCTCGTCCAAGCTCAAGCGGGAGCTGGCCCGGATCCTGCGCGAGCAGGGCTACATCGAGGGCTACTCCGTGCAGGAGCCCGGTCCGGGCCGCCCCGGCGAGCAGATCACGGTGACGCTCAAGTACACCAACGACCGCAAGCCGGTGATCTCAGGCATCCAGCGGATGTCGCGTCCCGGCCGGCGCATGTACGTCGACCACGCGCACATCCCGCGCGTCCAGGGCGGCATGGGCACCGCGATCATGTCGACCTCCAGGGGCGTGATGACGGGCCACGACGCTCGGCGCGAGGGCGTCGGCGGCGAAGTCGTCGCGCGCGTCTGGTAACACCAACAAAGAGTCCTCCCAGCTATGTCCAGGATCGGCAGACAACCCATTCCCGTGCCCACCGGCGTGACGGTCTCGATCGAGTCCGAGCGCGTCACCGTGAGCGGCCCCAAGGGCGAGCTCTCGGAGCGGATCAACCGAGATATCTCCGTCGAGCAGATCGACGGCGAGCTGCGGGTCACGCGGCCGACAGACCGCTCCGAGCACCGCGCCCTGCACGGCCTCACCCGCACCCTCGTCGCCAACATGGTCCAGGGGGTCACCGCCGGGTTCGAGAAGCGCCTCGAGATCCAGGGCGTCGGCTACCGCGCCGCGCTGAAGGGCCGCGACCTCGAGCTCGCGCTCGGCTACTCGCACCCGGTGGCCGTCAAGGCGCCGGATGGGATCGAGTTCGAGGTGCCGCAGCCGACCAGGATCGTCGTGCGCGGCGCCTCCAAGCAGCAGGTCGGCGAGATCGCCGCCTACATCCGCAAGCAGCGCAAGCCCGAGCCGTACAAGGGCAAGGGGATCCGCTACGAGGGCGAGTACATCGCCCGGAAGGTCGGTAAGCGAGCATGAACCTCACCAAGCCGCAGGCGCGCCTGCGCCGGCGCCGCCGCGTACGCGCCAAGGTCTCCGGCACGGCGCAGCGCCCCCGGATCTCGGTGTTCCGCTCCAACCGCGGGATCTTCGCCCAGCTGATCGACGACGATGCCGGCCGCACGCTGGCGGCCGTCAGCTGGACCGAGGAGGAGCTGCGCAAGCTGACGGGCGCCGACCAGGCGCAGCGCGCCGGCGAGCTGCTCGCGCAGCGTGCCCGCGCCGCCGGCATCGAACGCGCGGTGTTCGATCGCGGCGGATACCGCTACCACGGTCGCGTCAAGGCGCTCGCCGACGGTGCCCGTGAGGCCGGACTGACCCTCTAGACCACACACAGCCGCTACATTCACCAGCCAATGCCAGATCGCACCGTTTCAGCCGCAGGCCTCGACCTGCAGGAGCGCGTCGTGGAGATCAACCGCGTCGCCAAGGTCGTCAAGGGAGGCCGCCGCTTCTCGTTCACCGCGCTTGTCGTCGTCGGCGACGAGCGTGACGTCGTCGGGATCGGATACGGCAAGGCCAACGAGGTCCCGGTCGCGATCCAGAAGGGCGTCGAGCGGGCCAAGAAGAACCTCTACCGCGTGCCCAAGCACGGCTCCACGATCACCCACCAGACCACCGGCGTGTTCGGCTCCGGTCGCGTGTTCCTCAAGCCGGCCGCGCCCGGCACCGGCGTGATCGCCGGCGGCGGCGTGCGCGCGGTCCTGGAGCTCGCCGGGATCCACGACATCCTCTCCAAGAGCCTCGGCTCGCAGAACCCGATCAACCTCGTCAAGGCGACGATGGCCGGGCTTGAGTCCCTGCGCACGCCGGACGAGGTCGCGGATCTCCGCGGGCTGTCCGTCAACGCCGTGCTCGGCCTCGCTCCCTCGGGCGCGGAGAACGGCTCGTCGGCGGCGTCCCCACCCGAGGCGTCCGCCGCCGTCGACGGTGAGGGCGTGAGCGAGCGCTCCGAGGGCGAGGGCTGATGGCGACCCTGAAGCTCACCCAGCGCAAGTCGCGCAACGGGTGTGACCGCCGCCAGCTGGACACGCTCCGGTCGCTCGGTCTGCGCCGGATCGGACATACCGTCGAGGTGGTCGACAACCCGCAGACCCGCGGCATGATCGCCAAGGTCCGCCATATCGTCGAGGTGCACGAGTCGTGAGCGAGGTGCAAGAGACCGAGGAGCGGATCGGGCTCCACAACCTTCGCCCGGCGCCCGGGTCGCGCCGTCCGCGCAAGCGGGTCGGTCGCGGCGAGGGCTCCGGAACGGGCAAGACCGCGGGCCGTGGCCAGAAGGGCTACGGCTCCCGCTCGGGCGCGAAGGCCCGGGCGCGCTTCGAGGGCGGTCAGAACCCGATCCACATGCGGATGCGCAAGCTGCGCGGTCCGCACATGAAGAAGTCGATGCCGTTCGAGCCGTTCCGGACGCACACCCAGCCGGTCAACCTGTCCGATCTCGAGGCGCGGTTCCAGCCCGGTGAGGCGGTCACGCCGGAGTCGCTCCAGGCCCGGGGCCTGGCGACCCGCAAGGGGATCCCGGTCAAGGTGCTCGCCAAGGGCGAGCTCACCAAGCCTCTGACCGTGCACGCGCACGGGTTCAGCGCCGCGGCGCGGTCCGCGATCGAGGCCGCGGGCGGAAGCTGCGGTCCGGTCGACGGGTAGCGGGAGGCCGGCGTGCTCACGACGATCCTCGGAGCGTTCAGGGTCGCCGAGATCCGCAGGAAGATCCTGTTCACGGCCGCGATGCTGTTCCTGTACCGCGTCGGGACGCACATCCCGGCGCCGGGGATCAACTCCAACGCCGTCTCCCAGATCCAGCGCCAGCTGGGCGGCAACAGCATCCTCGGTCTGCTGAACCTGTTCTCCGGTGGCGGCCTGGGGCGGATCGCCCTGTTCGCGCTGGGGATCATGCCCTACATCACCGCCTCGATCATCCTGCAGCTGCTGCAGGTCGTGGTCCCGTCGCTGGAGAAGCTCTCCAAGGAGGGCGAGGTGGGGCAGGCGCGGATCACGCAGTACACGCGCTACCTGACGGTCGGCCTGGCGTTCGCCCAGTCGATCGGCTACGTCTTCCTGTTCCGCAGCTTCGAGAAGTCGGCCGGCGCGACGCTGATCTCCAACTTCACGCTGTTCAAGGTCTTCCTGATCGTGATCTCGCTGACCGCCGGCACGGTGCTGCTGATGTGGATGGGCGAGCTGATCACCCAGCGGGGCATCGGCAACGGGATCTCGCTGCTGATCTTCGGCTCGATCGTCGCGCGGATCCCGAGCGGGATCACCTCCTGGTGGAACAACCCGGACCAGGTCTTTCGCGTCATCATGCCGTTCATCGCGATCGGGGTCGTCGCGGCGATCGTGTTCGTGGAGCTCGGTCAGCGCCGGATCCCGATCCAGTACGCCAAGCGCGTGATCGGGCGGCGGATGACCCAGGGCGGCCAGACCTACATGCCGCTGAAGGTCAACATGGCCGGGGTGATCCCGGTGATCTTCGCGGTCTCGGTGATGACGATCCCGCCGACGGTCGGGCAGCTCATCGGGCAGAACAGGGCCGGGTTCGGCACGAATCTCTACAACTTCTTCAACCCCGGCGGCTGGCACTACCTGGTCGGCAGCAGCATCCTGATCATCCTGTTCACGTACTTCTACACCGCGGTCACTTTCAACCCGGTGGACCAGGCCGACAACCTCAAGAAGTACGGGGGCTTCATCCCCGGGGTCAGACCCGGGAGGCCGACGGCCGAGTTTCTGGACCGGATCCTCGCCCGGCTGACGTTCCCCGGCGCGCTGTTCCTGGCCGCGATCGCGGCGCTCCCGGTGATCCTGATCAGCCAGACGAGCGCGAACTTCGCCTTCGGCGGCACGTCGATCCTGATCGTGATCGGCGTCGCGCTGGACACGATGCGCCAGCTCGAGGCGCAGCTGATGATGCGCAACTACGAGGGCTTCCTCAAATAGCCGGAAAGGCGCCGCCCGCGGGCGGCAGCCGCCTCGTCGGACCGCTACAGTCCAGCCGGAGATGGCCGCCGAGTTGAACCTGATCCTGTTTGGCCCTCCCGGCGCGGGAAAGGGCACGCAGGCGGAGCGGCTTCGCGGCGACTTCCAGCTTCCGTTCATCTCCACCGGGGAGATGCTGCGCGCCAACGTGCGCGACCAGACCGAGCTGGGGCTCAAGGCCAAGGAGTTCATGGACGCCGGCGACCTGGTGCCCGACGATCTGATCGTCGCGATGGCCGGCGAGCGCCTCGGGCAGGACGACGCGCTCGACGGCTTCATCCTCGACGGCTTCCCGCGGACCGTCGCGCAGGCGACCGCGCTCGAGCGCAAGCTGGCCAGCATGGGGCGCCGGGTCACGGCCGCGCTGCTGATCGACGTGCCAGATGAGGAGGTGATCAGACGGCTCTCCGGCCGGCGCGTGTGCGTCAAGGCCGGGCACAACTACCACGTCGAGTTCGATCCGCCCAAGCACGACTCGGTCTGCGACCAGGACGGCTCACGGCTGATCCAGCGTGACGACGATCGCCCCGACGTGATCGCCAACAGGCTGCGCGTGTATCACGAGAAGACCAAGCCGCTGGTCGACTACTACGACAGCCTCGGCCTGATGCGCCGGATCGACGGCACGCGCGATCCGGCCGACGTGCACGGTCACATACGCGCGGTGATCGCGACCCTCCGCCTGGAGGAGAACGTCTGAGGGTCCGCCTTTCCGGGGCGTCGCGCCGCGGGGGCGCTAGCTTAGGTTCAGGATGATCATCAAGAAGACACCCGATGAGATCGAGCGGATGGCCGCGGCAGGCGCGATCCTGGTGCGCACCCTCAACCTCCTGGAGGGCAAGATCCGGCCCGGTGTGACCACCGCCGAACTGGACGCCGCCGCCGAGCGCTTCATCCGCTCCCAGGGGGCGACGCCCGCGTTCAAGGGCTACCGCGGCTTCCCGGGATCGATCTGCGCGTCCCCCAACTCGATGGTCGTGCACGGCATCCCCGGGCCCTACAAGCTCAAGCGCGGCGACATCCTCTCGGTCGACGTGGGGGTGGTGCTCGACGGCTGGGTCGCGGACGCGGCCAGGACGTTCCCCGTCGGCCAGATCAGCCCGGTGGCCGAGAAGCTGCTGCGCGTCACCGAGGAGTCCCTGATGGTCGCCGTGCCCCAGTGCCGGCCGGGGAACCGTCTCGGCGACGTCTCGCACGCGATCCAGGCTCACGTGGAGGCCGAGGGCCTCTCGATCGTGCGCACGCTCGTCGGCCACGGGGTCGGACGGGACATGCACGAGGATCCGCAGATCCCCAACTACGGGACGCCCGGCACCGGCATCGTGCTGGAGGAGGGGATGGTCTTCGCGGTCGAGCCGATGGTCACCGCCGGGCGCCACGCCGTCCGGGTGGCGGACGACCACTGGTCGATCTTCTCGCAGGACGGCTCGTTGGCTGCGCACTTCGAGTTCACGATCGCGATCACGGCCGACGGACCGCGCGTGCTCACGCCGTGGCACGAGGCGGGCGACGGACGCGCCGCGGCGTAGCCCTGCTAACCTCCCCGGTCGCGCCCGCAGCGCGACGTTCGTCGCTGCGCGGGCACTTCGGAGCGGTAGCGGCGGCCGTAGCGGCCTCCAGAGCCACCCCGAGGATCAAGGCGAGAATGTCCTCCGATACTGAGAGCGAATCAGCGTGAAGGTAAGACCCTCGGTCAAGCCGATGTGCGAGAAGTGCAAGATCATCCGTCGCCACGGGCGCGTGCTCGTGATCTGCCCGAACCCCCGACACAAGCAGCGGCAGGGCTGAGGAGGCGAGCATGGCGCGAATCTCGGGCGTGAACATCCCCCTCAACAAGCGGGTCGAGATCGGACTGACCTACATCTACGGGATCGGCCGCACGACCTCCAACGAGCTGCTGGCGAAGGCCGGGATCGAGCCCGACCGCAAGGTGCGCGATCTCACCGAGGACGAGGTCGTGCAGCTTCGTGACCTGATCGACGGCTCGCTCACCGTCGAGGGAGACCTCCGGCGTGAGCGCTCGCAGAACATCAAGCGGCTGCAGGAGATCGGCTGCTACCGGGGGCTGCGACATCGTCGCGGACTGCCGGTGCGCGGCCAGAACACCAAGACCAACGCCCGCACCCGCAAGGGTCCCAAGCGTATGCAGGTGGCCGGCAAGAAGAAGGCGGGGAAGAAGTAGATGCCCGCTCCGCGCAGACCTCAGCGCGGGCGCCGCCGCGTCCGCAAGAACATCCCCGTCGGCCAGGCTCACATCAAGACGTCGTTCAACAACACGATCGTCTCGCTGACCGACCGTGAGGGCAACGTGATCGCATGGGAGTCCGCCGGTGGCGCCGGCTTCAAGGGCAGCCGCAAGTCGACCCCGTTCGCGGCCCAGGTGACGGCCGATGCCGCCGCCCGCAAGGGGATCGAGCACGGGCTTCAGAAGGTGGAGGTGTTCGTCAAGGGCCCCGGATCCGGTCGCGAGACGGCGATCCGGTCGCTGCAGGCCGCTGGCCTGGAGGTGACCGGCGTCAAGGACGTCACGCCCCAGGCGCACAACGGTTGCCGACCCCGAAAGCGCAGGCGCGTCTGAGATGGCTCGAGAGACTGGTCCACAGTGCAAGCAGTGCCGCCGCGAGGGACAGAAGCTGTTCCTCAAGGGGGAGCGCTGCCTGACCGACAAGTGCGGCGTCGAGCGGCGCTCCTACCCGCCGGGTGAGCATGGCCGCGGTCGCCAGAAGCAGAGTGAGTATCGCGTCCAGCTGCGCGAGAAGCAGAAGGCCCGCCGGTACTACGGCGTGCTGGAGAAGCAGTTCCGCATCTACTACGAGAAGGCGTCTCGCCAGCAGGGCGTGACCGGCGAGAACCTCCTGCGAATGCTGGAGTGCCGATTTGACAACGTGCTCGTGCGCCTTGGGTTCGCAGCCTCGCGCCGCCAGGCGCGGCAGCTGATCCTGCACGGTCACTGGACCGTCAACGGTCGACGGGTCAACATCCCCAGCTACCAGCTGCGCGATGACGACGTGATCGCGATCCATGCCGAGTCGACCGCGACTCAGGTGATCCGCGACGCGACCGAGCTGACCGGCCAGGTGCCGGCCTGGCTGCAGGCCGATCACGACTCGCTCACGGCCAAGGTCCTGCGCCGTCCCGAGCGCCGTGAGATCGCCGCGCCGGTGCAGGAGCAGCTGATCGTCGAGCTCTACTCGAAGTAAGCCAGTCTTTCGACCGCTCACGGCCGGGAGGTCATGTGCGGTGCGCAGCGCCGACCAGCGAGGCGGCCAGAACCCACGATGCAGTTAGGACGAATTGATGCTTGACTTCCAAGTGCCACGGATCTCCAGCGAGTCGGTCGACGACACGCGCGGCTCGTTCACGATCGAGCCGCTGGACCGCGGCTTCGGCTACACCTTCGGCAACTCGCTGCGGCGCGTGCTGCTGTCGTCGCTGGCCGGCGCGGCGGTCACGAGCGTGCGGATCGAGGGGGTCGCGCACGAGTTCTCGACCATCCGCGGCGTCAAGGAGGACGTCACCGACATCGTCCTGAACCTCAAGGGGATCGTCTGCCGGATGCACTCGGACGCGACCGAGATCGAGGCGCCGCTGGTCGTCACCGGCCCCGGCGAGATCACCGCCAAGGACATCGACCTGCCCTCCGGCGTCGAGATCCTCAATCCCGACGCGCACATCGCGACGCTTGAGAAGAAGACCAAGCTGGAGGTCTACCTGACGATCGGACGGGGCCGCGGCTACCGTCCGGCGGAGGAGAACAAGTCGCCGGACCAGCCGATCGGCGTGATCCCGATCGACTCGATCTTCTCCCCGGTGCGCCGCGTCGCCTACAACGTCGAGCAGGCGCGCGTGGGCCAGAAGACGGACTTCGACAAGCTCACGCTCGACATCGAGACCGACGGCTCGATCGACCCGCACTCGGCGCTGCGCGAGGCGGCCGAGATCCTGATCTCGCAGCTGGCGATCTTCACCGATGCCGACCGCGTCGTCGAGCTGCGCGACGTCGGCGGGCCCGGAGCGCTCGATGCCGGCCTTATCGGCGGCACCTCCGGCGGCGCGGCCGCGCGGCCCGCCAACGCGATGGACGACATCCTGATCGAGGAGCTGGAGCTCGGCGTGCGGTCCTACAACTGCCTGAAGCGGGCCGGGATCCAGACCGTCGGCGATCTGGTCTCCAAGACCGAGTCCGAGCTCAACGCGATCCCGAACTTCGGCAAGAAGTCGATCGACGAGGTCATCGAGACCCTCAACACGCGCGGGCTGAGCCTGCGCGACGGCTAGTAGTCTCAAGCCCATGCGCCACCAGCGTCAGCGATACCAGCTCAGCCGCAGCGCCGCACACCGCAAGTCGCTGCTGATGAACCTGAGCAAAGAGGTGATCCAGCACGAGCGGATCCAGACCACGGAGACGAAGGCGAAGGCGGTCAAGCCCGAGCTTGAGAAGCTGATCACCCTCGCCAAGCGAGGCGATCTGCACGCCCGCCGGCAGGCGCTGTCGGTGCTCGGGCAGGACAAGTTCACGGTCTACAAGCTGTTCGAGGAGATCGCTCCGCGCTACACGGAGCGTCCCGGCGGCTACACGCGGATCCTGAAGCTCGGGCCTCGCCGCTCCGACAGCACCGAGATGGTGCTGCTGGAGCTCGTCTAGCGCGGGAATGGACGCCGCGCCGGTCTCGCGGCTGCTGATCGAATACGACGGGACCGAGTTCCACGGCTGGTCGCGCCAGCCGGGTCTGCGCACGGTCCAGGGAGAGATCGAGCGCGCGCTGCGCCTGCTGCTGCACCGTGACGGGGTCGACCTGACGGTGGCGGGTCGGACCGATGCGGGCGTCCACGCACGGGGCCAGGTCGCCAGCTACCCGGGCGACCCCGTGCCGGTCGAGGCGCTCAACGCGCTCCTGCCCGGCGACGTCGCCGTGCTCCGCTGCGAGCAGGCTCCGCCGGGGTTCGACGCGCGCCGCGACGCGACCAGCCGGGCCTACGGGTACCGGATCCTCGCCCGTCGCGCGCGCAGCCCGCATGCGCGGCGCCAGGCGCTGCACTGGCCGCACCGGATCGAGCCGTCGGCGCTGGACCGGTGCGCCTCGCTGCTGGGCGGCAGCCACGACTTCACCGCGTTCACCCCGACCGCCACCGATCACGTGCGGTTCGTGCGCGAGATCCTCGCCGCCGGCTGGGCGCGTGACGGGCCGGACACGATCGAGCTGCGGATCGAGGCCGACTCGTTCATGCGCAACATGATCCGGGTGCTCGTCGGCACGATGCTCCAGGTGGCGGCCGGTCGCAGGTCTGTGGCGCAGTTCGCCGCGCTGCTTGAGGGGCGGCCGCGGCCGGAGGCGGGGCCGACGGCCCCCGCGCACGGGCTGTACCTCCTGGGCGCTTCATACGACGGTTCGAGAATCCTGCGGAACTTGAGGCCCCTGGACGAATGTTCGATTGGCCGATTCCGACCAAGAACGTAGCATCTCGCATCAAGTCAGGGGGCGCAGGGCGTTTCAGGGGGTGGCCGCGGCCCGAGAGGTGACGGATTCACCGCTCGGGCCGCGGCTTGAAGCGCGCGCCGCCTTGCAGCCGCACGGAAGGTTCGCCGCCCGCGCGCGCGACGGCCGCCTGAGCGCCGCATAGGATTGGGGCGGTGCGCGTCCTGCTGACCAACGACGACGGGATCGAGGCCGACGGGCTGCAGGCGCTGCGCCGGGCGCTGCGCGAGCTGCCGTTCGTGGAGCTGGCGGTGATCGCCCCGGACGGCAATCGCTCGGCGATGGCCCGATCGATCACCACCCGGCGTCCGCTGTGGGTGCAGAGGGTCGACTTCGGCGACGGCACCCACGGCTACGCGACCGACGGCACGCCGGTGGACTGCGTGCGGCTCTCCAAGCTCGGCCTGATCGAGGGGTTCGAGGCCGAGCTGGTGGTCTCCGGGATCAACCACGGCTCCAACCTGGGGGACGACATCACCTACTCGGGCACGGTCGCCGCGGCGCTCGAGGCGATCGTCCTGGGGCTGCCCGGGATCGCGATCTCGCAGCAGTCCCAGGCGCGCGAGCTTGACTTCCGCGTCGGTGCGGGGTTCGACTTCGCCGTCGCCGCCGAGTTCGCCGCGCAGCTGGTCGCCGAGATCCGCTCGGTGCCGCTCCCGCCCGGAACGCTCCTGAACGTCAACATGCCGGCCGGCCCCCCGGCCGGCGTCTCGCTCGCCCGTCTCGGCAAGCGGGTCTACCGTGATGAGCTGACGCTGGTCGAGGAGCCGACCAGCGGCCGGCGCCTGTACCGGATCTACGGCGACGCGACCTTCGAGCGCGGGGAGACAGGCACCGACCTGGCGGCGGTCGCCGCCGGTCGGATCTCGGTCACGCCGATCCACTTCGACCTCACCGACCACGCCGGCCTGCAGACGCTGCGTGACTGGGACCTCGGCCACCTGCTCGCGTCAGCCGTCGCGGGGGCGTCCGGAGCCGGCTGATGGCCGCCGGTGGCGCGCGGGCCGGGGGCGACGCGCCGGCCGGAGGCGGCGCGCCGGCCGGGGGCGACGGCGACCCGGAGCAGCGCGCGGCGGAGCTGCGGCGACTGGTCGAGTACCACGCGTACCGCTACTACGTCCTGGACGATCCGGAGATCGGCGATGACGTCTACGACGCCCTGTTCGACGAGCTGCGCGCGCTGGAGGCAGAGCATCCCGAGCTGGTGACGCCCGACTCCCCCACCCAGCGGGTCGGGGGCGAGCCGGTCTCCGACCTGGTGAAGGTCCGTCATCTGGAGCCGATGCTGTCGCTGGCCAACGCGCGCTCCGCGGAGGAGTTGCGCGCGTGGGTGCAGCGGATGCGCAACCATCTCGCGCGTGAGGGGATCGAGGATCCTCGGTTCCAGTTCGTAGCCGAGCCGAAGATCGACGGGCTCGCGATCTCGCTGCTGTACCGCGATGGGATCTTCCAGCGTGGCGCCACCCGCGGCAACGGTGAGGTCGGCGAGGACGTGACCCATAACCTGCGCACGATCGGCGCGCTGCCGCTGCGCCTGGAGACGGAGCGCCCGCCCGCCCTCCTTGAGGTGCGTGGGGAGGTGTACATGTCGCTGCCCGACTTCGCCGCGCTGAACGAGCGGCGCGCCCAGGCGGGTCTGTCGACGTTCATGAACCCGCGCAACTCGGCGGCCGGCACGATCCGCCAGCTGGACCCCAAGCTGGCCGCGGAGCGGCCGCTGTCGCTCTGGTGCTACGGGATCGGCGTCACCGACGGGCTCACGCTTGAGAGCCACTGGGAGGCGCTTCAGTGGCTGCGCGAGCACCGCTTCCCGGTCCATCCTGACGTGCGACGGCTGGCGACGGAGGACGACGTCGTGGCCCAATGCCAGGATTGGGAACGGCGGCGCGGCTCGCTTGAGTTCGAGATCGACGGGGTCGTGGTGAAGGTGAGCCAGTTCGAGCTCCAGCGACGGCTCGGGGTCGTCGGGCGTGACCCGCGTTGGGCGATCGCGTGGAAGTTCCCGCCGACCACCGCCGTCACGCGCCTCAACGGGATCGGCTGGAACCCTGGCAAGTTCGGCGACCTTCACCCGTACGCGATGCTCGAGCCGGTCCACGTGGGCGGGGTGACGATCAAGCTGGCGACGCTGCACAACGAGGAGGACCTTGCGCGCAAGGACATCCGGCCGGGTGAGGACGTGATCGTGCTGCGCGCCGGGGACGTGATCCCGCAGGTCCTGTCGCCGGCGCCGCACGTCGCCGAGCACGCCGACCGGCCGCCGCCGCCGCGGCCGCCCGAGCGCTGCCCGGTGTGCGACACGCCGACGGTCAAGCCGGAGGGGTCGGTGTTCACCCGCTGCCCCAATCGCGACTGCGCTGGCCGGCGCTGGCAGCTGCTGACCTCGTTCGCGGGGGTGATGGACATCGACGGCCTGGGGGAGAAGCTCGTGACGCTGTTCATGGACCTGGGTTGGGTGACCACGCCGGCCGATCTGTACCGGCTGTCCGCCGAGCTGATCGCGCAGCAGCCCGGGTTCGGCGAGGTCTCGGCGCGCAAGCTGGTTGAGGCGATCGATCGCTCCAGGCAGCAGCCGTTCGGCCTCGTGCTGTTCGCGCTCGGGATCGAGGAGGTCGGCCAGGTGACCGGGCGCAACCTCGCGCAGCGCTTCCGCACGATCGACGCGCTGCTCGCCGCCGAGCCCGAGGCGATCGAGCAGACCCCGGGCGTCGGGCCGAAGATGGCGCGCTCGATCCACGACCAGCTCGCCGACCCGCGGATGCGGGCGCTGATCGAAGACCTGCGCGGGATCGGGCTGCGGTTCCAGGAGGAGGGACCGCCGCTGGGCGAGGGGCCGCTGGCCGGCAGGACCCTGGTGCTGACCGGCACGCTGCCACACCTGACGCGTGAGCAGGCGACCGAGCGGATCATCGCCGCCGGGGGGCGCGTCACCGGCTCGGTCTCACGGCGGACCGACTACGTGGTCGCCGGCGAGAGCGCGGGCTCCAAGCTTGCCCGGGCCGAGCAGCTCGGGGTCAGCGTGCTGGACGAGGACGGCCTGCTGGCGGTGCTGGAGGGCGAGCCGCCCCACGGCCCGCGCGTCGCCTGACCGGCCGCGGCGCCGCCTCTATCCTCGTCTGGGATGGGCAGGGTCGTCAAGCTGGAGGCATCGACGGAGCGGCGGGCGCCCGGCGCCAAGCGGGCCGGCGGCGGCGCTAAGCCGTCGAAGGCCGCGCTGGTGCTCGGCGGCGGCGGCTTCACCGGCGGCGTGTACGAGATCGGCGCGCTGCGCGCCCTTGAGCTGCTCTCGGTCAACCGGACGGTGAACGACCTGGACGTGTATGTCGGCACCAGCGCCGGCTCGTTCGTCGCGGCCGCGGTCGCGAACGGGATCACCCCTGAGGAGATGATGCGGGTGGTCGTCGCCGAGGAGCCGACGCCCTTTCCCGACGCCCCGCTCGGCTCGCTGCTTCGCCCCAACTACCGGGAGCTGATCACGCGCGGGGTGAGGTTTCCCTTCAGGGTGCTGCGCCTGCTCCACACGCTCGGGCGCGACATCTCCCAGGTCTCGGCGCTCGACGTGATGCTCGGACTCGCGGGGACGCTGCCCGCGGGGCTCTACTCCGCGGAGGGGATCGAGCGCTACGTGCGGGACATCCTGTCGGGCGCCGGGCGGACCGATGACTTCAGGAACCTGAGGACCGAGCTGTACCTGGCCGCCACCGATCTGGACAGCGGCGACCGCGTGGTGTTCGGCTCGGAGGGGTGGGACGAGGTCCCGATCTCCAGGGCGGTCAGCGCCTCGTGCGCGCTGCCGATGATCTACAGCCCGGTGCGGATCGGAGACCGTGAGTACGTGGACGGCGGCATCGTCTCCACCACGAACCTCGATATCGCGGTCCAGGCGGGCGCGAAGCTCGTGCTGGTCGTCAACCCGCTCGTCGCCTACGTGAACCAGTTCGATCCGGCCGAGGGCCGCAGCCCGCGGCGGATCTCGGACATGGGCTTCCCGCACATCGGCTACCAGGCGTTCAAGATGCTCGCCCACCAGCGCCTGCACGAGCTGGCTCGCCACTGGGAGGAGCGCTACCCGGGCGTAGACATCATCCTGATCGAGCCCGATCGCGACGACGAGCTGATGTTCCGCACCAGCGTGATGAACTTCAGCTCCCGGGTCGCGATCGCCCGTCACGGCTTCCAGTCGGTCACGCTGAAGCTTGCCAACGACTACCCGCGCTTCAAGCGGATCTTCGCGCGCCACGGAATCGAGATCTCCGCGACACGGGTGCGCCAGGTGGTTCAGCACGTCACTACCGAGCGTGAGCCGGAGCGCGCGTGGCGAAGGATCCTTGCCCAGCGAACCTCCGCGCTGCTCAGGCAGTCGGCGGGTCGCTGATCTCACGGCCAGCGTACTCGAGCGCCGCCGCGCCTCCGCGCTGCTCAGGCCATCGGCCGGGAGCCGGTCCGCCGGCCCGCCGAAGCCGGCCCGGACGCCTGACCGCCCGTGGGCTTGAGCCGTCCTGGTGCCGGCCCGGCCGTGCTGGCTCGGTCGCGCTGGCCCGGTCGCGCTGGCCCGGTCGCGCTGGCCCGGTCGCGCTGGCCCGGTCGCGCTGGCCCGGTCGTGTTGGCCCGTCGTAGACCGGATAGCCCGCGGACTTCGCCGCCCGTGGGCCTGAGCGCGCCCACGCGCTGGATAGGCGGGATCCTGTCGCAGCTCCCCTCGGCCCTGCGGGGTGATCCGCCGGCTGCGGAGCGCAGACCAGCTTCTGGATGCATCACGATGAGCTGAGGCGGCCACCGGATCGGAAGCCGCTAGCCCGGTCAGCCGGGCGTCGGATGTGTTCGAGGCTACGCCCGGGCGATCTGCACCTGTGACTGCACCGAGACGGCCGTCTCGCGCAGGCTGGAGAGGAAGAGGGTCTTGTCGATCCGACCGTTGAAGATCGGGACGCCCAGCTCGCAGCACTTGAGGATCACGTCGCGCCGGTCCAACCCGGACTCGCGCGCCAGCTCCGTGGGCGTCAGATGATTGGACATCGGATCTGCCTCCTTCTGCCTATCGCCGGATACTGCAAGTATGGATCCTGCACCGGACGAAGGCAATCTCCGGTAGGCGAATCTCAGCCCGCCCCTGATCGATGTCCTGCCGCTCGCACCGGTCGGCCGCCACCTGCCCGCCCGGCCAGCCGAGCCGCGCATCCACGCGGCGGGGCCCGCCTGACAATGGGATTGCAACCGGGCGCCCAGCCGAAAGGCCCGCCCGGGCCGGCCTGTGGCAAACTGCGTTTCCATTCGGGGCGTGGCGCAGCCTGGTAGCGCGCACCGTTCGGGTCGGTGAGGTCCCCGGTTCAAATCCGGGCGCCCCGATTGCAGAAAAGCCCTGGTAAGC
>JAJZWB010000079.1 GCA_021846845.1 Actinomycetes bacterium | reverse complement strand
CGCGAGCCGGTCGTCGCTGTTCGCGCTCTACGCGACGGTCTACACGAGGCCGTGGCTGCGGCTGGCCGGGATCCCCGTCGGCCGCCGGGCAGAGGTCTCGACGGCGACCGGGATCAACCGGCTGTCCAGCTTCGCCGACGCCAGCTTCGCTGCCGACGACGTCGCCTTCTCGCACGCGCCGTCCCGGGACGGCTGGATGCGGGTCGCGCCGATCACCGTCGGAAAGCGAAGCTTCCTCGGCAACGGGGCGGTCATCGAGGCCGGCACCACCGTCGGCGACGGCAGCCTGGTCGGCCTGCTGACCACGGCTCCGCGAGAGGTCGGCGACGGAACCTCCTGGCTTGGCTCGCCGCCGCTGGAGCTGCCGCGGCGGCAGATGGCGACCGACCCGCGCCTGACGACGGAGCCGACCCGTGCGCGCGTCGCCGCGCGCGCGGCGACCGAGGCGGTCCGGATCATGCTGCCCGCGACGGTCTCCGCCGGGCTGATCCTCGGCGTCTTCTACGCGCTGGAGTCGGCATCCGCCCACGGCGTGGCCGCGATGGTGCTGGCGGCTCCGTTCGCGCTGCTCACGGCCGGCATCCTCGGAACCGCGTTCACGGTCGCCGCGAAGTGGGCGATCATCGGCCGCTACAGGCGCGGCGATCACCCGCTCTGGTCGTTCTTCGTCTGGCGCGACGAGATCATCAACAGCCTCCAGGAGCAGCTTGCCGGTCCGCTGCTCATGCATGACGCCCTCGGGACGCCGCTGATGTCGCTTTACCTGCGCGCGATGGGGTCCAGCATCGGCCGCGACGTCTGGATCGACACGCTGACCGTGACCGAGTTCGACATGGTCCGGGTCGGCGACGGCGCGGTCGCCAACCGCCACTCCGTGATCGAGACGCACCTGTTCCACGATCGGGTGCTGCAGATCGGCCCGGGTCGGCTCGGAGCCTCCGCGACGCTCGGCCCCTACAGCACCATGCTCCCCGACTCCGTTGTCGGGGACGGCTGCTCGATCGGCGGGCGCTCGATCGTGATGCGCGGCGAGCGGCTGCCGGCGCGCACGCGCTGGCACGGCGCTCCCGTGGTCGCCCGCTGACGACCCGGGAGCCGGCGATGTCGCACCGGGGGCGCGGGCCACGGCGGCTGCTCGGCGGTCACGCCGGGGTCGGCCCCGGACCGATCGGGGCCGACCTTGAGCCACCCTGGGGCGGTCCCCGGACTCGCGCGTCCGCCGTCGCACCTGGGATCGACCCACGTCAGCCGAGCCTCGCGCGCGGGATCGACCCACGTCAGCCGAGCCTCGCGCGCGGGATCGACCCACGTCAGCCGAGCCTCGCGCGCGGGATCGACCCGCGTCAGGCGGACCGGTACCCAGGGCTGGCGCTGCTGGACGCGACGGCCGAGGGCCTCGACGAACGGGGGCTGCGGGAGCGAGCCCGATCGCTGGCTGACGCCAGCGGCGCCGCGGCGGTCTCCCGCTCCTACAGCCACCCGCTCGCACTCGTCGCCTGGCACAGCGACCGCGTCGGAGTCGACATCGAGCGGGTCGTGCCGTGCGATGAGAGCTTCGGGCGCTCGATCTGCACCCCGGAGGAGGAGGCCGACGAGCCCTGGCGGCGCGACGAGGACATCATCTCCCTGTGGGCCAGCAAGGAGGCGCTCGCCAAGGCGCTCGGCGACGCGCTGCGCTACGACCCGCGACGCCTCGACTCGCCCTGCGGCTGGACGGACGGACGCTCCGGGCCATGGCGCGCCCGCCGGCTGCGGGTCGGCGCCGAGCACCGCGCCTGGATCTGCTGGCGCGAGCCACCGACCGTCGCGGGTCCGCGAGCGCGCGGACCGCGGGCGTGAGGGCCACACGGCTCCCAGATCGCCGGCGGCCGGCCGCGCCCTACACTCCCGTCGATGCCAGGAATCGTCGTGGTCGGCGCCCAGTGGGGCGACGAGGGGAAGGGCAAGGTCACCGACATGCTCGCCGAGCGTGCGCATGCGGTCGTGCGCTTCCAGGGGGGCAACAACGCGGGGCACACGATCGTGCGCGGCGGCGAGACCTGGAAGCTGCGGCTGATGCCCTCCGGCATCCTGCACCCGGGGAAGCTGTGCGTGATCGGCAACGGCGTCGTGATCGACCCGAGGGTGCTGACCGACGAGCTGGACGAGCTTCGCCGGCGCGGGGTCGACACCCGTTCGCTGCGAGTGTCCGCGAACGCGCATCTGATCATGCCGTACCACATGCTCCTGGACCACGCCGGCGAGGCGAAGCTCGGCAAGCTCCAGATCGGGACGACCCGCAGCGGCATCGGCCCCTGCTACGCCGACAAGGCCGCGAGGCTCGGCATCCGCGTGCAGGACCTGCTCGACGAGAAGATCCTGAAGAAGAAGATCGTCGCCGCGATGGAGCCGAAGCGGCTGTCGCTGCGCCCCTACGCGCGCGACCCGCGCCTGGACCTGCAGTCGATGACCGAGGAGTACCTGACCTACGGGCACGTGCTGGAGCCCTACATCGCCGACACCTCGCGGCTGGTGCTGGAGCGCCTGGACCGCGACGAGGTCGTCGTGTTCGAGGGCGCCCAGGGGGTGCTGCTGGACATCGACCACGGCACCTACCCGTTCGTCACCTCGTCCAATCCGGTAGCCGGCTCGGCCTGCATCGGGGCCGGCGTGGGCCCGAAGGACATCGACGAGGTATGGGGCATCGCCAAGGCCTACCAGACGAGGGTGGGCGCCGGACCGTTCCCGACCGAGCTCGACGGCCCGCTCGCGGATGCGATCCGCGAGTCCGGCGGCGAGTACGGCACGGTCACCGGCCGTGCGCGGCGGGTCGGCTGGCTTGACCTGGTTGCGCTTCGCTACGCCGCCCGGTTGAACTCGCTCACCGCGCTGGCGATCACCAAGCTGGACGTCCTGCGAGGCCTGGACCCGATCAACGTCTGCGTTGGCTACCGCGGCAGCGAAGGGGCCCAGTTCGAGCACTTCCCATACCACCAGACGGTCCTGCACCACGTGACCGGCGAGTACGCGCAGCTGCCCGGGTTCACGGAGGATCTGAGCGACTGCCGCTCCGAGCACGACCTTCCCGCCGCCGCGCGCGACTACCTTCGATTCGTCGAGGACTACGTGGGCGTCCCGATCGCGCTGATCGGGGTGGGCCCAGGCCGCGAGCAGGTGATCTGGACCGAGGCCGGGCGGGGAATGGCCGGCAGCCCCACCGCCGCGCCGGCCTGATCGCGCGCGCCCACCGAGAGGGCAGCCGCTCCAGCGCAGCCGCCGCTAACCCCTCAGCGCCGCGGCGAGCTGCGACCGGGAGCCGATGCCGAGCTTCTTGTAGGCGTTGTAGAGGTGCTGCTCGACCGTGCGGGGCGTGACGAACAGCGCCTGCGCGATCTCACGGTTGCCCGCGCCGCCGGCCGCCAGCTCCGCGACCCGGCGCTCCGAGGCGGTCAGGGCGGCGACGCCTGAGAAGGCCAGGCGGCGCGGGCGCGCGCCCGCGATCCTCAGCTCAGCCAGAGCGAGCCGCTCGATCCGCCTTGCCCCGATCGCGTGAGCCTGCTCGCGCGCCTCGGAAAGCAGCCTGCGGGCCTCGGTCCGGTGCCCCTGGCGGCGCAGCGCCGCGCCAAGCTCGGCCCGGCAGCGAATCTGCTCGGTGCACGACTCCGAGCCCTCCAGCGACCCGAGTGCGAGCGTGAGCAGCTCGACGCCGCCTGCGGGCTCGATCTGCGCCCGCGCCCGCAGGGCCTCGACGCGGCGGCTCGGGGTTCCGGTGGCATCGGCGATCCGCTCCGCCGCCAGGACGAGCTCGCCCGCACGGTCTGCCTCGCCAAGCCGGTGCGCTGCGACCGCGGCGTAGGTTCGCCAGGGAGCGAAGGTGTCGTCGGGACCGGCGATCGGCCTGAACGCCTCGCCGGCCGCCAGCAGATCGTCCAGGGCCTCGCGCGCACGCCCCTGGATCAGCCGCAGGCGCCCGCGCGCCGTGAGCGCTGCGGCCCGCCCGGCCGGGGTGCCGCAGCCCGCGTCGTCGAGCACCTGCAGCGGGCGCTCTGCCGCCTCCAGCTCGTCCTGGTCGACCAGCAGGATCGAGTACCACGCCGCCAGGGCGGCCGGATACGTGCTCCACCCGTAGCGACGCGCATCCAGTGCGGCCTCGGCGTGCGCGCGGGCCGCCGCGAGCCGGCCGAGCGCGTGCGCGGGCTGCACGGCGCAGAAGCTCGCCGTGGCATACGCCATCAGCGATCCGCGTCGCCCCGCCTCCTCGATCACCTGACCGCAGATCGAACCGCCCTCCCGGGGCTCGTCGCTCCAGGTGAGCGCGCCCGTGACCAGGCTCCAGGCCCATCCGTCGGGCCCCGAGTCCTCCAGGAGCCGGCCGTCGCCCCAGGCGCGGCGCGCAAGCGCGATCGTGCGCTCCCGCGGCCCGCCGGAGGTGGCCAGATGCGCGGCGGCGGCGGCGAGCGCGCCGCGCTCGGCCGGCGTCTCCCCGCCAGCCTCACGCTCGAGCAGCGGGCTGATGTGCGCGAGCGCGCTCGAGGCTAGCTCCGGGACCAGGCTCGCGGCGGAGAAGTACGCCGCGTGCAGCTCGCGCGCGAGCGGATCGTCCCGATCGCCCACGACCTCCAGCGCACCCGCGAACTCCGCGGCGGCGCTCGGGAGGTCGCCGCGCGTGTAGAGCACCGTGC
This sequence comes from Actinomycetes bacterium, assembly GCA_021846845.1. Classification (GTDB taxonomy): domain Bacteria; phylum Actinomycetota; class Thermoleophilia; order Solirubrobacterales; family Solirubrobacteraceae; genus Palsa-465. The sequence goes on along the minus strand of JAJZWB010000079.1, from coordinate 13,368 downwards.
CGAGCGCCTGGTGCGCCCGCGCCCGGACCACCGGGTCGTCGATCAGCGGCATCGCCTGCGCCAGGTCTTCCTCGGCGCCGGGTGCCCCGATCATCGCCTTGCTCTGCGCCAGCAGGACCAGTACGCCGGCCCGGTCCGAGCGCTCCAGCGGCTCGGCGAGCGCGCGCGTGAGGCAGTGGATCGCGGGATCGGGGCTGCCGGTCATCAGCGCCCGGTCGGCGGCGGCGAGAAGCACAGCGGCAGCCCACCGGTCGCCGACCGCGGGGCCGGCGAGGAGCTGGGCGGCGACAGCCTCCGCAGGTGCGTGGTCAGCGTGCAGCAGGCGCGCCGCACGGACGTGCAGGCGACCTCGCCGCGCGGGCCTGATCCCCTCGTAGACCGCGGCCCGCAGCAGGGGATGCGCGAACGATGCGGGCTCGGGCCGAGCCAGAATCTCGGCGGCCACGAGCACGTCGGCCGCGTCGGCGGCGGCGTCCAGCCCGAGCTCGGCGAGCGCCGCGACATGCGCCAGCCGGGAGTCGTCCCCCAGCACCGCCGCGGCAGCCGCGAGGGCGATCGCGTCGTCGCCCAGCCGCGAGACCTGCGCGAGCGCCTGACGACCGATCTCCTCGGGGCGCAGCCGCGAGAGCAGTCCGGCGCTCTCGTCGGACGGCTCGATGCCGTCTTCCCTCAGGGTGCGCACGATCGCTCGCGCCAGGAACGGGTTGCCTGCGGTGACGTGGTGGCAGGCGGCCGCGAAGCGGGGGGCCACAGGCCGCGCAAGAGAGCCCTCAAGGAGCTGGACGATGCCCGCAGGGGTCAGAGGAGCGAGCGAGACGCGATCGGCGAGCGGATCGCCCGCCAGCTCGTCCGGCAGACGACCTCCGGCTGCCGGACGGCGGGCGGCTATCAGGGCGATCGGAACATCGGCCAGCCGCGGCAGCAGGTATCGCAGGAAGCGGAGCGAGGCCTCGTCGCACCAGTGCAGATCGTCGACCGCCAGCAGCAGAGGCGCTCGCTCGGCCATGTTCGCGGTCAGCCAGAAGAGGCCGTGCAGCAGGCCGTCGTGCCCGAGGTGATCCGGCGGTTGCCCCACACCCCACCGGCCGGCGTCGAACAGCGCCAGCGTGAGCGACGCTGGGCCACTCATCAGCTCCTCACGCTCGGCGGGAGTCGCGGCGACGAGCCGCCGCTCCAACAGCTGCAGGACGACGCCGAAGGAGAACTCCCGCTCCGGCTCGGCGCCCCGGGCCGTCAGCGCCACCATCCCGCCCTCGCGAGCGCGCACGGCCGCCCACCCCAGCAGGCTCGACTTGCCCAGCCCGGCGGCGCCCTCGATCAGCGTCAGGCCGCCCGAGCCCTGACGGGCCGCCGCGACCGCCGCCGCGAGCCGCTCGCACTGGGCGTCTCGCTCGAGCAGGCGCTCGTCCGCATCCACCGCGTTCGGACCGTGGCCTGCCGGCCGCGCAGCCCCATTTCCCCGTACGTCGCGCACCCCTAACGAAATCTTAGTGTCGATCACGCAGGCGACGAGCTCCGGGGTCGTGGAGAGTTGACGCGCACATGACCATTCGTTACCGGTCGACCAGGTCGCTACCGGGCGCGCTCGCCGCGTCCGCGCTCGCCGCATCCGCGCTCGCCGCCAGCGTGCTCGCGCCGGTGGCCGCCGCAGGGGCGGCCCGCGCCGCTGCGCACCCGCGCCCCGGCTACATCACCGGGACGGCCAGGACGCGATGCGGCCGTCCACTGCGCAGCTTCGCCGTCAACGCCTATGGCTTCGACGGCCAGCCGAACGTGTTCCCATCGGGCTCACCCCCGCTGGGCAGCGCCAGGGGGCACAACGGCACGTACGCCCTGCGCACCGTCGACTACCGCAGCCACAGGCCGGTCAACGCCCTCGTGGACTCGGTCGAGGGCACGGCGCGGCTGCGCTACCAGGGCCACACCTACAGCGTGCCGCTCGCCCCGACCGACGGCCGTGCCAACTTCGCTGGACACTCCGGCCGAGGGATCGTGCGCAACTTCGTGCTAGCCACCAGCGGGGTGCGGCCGGGCGACGGCAGCTATCGAAACCAGCAGACGGTCGGCGTCGGCAGCCCCGCCGAGAGCGCGTTCTACGGCGCCTCCGTCCTCATGTTCCTGTCGCTCGGCGATGTTCCCGGCCAGACCCTGACGGTCGCCTTCACGCCGTTGACGCGGACGCTTGCCGACGGCTGCCGCGCCCGCGCGTTCACGCGCTCGATCACGCTCGGCCCATACCAGGGCAACGAGAACTTCGTCTTCCAGGACATCCCGCTCGGCTATTACCGCCTCAGCGCGATGCTCACGGGAGCGACGCCGCGAACGGTGATGCTTCAGCTGGACTACAACCAGCAGCCGTCGGCGACGGTCGACTTCCGGCCGCTGCCGACGAGCGAGTTTCCGGATGGCAGCGGCAGCGTGAACGTCTACGCCAGCTGACCGTCAAGCGCACGGGCGGGCGCCGTCGGGCCGGGGTGGCCGTGGCGGTGCCTGGGGTGGGGGCAGCCTGGGGTGGTGGTCGGCCCGGGGTAACGGCGGCCGGATGTCGCAGCCCGGACTGCGGTCCTAGCTCCAGCGCTCGATCAGATCCTCGTCCCCGACACGGCGCACCGAGCGCCCGGGCACCCCCATCACGACCTCGCGCGCCGCCACATCCCGGACCACCACCGCGCCGGCGGCGATGAACGCCTCCTCGCCCACCTCCACCCCCGGAGCGAGCACCACGCCACCGCCGACCCGGCAGGCACGGCGAAGCACAGGGCCACGCAGGCGCTCGCCGCGCGGGTGGCGGCCCATCGTGTTGTCGTTGGTCATCACCACGCCCGGGCCGACGAACACATCGTCCTCGACCACGCTGCCGCCGGTCACATAGACGAGCGTCTGAATCAGCACGCGCGCGCCGATCAGCGCGTCGAAGTCGACCGTCGAGCCGCGCCCGACCACCGTGCGCTCACCCACAACCGCCCGCTCACGCACATGGGCCTGGTCGCCGATGATCGCCCGTGCCCCGATCGAGGCGCCCGCGTAGACGATCGCCCCGGCGCACACGGTGACACCGCCGGCGACCGTCAGCGGTCCTGTCTCGCCCGCGGCGCTGGAGCCGGGCCGCAGGCGCGGCCGCTTGCCCAGCACCGCGCCCTCCTCGATCAGGCAGTCCGCGCCGACGGTCGTGCCGCGATGGATCACCGCGCCGGAGCCGACGCTGCACCGCGCCCCGAGGTCGACGCCCTCGTGCACGACGGCGCCCGGGGACAGCGACACGCCGTCACCGATGCGGGCTGCAGCCGACACGAACGCGCCGTCCTCCCGTGGCCGCGGCGACCCGGTCACGGGTGGGCCCCCGTCGACGCCCCCGTCCGTCCGGCCGGTCGGACGGGCGACGATTCCAGCGACCGCTGGAGGCGCTCGAGCACTCGCACGACCCGCAGTCCGCTTGTCCCGTCCGAGTGCGGCGAGCGCCCGCTGCGAACGCTCTCGACGAACTCCTCGCACTCGACCCGCAGCGGCTCGACGTTGGCGACCCGCGGCGAGAACGACCCGCCCGAGCGGGTGATGTACTCGCCGTAGGTGCGGGCGTCCTCGTCGAAGCCCTTGTCGTAGACGGTGAGCTTGCGCTCGAGGGCCATGTCGTCGAAGGTCGCCATGCGCCGCGATCCAACGACCGTGAAGCGCCGCTCCTTGTGCGGGTCCAGCCAGGAGAGGTGAAGGTGGGCGGTCAGCCCCGAGGGGAAGCGCAGGAAGCAGAACACCACGTCCTGAACGCCGGGGCGCAGATACGACTCGCCGTGGGCGACCGCATGCTCCGGCTCCTCGCCCGCGAGCATCAGCAGCACCGAGACGTCGTGCGCGCCGAGGCTCCAGAGCGCGTTCTCGTCGGCGCGCAGCCGGCCGAGGTTGAGCCTGTTGCCATAGATGTAGAAGATGCGGTCGCCGAGCTCGCCCGAGTCGGCCAGCTCCTTGAGCGCACGCACCCCCGGGTGGTACTCGAGCAGGTGGCCGACCATCAGAACGCGTCCCGCCCGGAGCGCGGCGCCGACCGCACGCTCGGCGTCCGCGACCGCGGTCGCGAGCGGCTTCTCGACGAAGCAGTGCTTGCCCGCCTCGAGCACGCGCACCGCGAGCTCGGCGTGGGTGGGTACGGGCGTCGCCAGCGCGATCGCGTCCAGCGACGGGTCGGACAGCAGCGCATCGAGCTCGGACGCGGCCCTGGCCCCCGGGTGGTCGGCCGCCACGCGGGCGAGCGCGGCGGGGTCCGCGTCGCAGAGCCACTTCAGCTCGCAGCCATCGATCGCCGCGAAGTTGCGGGCCAGGTTGGGCCCCCAGTAGCCGAGCCCGGCGACGCCGACGGTCAGCGGCCCGCGCTCGCTCAACTCGGCCGAGCCGCGCTCGTCTCCGTTTGGGCTCGTCATCGACGCGCAGCAGTCTACGGTGCGACGGCCCCAACCCCGGGGCGACCGGGCCTATGATGAGAGCCCGGTGAATGCGCCCCGCTACGGTCCGCCAGACGCGAGCATCGCGCCCCGCTACACCGGTCCGCGCACGTTCGCGCGGCTTCCGCACGTGACGGTCCCCGAGGCGGGCATCGACGCTGCTGCGATCGGAGTTCCGTTCGACACCGCGACGAGCTTCCGGGCGGGGGCGCGCTTCGGCCCGGAGGCGATCCGCTCAGCCTCGACGCTGCTGCGCCCTTACCACCCGGCGCTCCACGTCGACGTGTTCGGGACGCTCTCGGTCGTCGACGGGGGCGACCTGGCGATCACGCCGGGCAACGCGCTGCGCACAACCGAGCAGATCGACGCGGCGCTGCGTCCGGTTCTGGAGGCGGGGATAGTGCCGCTCGTGCTGGGCGGCGACCACTCGATCGTGCTCGGCGAGCTCCGGGCGCAGGCCGCCGTGCACGGTCCTGTGGGGCTGGTTCTGATCGACGCGCACGCCGACACCTGGGACCGCTACTACGGCGAGCGCTACTTCCACGGGACGCCGTTTCGCCGGGCCGTGGAGGAGGGGCTGCTGGATCCCTCACGCTCGCTGCTGGCCGGAATGCGAGGTCCCCTCTATGGTCCTGCCGACGCGACCCAGCCGGTGGAGATGGGTTTCGAGGTGATCGGCTGCGATGAGCTGCGAAGCCTGTCGCACTCGCCGGACCGCTATCGGGAGCGAGTGCTGCGGCGAGCCGGGGATGGTCCGCTGTTCATGTCGTTCGACATCGACGTGCTCGACCCGGCGTTCGCTCCCGGGACGGGCACGCCTGAGGTCGCCGGCCTGCAGCCGGCCGAGGCGCTTGCGCTGCTGCGAGCGCTTGCGGGGATCCGGTTCACCGGCTTTGACCTTGTGGAGGTCTCCCCGCCCTACGACTCCGCCGGCCAGGTCACGGCGCTCAACGCCGCCGCGATCGCGTTCGAGATGCTTGCGCTGCTTGCCGTCGCGCACCGCTGACGGCGGCGCCGGGCTCGCGCGATCCGCGCGCACCACCGCAAACGGCCCAGCTCTCGCTCCGAGCCGTCACCCCCGCATCGTCAAGTCAGGTCGCGGGCGGAGCGCTCCGGGCGCCTGGGACGGGCGCCACCGGCCGAGGCATCCGGCCGGCGCTCCTCGCCCGCGCCGACCAGTCGGCGAGCGCCTCGACGACGCGCTCGCCGGCGTGGCCGTCCCCAAACGCCAGGCGAGATGGCTCCGGGTCGGGAGGCGAACATGCGAGCGCGCGAAGCGCCGCGTCGAGGTCAAGCCCGACAAGCGTATTCCAGCCGAGCGCCACCGTCTCGGTCCACTCGGTGTTCTCGCGCAGGGTCACACACGGCACGCCCGCCAGGTAGGCCTCCTTCTGAAGACCTCCGGAATCGGTCAGCACCGCGCGCGCGCCCGCGAGCAGGGCCGCCATCTCGAAGTAGCCCAGCGGCTCCAGGATCATCACCCCTGGAGCGACGGCCAGGCTGTCCATGAGCTGCGCGTCACGCAGCCGGCGCTCCGTTCGTGGGTGCAGCGCGATCACCACCGGCAGCACGCTCGCGGCGACCCCGGTCAGCAGGCCCACCAGCGCCGCGAGGCGCCCCGGATCGTCGACGTTGCCCGCCCGGTGCGCCGTCGCCAGCGCGTAGCCGCCCGGCTCCAGGCCCCTCGCGGTCAGCAGGTCAAGCCGCCCGCGCGCTCGTGGAAGCGCCGCCAGCGCGACATCGACCATCACGTCGCCGACCAGTCGCGCCTCTCCGACGGCCGACTCGCGGCGCAGGTTGGCCATCGCGGTCTCGGTCGAGCAGAGCAGCAGCGAGCTGGCATGGTCGGTGAGCACGCGGTTCAGCTCCTCCGGCATCGTGCGGTCGAATGAGCGCATTCCGGCCTCGACGTGCGCGACAGGCACGCCGGCCTGAGCGGCTGCCAGCGCACCGGCCAGCGTGGAGTTGGTGTCGCCGTAGACGAGCACCGCGTCGGGCGCGACCTCGGCCACCACCGGCTCCAGCGCGGCGAGCATCCGAGCGGTCTGCGAACTCGCCGAGCCCAGAGCCACCCCGAGCTGGCGATCGGGCGCCGGAAGCCCGAGCTCGGAGAAGAAGACGGTCGAGAGACGGTCGTCGAAATGCTGACCGGTATGGACCAGAATCTCGCGATGGGCGCGGCGCAGGTGGGACGACACGGCGGCCGCCTTGATGAACTGCGGCCGGTTACCGATCACGGTCAGGATCAGCATGAAGCCGGTGCCCCCCGGCTCCCGGTCACCTCAGGCCCCATCCGCCGGTCGCCGATCCGACTGAAACCCACCACGATCGAGCCCGTGCCGGAGCCTCAGATCGAGCCCGCCGCCGCGAGCTGCGCCCTGATCCTGGCCCCGGCGGCGTCGGCGACCCGGTCGGAGACCGGGGTCGGTCCGTCGAAGCTGCGGTCATCGAGCGCCGAAACCGACCGGACCTCACGGGTGGTCGAGGCGAGGAAGACCTCATCGGCCTCGTAGAGCTCCTCAAGGGTGCAGACCCGCTCCTGCGCGCCGGAGACCTCGATGATCAGCGCGCGCGTGATCGAGGCGAGGATGTGCTCGGAAAGCGGCGGGGTCGACAGCCCGCCGCCCGAGACCCAGAAGATCGAGCTGGTCGGCGCCTCGAGCACCCGGCCGTGCGGCGTCACGAGCAGAGCGTCGTCGAAGCCCTGCTCCCGCGCCAGACGCGTCGCGAGCATGTTCGCCGCGTAGGAGAGCGACTTGATCCCGTCGAGAACCCGGGTCGGCGAGTAGGTGATCGAGGCGAGGCGCACCCGCTCGGGCACTTCGGCCATCGGCTCGGTCAGCAGCAGCCGTCGCCCGCCGCGAGTCACGATGATCCGCAGCAGCTCGTGATCGGAGCCGGCTCCGGCCCGTTGGAGCAGACGGTGTGCGTCCGCCCGAACCGCGTCGGAGTCCAGCGGCAGGCGAAGTCTCGCAGCCGATCGCTCCATCCTCACGATGTGCTCCTCGAACGCGTATGGGACTCCGTCGTAGAGCCGCATGACCTCGAACACGCCATCCCCGCGGATCAGCCCCTCGTCGGTCACCGGGATGGTGGCTTGGGAGGCGAGCATCACCTCGCCGTCCAGCGAGGCGAGCGAGGAGGGACCCGTGGGACTCACGCGCCCGCAGGCTCCCGGGCCACCCGATCGGCGGGCGTGCCGGTCCCGTCGCCCCCTGGCGCAGTCGCGGCGGCGGCCGCGGCCACCGTCTCGGGCCGCGTCCAGACCTCCGCGAGCCGCACGATCGTCGCCGCGGCAGCGGCCATGTCGTGCACCGAGGCCCACTCGCGCACGGAATGGAACTCGTGCCCGCCGGTGAAGATGTTGGGCGTTGGCAGCCCCATCTCGCTCAGCCTGGAGCCGTCGGTGCCGCCTCGGATCGGGACGTTTCGCACCTCGAGCCCCTCGGCGCGGATCGCCTCCCGTGCTGCCTGCGCCACGAACGGGACCGGCTCCAGGTACTGGCGCATGTTGCGGTACTGGCGATGAACGTCAAGGTTCAGGGTCGCCCCCGGCGCGGCGGCCACGATCGAGCGCGCCGTGCTCTCGAACAGAGCCCGGTGGCCGTCCAGCAGCCGCTCGTCGAAGTCGCGCAGGATCGCGTGAATCTCCGCCCGGGCGGCGGTGCCGTTGAGCAGGTATGGGTGGATGAACCCCTCGCGCCCCGAGGTGGTGTCCGGCGTCAGACGGTCTGACGGCAGCGCGGCAACGATCCGCGCCGCCAGCGCCAGCGCGCTGACCAGCCTCCCCGTCGCCTGACCCGGGTGAACATCGACCCCCGTGATCGTCGCGATCGCCTCCAAGGCCGAGAACGTCTCGTCCTGAAGCTCGCCGAGCTCCGAGCCGTCGAGCGTGTAGGCGCAGATCGCGCCGAAACGGGGAATGTCGAACAGGGTCGCGCCCTCCCCGATCTCCTCGTCGGGCGTGAAGGCGATCCGCAGCGTCGGCCGCGGCAACTCGGGGTGGGCGCCGAGATGGGCGACCGCGGCCATGATCTCTGCCACGCCGGCCTTGTCGTCGGCCCCGAGCAGGGTGTCGCCCGAAGCGGTCACGATGTCGTGGCCACGCTTGGCGGCCAGCTCCGGCATCGACGCCGGGTCCAGGCGCGTGCCGCCCCGCGGGAGCTTGATCACCTCACCGTCGTAGTCGGCGTGAACGATCGGCTCGACTCCCGCGCCGGGCGCATCGGGGCTCGTGTCCATGTGGGCGATCAGGCCGATCACCGGGATCGTGTCCTCACGGGCCGGCCCGGGCCCGTCGCCTCCCGGCGCGTAACCACCCGCGGGCAGGGTCGCCGTCACGTAACCGTTGTCATCGAGCGTCGCATCGACGCACCCGGCCCCAGCCAGCTCCGCCACGAGCATCCTCGCCAGCTCCAGCTGGCCGGGCGTGCTCGGAGAGCGTGTGCGCCCGCGACTGGACTGCGTGTCCATCCGTGCGTAGCGATCCAGCCGCGCGAGCACGTCAGGCGCCAGGTGCGCCGCCAGGTCCGAGGTGAAGGGGGCGGCCATCGCGACCCAGTATTCCAAGCGACCGGACAACCCCGCCGCACGACTCTCACGATTCTCTCAGCCTCCCTTAAGTCGACGCAGCTGCGCCCGCGTGACGATGCCGGCGTGAGCGAGCAGACCGCGTGGCGCCCGGGCGCAGACGGGACGACGCCGGACACGTCGCCTGACGGGACCGACAGGCAGTTGCGAGTGCTCGTCGTCGACGACGAACCGGCGATCGTCGACGTGGTCTCGATGGCGCTTCGTCACAGCGGCTACCTGGTCGCCGGAGTCACCACGGGCCAGCAGGCCCTGGAGCAGGCACGAGAATGGCGCCCGCACGCGATGGTGCTCGATGTGATGCTTGAGGACATGGACGGCTTCGAGGTGGCGCGACGGCTTTCGTCGCAGCGCGTGCAGGTGCCGATCCTCTTCCTCAGCGCGCGGGACGCGACCGCCGACAAGGTCCGGGGGCTGACCAGCGGCGGTGACGACTACGTCACCAAGCCGTTCAGCCTGGAGGAGCTGGTCGCGCGCATCCGGAACCTCCTGCGGCGCAGCGGCGCAGCCGCACCGCGGTCGAGCGTCCTGCGCTTCGCCGACGTGGAGCTCGACGAGGACACCCGTGAGGTGACACGCGACGGCAAGGAGGTCCGGCTCACCCCGACCGAGTACAGGCTGCTGCGCTGCCTGATGCTCAATCCACGCCGGGTCCTGACCCGCGCGCAGCTGCTCGACCACGTGTGGAGCTACGACTTCGGCGGCGACGCGCGCGTGCTGGAGACATACGTCAGCTATCTGCGGCGCAAGCTGGGCTCGCACGGGCCGCAGCTGGTCCACACCGTGCGCGGCGTCGGATACGTGCTTCGGCTGCCGCGGGCCTGAGGGTGTCGATCCGCGCGCGGCTGCTGGTCGGGATGGTGGCGCTGGTCGCCGCCGGGCTCGCGGCGGCGGCTGTCGTCACCTACGAGGAGCAGCGTTCCTTCCTCATGGATCGCGTCGACCAGCAGGTCAAGGCGGCGATCGTGCCCGTGGCCGTCCGTCTCGGCATCGACTCCGTCCGCACATCGGATCCCGCGAGGAGAGCCCACCACAGGCTTCTGAGCCAGCCGGAGCGGCTCACGATCAGGCGCCTGCTCGGCCCTCCGCCGCGAACGAACCTGCCGCCCGGAACCTTCGGCGCGCTGCTCACGTCCTCCGGTGCGGTGCTCCGCCGTCAGGTCTTCAGCTACGGGCAGCAGGCATCGCAGGGACCGGCGCTCCCGAGGCAGCCGCCGCTCAGCCGCCCGGGCCTGCCGCTGAGGATGTTCGCGATCGACTCCGCCGGCGGTGGCCGCTGGCGGGCGGCGGCGTTCGGGTTCGGAGCGGACACGGCGATCGTGGCCGTCCCCCTGAGCGAGACCGACGCGACCCTGCGAAGACTGGTCACCGTCGAGCTGCTCGTGGGGCTGGGCGTGATCGCGGCGCTGGTCGTGCTCGGCTGGGTGGTGATCCGGCTGGGCCTGCGGCCGCTGGAGAGGATCGGACGGGTCGCCTCGGAGATCGCTGGCGGCGACCTGTCGCGGCGCGTGGCGCCATCGGGCGGGCGGACGGAGGTCGGGCGCCTGGGCAGCTCGCTGAACGAGATGCTCGGGCAGATCGAGCAGGCGTTCGCGGATCGACGCTCCAGCGAGGAGCGGCTGCGACGGTTCATCGCAGACGCCTCGCACGAGCTGCGCACGCCGCTGCAGACGATCCGCGGCTACGCGGAGCTGTTTCGCATAGGTGCCGCCAGCGATGCCGACACGCTGGAGCGGGCGATGGCGCGGATCGAGGCGGAGGCGACCCGTATGGGCGTGCTCGTCGACGACCTACTCGTGCTCGCGTCCCTGGACCACGCGACCGAGCGGCCGTGGGCCACCGTCGACCTCGCGCTGCTGGCCGAGCAGGCCGTCGAGGACGCGCGCGTCCTCGCTCCCGACCGAGAGCTGACAGGTGACGTGCGCCGCCCGGCGGCGGTGCTCGGCGACGCCGACCGGCTGGGTCAGATGATCGGCAACCTGCTGCGCAACGCGATCATCCACACCCCCGCGGGAACCGCGATCGAATTGAGCGTGAAGGGTGACGGGGATCGCGTGCGTCTGCTTGTGCGCGACCACGGCCAGGGGCTGCCGGCCGGCGTCGGCGAGCAGGTGTTCGAGCGCTTCTGGCGCGCGGATCCCGGACGCAGCCGCGGCCGGGGCGGGACCGGGCTCGGGCTCGCGATCGTCCGCGCCGTCGCGCTGGCGCACGGGGGCGGCGTATCCGCGACCGACGCGCCGGGCGGCGGCGCCGCGTTCGCCGTGTGGCTGCCGGCAGCAGCTTCGAAGTCTCAGGAAAGTCTCAGCGTCCTCAGCGAAGGCTCTTATCCGCAGGGCTGACAGTGATCCACCGGAGCAACGCTCCACGACGGTGGTCGCGCAATGAACATCCGCATCACATGGCCGGTCCTCGGCTTCACGCTGCTGGTCGCGGGAATCGCCGTCGCGGCGGTGCTCCAGATCGGGCCACCCGCGAGCTCGGCGCGCACCGCTACCGAGCTGGTCACCGCCCAGCGGGGGATCGTGCAGTCGACCGTCACGGGAACCGGGAACGTCGAGCCGGCGACCGAGGTCACCGTCGACTTCCAGGCGAGCGGCGTGCTTCGGAGCCTCGACGTCAAGCTCGGGCAGCACGTCGACAGGGGTCAGCTGCTGGCGACCCTCGATCCGACGGCGGCGCAACTGGCCGTCGATCAGGCGCAGCAGAACCTGACGGCCGCCCAGGACCAGCTCGCCAACGCCGAGAACCTCCAGAACGCCGCAGGCTCAAGCGCGTCGAGCCCGTCCACAGCCTCGACGACGACCACGTCCGCGCACACCGCCTCGGTCGCGCACACCGCCTCGGTCGCGCACGCGACCGGAGGCCACGGGAGCGGCCGCACGAGCGGACCAGAGGGCTCCTCGGGGTCCGGCTCCGCGTCCTCGGGGTCCGGCTCCGCGTCCTCGGGGTCCGGCTCCGCGTCCTCGGGGTCCGGCTCCGCGTCCTCGGGGTCCGGCTCCGCGTCCTCGGGCTCCTCGGGAGCCGGAGGTTCCGCGGGCTCCTCCGCGGGGTCGGGCACCACCACCGGTTCGTCGAGCGCCCGCCATCCGGCTCCATCGAGCGCGACGGGCACGTCGCGTCCAGCTGCCTCAAGCCGATCGAGCGCCACCGGTTCGACCCCGGTCTCCGGAACCTCAGCGAGGCCGGCGACCTCGGGAGCGGCCGGAGGCGCCGGAGCGACCGGCGCGACGGGCTCAGGCACGCAATCGGCCGACACGCTGGCGGCCAGCGTCGCCTCCGCGCAGGCCGCGGTCGACGGCGCTGAGGCGGCGCTGCACAGCGCCGAGAACGCGCTCTCGGAAACCCGGCTGTTCGCGCCGGCCTCGGGCACGGTCGTTTCGGTCACCAGCATCACCCCGGGCGAGACCGTGACCGCGGGCTCGGGTGGCGGCGGCTCCGGCGCAGGCGGCTCCGGCGCAGGCGGCTCCGGCGCAGGCGGCTCCGGCGGCTCTGGCGGCTCTGGCGGCTCTGGCGGCGCGAGCGCAGCCACCGGCTCGGGCGGTGGCTCGGGATCCGGCGGATCCACCGCGTCCTCGTCCTCGGGGATCGTGGAGATCGCAAGCACGAGCCACCTGACGATGACCGTCTCCTTCAGCGAGTCCGACATCGGCCGGGTGCACGTCGGCCAGCCCGCAACGGTCTCGCTGGACGCGCTCAGCGGTGTCTCGCTGCCCGCGAGAGTGACCTCGATCTCGCAGCTCGGCACGTCGAGCAGCGGCGTGGTCAGCTACGCCGCGACGCTCACGCTGACAGCGGACGACCCTCGGGTGAAGGCCGGGATGAGCGCCTCGGCGTCCGTGGTCACGGCCCAGGCGAGCGGCGTCAACCTTCCCTCGAGCGCGGTCCCGGGGACGGGTGGCTCGGTCGCGCACGTGGAGGTGATGCAGGGGGGACACGAGGTGTCCACCCCGGTCGTCGTCGGGCTCGTGGGCGACACGCGCACCCAGATCGTCAGCGGGCTTCAGGTCGGACAGCAGGTCGTGGTAACGCAGACGCTGCCCGCTCTTGGCGCCGCGGCCACCGGCTCTGGCTCGACGCTCGGCGGCGGTGTCACGGGCGGCCGCGGCGGCTTCGGCGGCGGCTTCGGCGGCGGAGTGGGGCGCGCGCTGCGCGGCGCAGGCGGAGGGGGGCTCGGCGCGGCCCTGGGCGGCTGATGCGGGAGCCGCCGGTGATAGAGCTTCAGTCGGTCACCAAGACCTACAGGATCGGCGAGATCGAGGTCCACGCGCTCAGGGGCGTGAGCCTGACAGTGGAGCGCGGAGAGTACGTCGCGATCATCGGAGCCTCCGGCAGCCCCACGCGAACGCTG
>JAJZWB010000078.1 GCA_021846845.1 Actinomycetes bacterium | reverse complement strand
GCATGCGCGTCGACGGCGCTGATCCTGATGATCCAGGAGCTTGGCACTCTCCCGATCAAGCTGTTCGGCTCGCAGGAGCTGAAGGCCCGCTTCCTGCCGCGCTGCGCGACCGGCGAGTGGTCGCCGGCATTCGCACTGTCGGAGCCCGAGGCCGGATCGGACCCGGGCGGCATGATCACCCGCGCGGAGCGTGACGGGCGGGAGTGGGTGATCACCGGTACCAAGAACTGGATCACCAATCTCGGGATAGCCGACTTCTACGTCGTGTTCGCCGTCACCGACAGGGACGCCGGCCACTCGCACGGGATCACCGCGTTCGTGGTCGAGGCGGATCGGCCCGGCTTCAGCGTCGGCAAGCTGGAGCACAAGCTCGGGATCCGCGGGTCGCCGACCGGGCAGCCGATCTTCGACGGGGTCCGTGTGCCTGAGGAGAACGTGATCGGCGAGGTCGGCCATGGCTTCAGGGTCGCGATGGCGACGCTCGACCGATCTCGGCTGGGGGTCGCCGCCCAGGCTCTCGGGATCGCCCAGGGAGCCACGGACTACGCCGCTGCCTATGCGCGCGAGCGCCGCCAGTTCGGCCGCGCGATCAACTCCTTCCAGGCGATCCAGTTCAAGCTCGCCGACATGGAGACGCAGTGCGCGGCCGGTCGCGAGCTGCTCTACCAGGCGTGCGCGAAGATCGACAGGGGCGACGCCGACATCGGCAAGTACTCGGCGATGGCCAAGCTCTTCTGCTCGGATGTCGCGATGAAGGTCACCGTCGAGGCGGTCCAGATCCTTGGCGGCTACGGCTACGTCAAGGAGTACCCGGTGGAGCGGATGCTGCGAGACGCGAAGATCACCCAGATCTACGAGGGCACGAACGAGATTCAGCGCCTCGTGATCGCGAGGACGCTGGCCTAGGTCGATGCGCCGGCCAGCGATCACCGGGACGGCGGCCTAGCAGCGATGCGCGGCTCGGCGCCTACCAGGAACCGGGTGCTGATCGCAGCGATCGCCTCCCTGACGCTGGGGCTGGCCGTCGTGAGCCTCGCCTCGGGACCAAGCAGCTCGCCGGCCATCCGGGTGCTGCAGGGATTGGCGGTGTTCGTCGCGGGCGCGGCCGCGTTCGTCGTGGTGGTGGTGGTGGCGCTGACCCGCGTTGCCCACTGGCGCGAGCCCGAGTCGGAGGCGGAGTTCGAGGCGATCGTCCAGCGTGCGGAGCGGCTCGGGGCCGAGTGGTCGCCGCGTGCCGGCGAGGGCACGGCTCCGGCCGACGCGACAGGGGAGTTCGGGATCCTCGTTCGTGAGGCGATCGACGAGCTGCCGCTGGAGCTGCACCGGGCGCTGGAGCACGTGGCGATCGTGGTCGCCGACGGGGGGATCGGCCGCGGCGCCTACGGGCTCTACGAGGGCGATACGGTGGCTCAGGACTACTTCCATGACCGGATCGTGATCTTCCGGGACTCGCTGACGCGGGACTTCGGCCATGACCCGGATCTGCTGCGGGCGCAGGTGACGCGCACGCTGCGACACGAGCTGGCGCATCACCTGGGCTGGGGCGAGCGCGGGGTTCGCGGCCTCGGACTGTGATCGCGGCTCGCGCCGGATCGGGCCGATCCCGACATCGCCTGGCTTGACGCCGCCCGAACGGTTAGGCTGCAGCCGATGATTGGCGAGCAAGGCGATCGGCGAGCGGCCGCAGCGCGCTCGACGTCCGGAGAGGCTGGGCACCGACCCGACCGCAACCTGGCGCTCGAGCTGGTCCGGGTCACTGAGGCCGCCGCGCTCGCGGCGGCGCGGATGGTCGGGCGCGGCGACAAGGAGGGCGCTGACCGGGCCGCGGTGGACGCCATGCGGCACTTCCTGGACTCGGTATCGATGGACGGCGTGGTCGTCATCGGCGAGGGGGAGAAGGACGAGGCGCCGATGCTGTTCAACGGCGAGCGACTCGGCGACGGCTCGCCGCCGCCGGTCGACATCGCCGTCGACCCGCTGGAGGGCACGCGGCTGACCGCGCTCGGGATGCCGAGTGCGCTGTCTGTGATCGCGCTTTCAGAGCGCGGGACGATGTTCGACCCGGGTCCATGCTTCTACATGGAGAAGATCGCCGGCGGAGCCGACATCGCCGACCTGCTCGATCTCGACCGGCCGCTGGCCGAGACGCTTGCGCTGATCGCCGAGCGCCGTCGGCGCCAGATCCGCGACCTGATGGTGGTGATGCTCGACCGCGACCGCCACCGTGACGCGATCGCGCAGGTTCGTGAAGCCGGTGCGAGGGTGCGCCTGATCACCGACGGCGACGTCTCGGCGGCGCTGCTGGCCGCGACCGAGAACGCGCCCGTAGATCTGCTGTGGGGGATCGGCGGCACCCCGGAGGGAGTGATCTCCGCGGCCGCGATCAAGTGCACCGGGGGGCAGCTGCTCGGCCGGCTGTGGCCGCGCAACGAGGCCGAGCGCGATGCCGCCGTCGCGGCCGGCTACGACCTCAAGCGGGTGCTCACGTGCGACGACCTGGTGAGCGGCGAGGACGTCTTCTTCTCGGCCACCGGCGTCACCGACGGGGACCTGCTGCAGGGTGTGCGCTACCTGTCGGATCGCGGCGCGACGACAGAATCGCTCGTGATGCGCTCACGCTCGGGCACGGTGCGGCGCATCTTCGCCCGCCACGATCGGGCGAAGATGCGCATGATCGACAGCGCCTACGACTGACCGGCGTCACAGCTTCCGCGGCTCAGCGTCGCGGGGCCGGACGTGAACCTGGCGAGGCGCCCCACCTTCGAGCGCGCCAGGTCGAGCCGTGCGAGCGAGCGCAGGAAGGCGTGCGTGACCAGGACGTGCACGGCGGACTGGGTCATCTCATATGCCGGGACGCTCAGGCCGGACGCGATGGATGGATAGAAGTTGGCCACCTCGACCTCTATCAGCAGCCGCTCGCGATCTCCGACCGGTCGCTCGCGCCGGACGTCCAGCGCCAGATATCCCCGGTCGCGGCCGGTGCGCGCCACCAGAAGGCCACTCCGGATCCGCCAGCGCACCGTGCCCCGGTCGTGGCTCATCGTGTACTCGGGCGCATCGAAGCGCAGCAGCGTCAGCGGACGCCCCAGCAGCACGACCGAGCGGCTGTCGACGCCATAGACGACGCGGATCAGGCCGAGTGTCACGCGCGTGAGGAATCGCCAGTACGTGCGGGCCAGGTTCTCCAGGTTGGCCGGTACCCAGAGACGCTCCAGGTCGGCGGCGTCAAGCGTCAGCCGCGCGGACTGTACCGAGCGCACGGCGCGATCGTCGTGGATCACCGTCGAGCGGCTCGGAGAGACGATCACCGCATGGGCTCGGCGCGGCCGTCTCCGCTCCCGCCCCCTGGCTCGCAGCCGGGCCACGGCCGCGAGCATGCGAGTCCGGGCGGGCTTCCTTGGGGACTCGGGCGGCACGCGCGGATTGTCGCGCGCTCGTGGGATGGGGCTCGGCCAGCCGGCCGGCCGGAGCGAGACGGACGCTGCCGTCAGCCGGCCAGCGCCTCGAGCGACACGGTCCCCCCGGCCGGCAGCGCACCGTCGCCGGCGGGGATCATCGCGAGCGCGTCGGCGCGGAGCAGGGAGCTCAGGATATGCGAGCCCTGCGCTCCGGTCGGCTGTGCCCAGACGCGCCCGTCCCTGTGCTCCAGGCGCACCCTGACGGCCTGCTCGCGGCCTGCTCGCCGGGCCACCGGCACCGCGAGTGCCGCCTGCGGGCAGGGCGGGGACGGTGGCGGCCCGCCCTGCAGCGCCGCCAGAGCCGGCGCTGCGAACAGCGAGAAGGTCACGACCGTCGAGACCGGGTTGCCCGGCAGGGCGAAGACCAGCGTTCCGTCGGGGGCTGTGCCGAACCACGTGGGCTTGCCGGGCTGAAGCGCCACGCCCCAGAAGACCTCGCCGACGCCAAGCGACGCGAGCACGGGCTTGACGTGATCGTGGGGGCCGACGGACACGCCCCCGGAGATGATCACGACGTCCGCGCGCGCGAGCGCGGCGCGGACGCCGCTCTCGGTCGCGGCTCGGTCGTCTGGCAACCGCTCGGTCGATGCGACGACGGCACCGGCGTGCAGCGCCAGACCGGCCAGCATCGGGGCGTTGGAGTTGTGGATCTGCCCGGGCGCGAGTGGCTCGCCCGGGGCCCGCAGCTCGTCGCCGGTGCACAGAACCGCGACCCGAGGGCGGCGCGCCGCGGTCACCTCGGCCGCGCCCGCGGACACGGCCGCGCCCAGCGCGACGGGCCCGAGGCGGGTTCCCGCGGGGAGCACGATCGTGCCGGCGGCCATGTCCTCGCCGGGCTGGCGGACGTTGTCGCCGTCTGCGACATCGGCGCGCGTGGTGATCGCGCGGTCCGCCTCGGTGCCTACGTTCTCCTGCGGGATCACGGCCGTGGCACCCGACGGGAGCACGGCACCGGTGGAGATGCGGATCGCCTCCCCGTCGCGGAGCGTCGCGGTGGTCGGCGTACCCGCGCGCGATTCGCCGACCACCTTGAGCGTGCGGCCGGCGGGGCCGGAGAGTACGGCGTAGCCGTCCATCGCCGAATTGGGGAACGGCGGTACGTCGCCGGTAGCGACGACGTCACGAGCGAGCACTCTTCCGAGCGCTTCGCCCAGCGAGACACTCTCAGCCTCGAGGGGGTTGACGGCGGCGAGCACGAGCTCGCGGGCCTGGCCGATCGAGATCATGACCGACATGATGACGGTCGGGCCCGCTCGAGCCGGCGCCCGTCGGCGATCGGCTCGTCCACACGAGCCGGCGCCCGCGCGTGATAGAAGAGTCACGATGCCGTCGGTGCCACCCCGTCGGCGGCGGGCCAGGCCGGTCGCCGACGCTCCGATCGAACCGCTCCTGAGCCAGGTGGACGAGCTGGCCAAGGGGTGGCTCCTGGCGCTCGTCGAGCAGGCGCCTCTGTCGGACGCACCCACGATCGCGACGGCACAGCTGATTCGGGAGGGGCCGGCGCTATGCGACGCGACGCTGCGGGCGCTCGCGGGCGAGGAGCAGCTCGGATGGCTGCAGGAGGGGGGCGCCCTCCGACGCCTGGCCCAGCGTGCCGGCGAGCTCACCGGGGCACGGACGCCGGTGCAGATCGCCGGCGCCGTGGACGTCCTGCGCGGAGTCCTGTGGGCGGCGCTGCGAGACGAGCTGCGCGACGCCGACGCGGACTGGATGTCGCAGCTCAGCGAGCGACTCGCGCTGGTCACCGAGGTGGTGCGCGGTGCGGCGCTGGAGCGAGCCGAGCTCGGCGCCAGGGCTCAGCCCGCGTGGCGGCCGGCTCCCACGGAGGGGGCGGCGCACGGAGCGCAGCGGGCCGCGCCGGACACGAACCCGGTCACGCGTGCCGCGCCTCAATCTGAGCCGGGCGCGCCCCATGCCGCTTCCGCCATGCCGCGGTTCGGACCAGCTGCCCAGCGTGCCGTTCCCAGCACATCGAGGGGTGCGCAGCCGGCGTCGCCTGCGCCACCGGGCCCGGCGCCCCGGGCGCCCTCGCCGTCTGCGCCCGCTGCGCCGGCGCCACCGCCGCCCGGGGCGCCACCGCCACCCGGACCCCCGGCTCAACCGCCGTCTGCGCCCGCGCCACCGCCACCCGGGCCCCCGGCGCCGGTCGCGGCCGGCGGACCTCCGCTGGCCTCACCCCGTTCGTGGCCGGCCGAGGACCGCGCCGCGCGCGCCGAGCAGCCGGCCGGTCTCTGGGTGCACGCCCTGGCGGATGAGATCGAACGCTCCGCGTCCGGATCGCTCTCGCTGCTGCTGGCCGAGCTTGAGGATGCCGACCGGGTCGTCGCGATCGAGACCAGGGCCGGCGCCAGGACCACCTTCAACCTCTTCGTCGGCGCGATTCGCGGCGCCGTCCGCGGCAACGACATCCTTGTCTGCGAGAACGACGCCCGCGCCTGGATCATCGCGCGTGACACGTCTCGCATGGATGCCCTGGCGCTGGGCGAGCGCATCGCGGACGCGGTCGGACGGTCGCCGTGGCGCGGGGCGCCGCTCACCGCGAGCGTCGGATTCGCGGTCCTCGGCGAGGACGGCGTCACCAGCGGCGAGCTGATCGACGCGGCTGAGGAGGCCCGCTTCGTGGCCGCGGCGAGCGGTGCCAGGGTCTCCGGGGCCCCGGACCGGCCCTTCGGCTGAGTCCGGCTGGGGAGCGGCCGGCGGTTGGCTGCTGCCAGGCGGGTGCCGGCCCGCTCGCGACCGCGCCGGCCTGGGAGGCCCGCCGGGCGGCGCTTCGGCGCTGCTCAGCTGTGGGCTGCGGGGGCGTGCGACGGCGCTGGGACTCAGGGTGGCTCCGTCAGCCGCGGAGGCCCGCGCGGCGGCGCTGCGATCCGCGGCGGGGGCAGATCGCCGGAGGCCGGGCCAGCCGTCAGCCGCGGAGGCCCGCGCGGCGGCGCTGCGATAGCTGCGCGGGGGCCGGCAGCGAGACGGCGCCGATCACGGAGCTGCCGGAGATCCCGATCGCGCGCGCTGTCGCGGTGGTCAGGTCCCAGTCGGCGCCGTTGGCGTATGGCCCGCGATCGATGACCGTGACGACCATCGTCGCCCCGCGGAAGTAGATCGCGACCTGGGTTCCGCAGGGCAGCGAGCGGTTGGCGACCCCGATCGTGTCACGGTGCAGGCGAATGCCGCAGGCGGTACGACGGCCGTAGAAGCCGGGACCGTACTGGGTCGCCAACGAGCGGCGGTAGACCGTCACGGTCATCGGAGCGGTGGCCGCGGCGCCTGCCGGGGGCGCGGCCGCGCTGAGGGTGGCCGCCGGCCCGATCGCGACCGACGGCCCCGTGACCACCGCGCGGATCGAGAACCGGCCGATGTGATCGGCCTTCCAGGCCGCCTCGAACGAGCCGTTGGCGGCGATGGCGGTGGAGACGGTCGCCGCCCAGGTCCAGCCGGTCTGGTGACCGAGTCGCTCGATCTCGACGGTGTCTCCCGCCATGCTCGCCGGCGCGCTTCCGGTGAAGATCATCGTTCGCCGCAGCATGCCGGAGGCACGGGTCGCAAGCGTCAGTCCGCCGCCCACCGTGGTCACCATCGCGTTGCCGTCGGGGCTTACGGCCGGGGTCGTGCCCGGGGATGGCGAGAGCCCGGCGCCCCCGGTCGCTGCGGGTGCCTGGCCGGTCGCTGTGGGTGCCTGGCCGGTCGCTGTGGGTGCCTGGCCGGTCGCTGTGGGTGCCTGGCCGGTCGCTGTGGGTGCCTGGCCGGTCGCTGTGGGCCCCCGGCTCGTCGCGGCTCGGGGCCGGCCGGCCGCCGCGAGCGCCTGGCCGGGTGCCGCGATCGCGCACGCGAGCGTCAGGGCGCACGCGGCAGGGGTGTGCAGGAGTCGGCTGGGCATGCTCTCGGTCCGTTCTTCGCGCTGGCGCCTACGAGGTGAGCTGACGGGCTCGCGCTGTGCGCGCTACGGACCGCTGCGGATCCGATTCGCCCCCGTGAACCGCGAGCGGTCCACAAGTGGTTCCCCCGTCGGTTCGACCCTGAGGACGAACCGTTCGGCTGATGGGGAGGAGTATATGCCCGGCTCTGGACGGAGATGCCTCCCCGGCCTCTGCGCGCGGCCAACTGGCGCTCGGAGCGAGAGTTTTGCGCCGCTGAGGCTGAAACGACCGCGGCCGTTGCGCGTATACAAGCTCGCAACCCGCTCCGGCCAGGTCGACGGCCATTGGCCCGCGCGGACCCCGGACGCGTTGCCTTCACAAAGTATAGCGACTATAGTTGGACCCTGTGCTTGAGTTGCGGGCGTGCGCCCTTGGGTACCGCGCTTCGCGCCGGGATTGCACTCAGGATTGGCACGGTCGGAGTGCCGCGGACAACGACGGAAACGGAATCAGATGTCTGTAGCGGACCTGCAGGAACTCGAAGAGATCAAGGGCCTCGTCAACCGTGGGCAGCAACTGGGCGTGCTGACCTACTCGGAGATCGCCGGTGCCGTGGCGGAGCTCGATCTGGACGAGGCCGACGTCGAGGAGCTGCACGGCTTCCTCGAGCGCGCCGAGATTGAGCTCGTCGAGGAGGTCGATCCGGCCCTGGCGGCGGCTGAGGTGGAGCGCGCGCCAGACAAGCGCGGGCGGCGCAAGGCCAAGACCGCCCTGGATCTCAAGCCGGACATGACGACCGACTCGCTGCAGCTGTTCCTGAAGGACATAGGCAAGGTCCGCCTGCTCACGGCCCAGGAGGAGGTCGATCTAGCCAAGCGGATCGAGCGCGGCGACCTCGACGCCAAGCAGAAGATGGTGGAGTCCAACCTCCGCCTCGTCGTGTCGATCGCCAAGAACTACCGCAACCAGGGCCTGCCGTTCCTCGATCTGATCCAGGAGGGAACGCTCGGGCTGGTGCGCGCGGCGGAGAAGTTCGACTACCGCAAGGGCTTCAAGTTCTCCACCTACGCGACCTGGTGGATCCGCCAGGCGATCGCGCGGGCGCTGGCCGACAAGGCCCGGACGATCAGGATCCCCGTTCACGTGGTCGAGAAGCTCAACAAGATCGGCCGTGCCGAGCGCAAGCTGGTCACCGAGCTGGGCCGCGAGCCTACTGCCGAGGAGATCGCCGAGGTGACCGGCATCGAGCCTGAGGAGGTGGAGTCGATCAAGCGCTCCGCGCAGGCGCCCGTCTCCCTGGAGAAGCCCGTGGGCGACGAGGAGGAGTCCGAGTTCGGCCAGTTCATCGCGGACGAGCGGGCGGAGTCCCCGTACGAGCGCGCTGCCGAGATTCTCACCAAGGAGGCGCTGCGCGAGGCGCTGGAGAACCTCAGCTACCGCGAGCGGCGCGTCCTCGAGCTCCGCTACGGCCTGGGCGGCGAGCACCCGCGGACGCTCGACGAGGTGGGCCGGACGTTCAACGTGACCCGTGAGCGGATCCGCCAGATCGAGAACCAGTCGCTGAAGAAGCTGCAGTCGCTGGCCGAGGCCCAGAAGCTGCGGGACGTGGCCTGAGCTGCGTGACCTGGCCTGACGGGACGCGTTGCGTTCGCTTCAGTTCGTGAAGCATCCCGCTAGACTGGGGTTCTGATGGCAGATAGAGATACCTGTCCGGTCTGCCGGACGGCCGAGATCGTGTGTGGCAAGTGGACGCTGCTGGTGATCAGGGACCTCGTCGAAGGCCGGTCTCGCTTCTGCGAGCTTGAGCGATCGCTGGCGGGCATCAGCCCGCGAACCCTGTCTCTGCGCCTGCGGGCGCTGGAGGAGGAGGGCATCGTCGAGCGCCAGACCTTCCCGGAGGTGCCGCCTCGCGTCGAGTACGTGCTCACGGCCAAGGGCCGCGCTCTGGTGCCGCTGATCGAGGACATGCGCGTCTACGGCCGTCAGTGGCTGTCTGACGACTGCGAGGTCGACCTGGGCGCCCGGGCCGACAGCGACTCAGAGGGGGAGCGGGCCCCCGCCGTCGCGGCCTGAGCAGCTCGCGGCCGGGTGCAGGGCGCGGCGTCCCGGCCCAGGCCTGAGCCGGTCTCGGCCGGGTGCGGGGCGCGGCGTCCCGGCCGGCCCGATCGTGCAGCTGGGGCATGCAACGCGCCCTGCCGCCGGCAGGATCGCGGGAACGGGCGCAGAAACCGCGAGGCATGCGCAATCTGACGCTCCATCGGGCGCTCGAGCAGTACGCCGTCGACGCGGCGGGGCGCCTCTCGGCGGAGGCGGCCAGCGGCGCCGAGATCCCGTTCGAGGTGGTCGCCGAGCGTGGCGGCGGCCGTGTGCCGCTGTACTGCTACCGCCCGCTCACCGCGGAGTTCATCCGCACCCGGATGGGGGCACTCTCAGGGCTGCGCAGCCACGGCGCCGCGATGCGCGCCCTCGCAGACTGCGAGGGCCTCGACCGCTACCTGTCGGAGCACGGGGCGCCGCCGGCCCCGGACCGCCGGCTTCGCTGCGATGCCACCCTGGAGGTGTTCCTCGGCTGCGTGTTCTCGGACAGGACGGGCTTCGGGTTCGAGCCGGCGCAGTTCGAGGCCGCGTACGCCGAGTTGGAGCGCAGCCTCTACGAGGGCCACTGCACCGCGACGGTGATCGCGCCGCTTGAGGGGGTGGTGCTGGCCTCCGGGGACGAGCTGTCCCTTGGAAACGGGCTCTCGCTGGTCCGGGGAGACCTGCTGCCCGATGCGCCGGCCGACGCCGTTTGGGGCGACGGGGACGAGCCGCGGACACTTGCGGTGCTCGCCTTCGAGCAGGGACCTGCGGAGCGTCCGCCGGTGGAGGCCGCGCGTGAGAGCTTCGCAAGGATCCTGAGCGCGCTGCGCCTCTACTCACGGGGTGGCTACGCGGTCGGTCCGGTCGGCTGGGCGCGGACCGACGCCGGCAGCTGGCGCACGGTGCCGCTCGGCGTCGCGGGGCGACCGCGGCAGCGCACGCCGATCGGGCGCGACCAGCTTGACGAGCTGCGCACCTTCTGCCGGCTGGTCTCACGCCCGGCGCCGTCCCCCGAGCTGGAGTGGGCGCTGGCACGGTTCGAGATGGGGTGCGAGCGCGCTGATCCACTGGAGGCCTTGAGCGACAACCTGCTCGCCCTGCGAGCGCTGCTGGAGCCCGAGGGACCCGCAAGCGGCAGGCTCGCCCAGCGCCTGGCGGTGATCTGCGCCTCGGTGGCCGAGCGTGCGGCGCTCGCGCATCGGACGGCACACGCGGTTTCGCTGGAGCGGGCCGCTATCGCGGGGCTGGGAGCGGCCGACACGGGCGCCGAGCCGATCGTCGAGGAGCTGGCGGAGAACCTGCGCGCGATCCTGCGCGACGCGCTCTGCGGGCACCTGCGGCCCGACCTCGTCGGGTTCGCCGACGACCTGCTGGCGCAGGCGGCCGGCGTCGGCTCCGAGGCGGTCGCAGTGGGCGCGGAGCCGGTCGCGGTCTGAGTGCCGGAGACGAGCCGGCCGGGGTCCTGGGGATGCCGCCGGCCGTCGCTCAGGCGCCAACGCCGGCGGGCGGACTCGGGCGCGGGCGGCGCCGGGCCGAGAACAGCTGCTCCGCGACGCGCGCGAGGCCGGCGATGTCGTGCACGTCCCCGTCGAGGTGCGGGACGGCGAGCAGCGGTCGCCCCGCGAGCTCCGCTCGCAGCCGAGCGAGGCTCTGGGCGTCCCGGCGCGCCAGGCGGCGGTGGTCGGCCAGGGTCGCCGCGACCCGCGCGGCGAGGTCGGCGCCGAGCTCGGACTCCAGCCACGGGGCCGCCTCACGCTCCCAGCCGCGGCCTCGAGGCTCCTCGTGGACCCGGTTGACGATCGCGCCGGCGAACGGCATCGCGTTGCTCTCGAGGGTGCGCGAGAACCAGATCGCCTCATCGATCGACTCCTCCTGCGCGGAGCAGACCAGCAGGAACGCGGTCGCCTCGTCACGCAGCAGGCGATCGACCGCCGCGGCGCGCGCGCTGAACTCGTCCGTCATCCCGGACAGGAGGCCGAAGAACGTGGACATGTCGCCGACCAGGTCCACGCCGGTCACGCGCCGCAGCGCGCCGAGCAGCGGCGCCGCTCCGAGCCCCAGCATCCGCAGCCCGAGGCCGCTGGGGCGCGCGAGCGCCCGCAGCGCCCGTCCCTCCAGGAAGGCGGTGAGCCGGCCCGGGGCGTCGAGGAAGTCGATCGCGTTGCGCGACGGCGGCGTGTCGAGCACGAGCAGGTCGAACCGCCCCTCGTGCGCGAGCTCGTGGAGCTTGGCCACCGCCGTGAACTCCTGCGAGCCTGAGACGGCCGTCGAGAGCTCTCGGTAGATCCGGTTGGCCTTGATCTCCCGGGCGCGGTCTGGATCCGATGCGACGCGGTCGATCAGCTCGTCGAAGGTGCGCTTCGGATCGAGCATCATCGCCCACAGCTCGCCCTGCACCCGGGCGCCGCCTGCCTCCAGCCGCGATGCGCTGACGCGGCGCGGCTCGTTGTCGAGCTGGCGCATCCCGAGCGCGTTCGCGAGCCGCCGGGCGGGATCGATCGTCACCACGGCGACCTTCGCGCCGCCTGCCGCCATGCCGAGCGCGATCGCGGCCGATGTGGTCGTCTTGCCCACCCCGCCGGAGCCGCAGCAGATGCAGATTCGCCTGCCCTCCAGCAGCGGTGCCACGGTCATCCAGGCGAGTGTATGTCGCGGCCTGCGCGGCCCGGGCGGATCTGACGCACGGCGGAGCGCTGGTAAGATGCGGCAACTGCTCCGCAGTGCCTGACCGCCCATCGTCTCAGCCCGAGAGGCACCGCCACATGCATCGCCGCACCCGGTCCGGGGCCGCCGGACTCTACGACTCCAGATTCGAGCACGACGCCTGCGGGATCGCGCTCGTCGCCAAGCTGCGCGGTGAGGCGACCCATGCCGTGGTCGAGAAGGGCCTCGAGGCGCTGGCGAACATGGAGCACCGCGGAGCCGAGGGCGCCGACCCGAACACCGGCGACGGTGCCGGGATCCTGCTGCAGATCCCGGACGCGTTCATCCGCGGCGCGGTCGCCGGCGTGGATCTGCCCGCGCCGGGTCGCTACGGCGTCGGCGTCTGCTTCCTGCCGCGTGACCCGGAGCGCCGACGCGCGCTCGAGCAGCTGATCGAGGAGACCGTCGATGCCGAGGGTCAGCGCCTGATCTGGTGGCGCGACGTTCCGGTCGACGACCGCGGGATCGGAGAGACGGCCAGGCTCTCGGCGCCGGTGGTGCGCCACGCGATCATCGCCGCGGGAGAGGGGACCGACGACCAGGGCGCGTTCGAGCGCAAGCTGTACGTGATCCGGCGCGTGGTCGAGCGGCTCGCCGGCGCGGAGATCTCGATCCCGAGCATGTCCAGCCGGACGATCGTCTACAAGGGGATGCTGACCGCCCCGCAGCTGCCGCAGTACTTCACCGACCTGCGCGATCCGCGGCTGGCATCCCGGCTGGCGCTGGTCCACTCACGCTTCTCCACCAACACTTTCCCCAGCTGGGAGCTCGCGCACCCGTACCGGATGATCGCCCACAACGGCGAGGTCAACACGCTGCGCGGCAACATCAACTGGATGCGGGCGCGCGAGTCGCAGCTCGCGTCCGAGCTGTTCGGCGACGACCTGCGAAAGGTGCTGCCCGTCGTGCGCGACGGCGGCTCCGACTCGGCGACGTTCGATAACGTGCTCGAGCTGCTGGTGCTGAGCGGGCGCTCGATCGCGCACGCGATCATGATGATGGTCCCCGAGGCCTATCGCACTCGCACCGACATCGACCCCGACGTGCGGGGCTTCTACGACTTCCACTCCTGCCTGATGGAGCCGTGGGACGGACCGGCGGCGATCGCGTTCACCGACGGTCGCGTCGCCGGGGCCGTGCTGGACCGCAACGGCCTGCGCCCGGGGCGCTGGGTGCAGGACACGGAGGGCTACGTGGTGCTCGCCTCGGAGGCCGGGGTTATCACGGTCGCGCCCGAGCACGTCCAGCGCAAGGGCAGGCTGGCTCCCGGCAAGCTGTTCCTGCTCGACCTCGACGAGGGCCGGATCGTCGAGGACGAGGAGATCAAGCGGCGCGTGGCTCGCCGCAAGCCCTACGGCGAGTGGTACGAGCGGTCGGTGGTCGCGATCGACGACCTTCCCGATCGCGAGCCGCGGGTGCCGCGCGTGGAGCCGCTGCGCTGCAAGCAGCTTGCCTTCGGCTACTCGCAGGAGGACCTGCGGATGGTGATCGCGCCGATGGCCTCAGGCGGCGAGGAGCCCGTTGCCAGCATGGGCCACGACGCCGCCCTGGCGGTGCTGTCGGACCGCCAGCCGCCGCTGTTCTCCTACTTCAAGCAGCTGTTCGCGCAGGTCACCAACCCGCCGATCGACCCGATCCGCGAGAACGTCGTGATGAGCCTTCGCAACGGGGTCGGCGCCGAGTTCAACCTGCTTTCCGAGACTCCGGAGCAGGCTCACCAGCTGGTGATCCCGCAGCCGATCCTCCGCAACCACCAGCTTGAGAAGCTGCGCCAGGTC
This sequence comes from Actinomycetes bacterium, assembly GCA_021846845.1. Lineage (GTDB taxonomy): Bacteria > Actinomycetota > Thermoleophilia > Solirubrobacterales > Solirubrobacteraceae > Palsa-465. Next base: position 4,193 of record JAJZWB010000078.1, on the reverse strand, counting down.
TCCCACGAGGTGTTCGACGCCGCCACGCTGGACATCACCTGGCCGGTCGAGGAGGGCCAGGCGGGGATGGAGACGCGGCTGCACGCGCTCTGCCGGGAGGCGGCGCTGCAGGTCGATCACGGCGCGAACATCCTGATCCTGTCCGATCGCAACGTCGGCGCCGAGCGGGTCGCGATCCCGTCGCTGCTGGCCGTCGCCGCGGTGCACCAGCACCTGGTGCGGGCCGGGACGCGGACGCGGACCGGGCTGGTGATCGAGTCCGGCGAGCCGCGGGACATCCACCACATGGCCACGCTGATCGGCTACGGAGCCGCGGCGATCAACCCCTACCTGATGTTCGAGTCCCTCGATGAGCTCGCCGACCGCTCCCTGCTGCCGCAGGACCTGACGCGTGACGAGGCGGAGGAGCGGATCGTCAAGGCGATCGGCAAGGGCCTGCTGAAGACGATCTCGAAGATGGGCATCTCGACGATCCAGTCCTACTGCGGCGCTCAGATCTTCGAGGCGGTCGGCCTCGAGCCGCCGCTGGTGGAGCGCTACTTCACCGGCACCCCGTCGCGGATCGGCGGGGTGGGGCTGGAGACGCTGGCGGCCGAGGCTCTGGGGCGCCACTTCCGCGCCTACCCGCGCACCGGGCGCAACGTCCTGCCCGTCGGGGGCGTGCTGCAGTGGCGCCGTGACGGGGAGCGCCACATCTGGAATCCGGACACGATCGCCGGCCTCCAGCATGCCGTCCGCGCGCGCGTCGGCACCGCGAGGGTGTCCGACCGGGAGCGCGTCGCACGCGACGCTCAGGATGCCTACGACGAGTTCGCACGCCAGGTAAACGACGAGGCAACTCGCACGGCCGCCCTTCGCGGGCTGATGAAGCTGCGGCAGGCGGACGCGCCCGTCCCGCTGGAGGAGGTGGAGCCGGCGACCGAGATCGTCAGGCGCTTCAGCACGGGCGCGATGAGCCTCGGGGCGCTGAGCCGGGAGGCGCACGAGACGCTCGCGATCGCGATGAACCGGCTCGGCGGCAAGTCCAACACGGGCGAGGGCGGTGAGGACCCCGTGCGCTACCTGCCCGACGCCAACGGCGACCGGCGGCGATCGGCGATCAAGCAGGTCGCGTCGGGTCGCTTCGGCGTCACGGTCGAGTACCTGGTCAACGCCGATCAGATCCAGATCAAGATGGCGCAGGGAGCCAAGCCCGGCGAGGGCGGTCAGCTGCCCGGCCACAAGGTCGACGACTACATCGCGCGGATCCGCTACTCGACGCCGGGAGTGGGCCTGATCTCGCCGCCGCCGCACCACGACATCTATTCGATCGAGGATCTCAAGCAGCTGATCTACGACCTGCGCTGCGCCAACCCGACGGCGACCGTCTCGGTCAAGCTCGTCTCCGAGGTCGGGGTCGGCACCGTCGCCGCGGGCGTGGCGAAGGCCAACGCCGATCACGTGACGATCTCGGGATACGACGGCGGCACCGGCGCGTCGCCGCAGTCCTCGATCCAGTCCGCCGGGATCCCGTGGGAGATCGGGTTGGCGGAGACGCAGCAGACGCTGCTGCTCAACGACCTTCGCAGCAGGATCGGCGTCGAGGTCGACGGCCAGATGAAGACCGGTCGCGACGTCGTGATCGCGGCGCTCCTGGGCGCCGACGAGTTCGGCTTCTCGACCGCGCCGATGATCGCGATGGGCTGCATCCTGATGCGCGTCTGCCACCTGAACACGTGCCCGGTCGGGATCGCGACCCAGGACCCGCGGCTGCGCGAGCGGTTCCACGGCACCCCGGAGCACGTGACCGCCTACCTGCTGTTCGTCGCCGAGGAGGCGCGCAAGCTCATGGCGTCGCTCGGGGTGCGGCGGTTCGCCGACCTGATCGGTCGCACAGAGCTCCTGGAGGTCGACGATGCGATCGATCACTGGAAGGCTCGCGGGGTCGACCTCTCGATGGTGCTCGCGACCCCGGATCTGCCGCCCGCCGCGCCGCGCAGCCACACCCGAGCGCAGGTGCCGGTGCTGGAGGACGCGCTGGACTGGGAGCTGGCGCGGATCTGCCGGCCGGCGATCGAGAGCGGGGCCCGGGTCCGCCACGGACCGGTGCCGGTGCGCAACGTCAATCGGACGGTCGGCGGGATCCTGTCGGGCGAGATCACGCGGCAGGTCGGCGGCGGCGGCATGCCGGAGGGCACGATCGAGATCTCGTTCAGCGGCTCGGCCGGTCAGAGCTTCGGCGCATGGCTGGCTCCCGGGGTGACGTTCTCGCTGCGTGGCGAGACCAATGACTACGCGGGCAAGGGCCTTTCGGGCGGGGTGCTGTCGATCCGCCCGCCGGAGTCGGCGCTGTTCCGCCCGGAGGAGAACACGATCGTCGGCAACACCGTCCTGTACGGCGCGACGGCCGGGCGTGCGTTCATCCGGGGCCTCGCCGGCGAGCGCTTCGCGGTGCGCAACTCGGGGGCGTACGCCGTCGTCGAGGGGGTCGGGGACCACGGCTGCGAGTACATGACCGGTGGCCGCGTGGTCGTGCTCGGGCGGACGGGGCGCAACTTCGCGGCCGGGATGAGCGGCGGGATCGCTTACGTGTTCGACACAGACAGTCGGTTCCGCGGGCGCTGCAACATGGAGCTGGTCGACCTGGAGGCGCTCGACGAGTCCGACGAGGACACGGTCCGGGCGCTGCTCGCCGAGCACGCCGCACGCACGGGCTCGCTGGTCGCCCGAAACGTGCTCGCGTCCTGGGAGCGCCGTCGCGAGCAGTTCGTCAAGGTCATGCCGCGTGACTATCGCCGCGTGCTCGAGCAGCGCGCGCAACGTGAGGCGGTGCAGGGTTGACCGGGTCTGTCCGGACACGTGCAGGGAGGGCCTGATGGGTGAGCTGGGCGCATTCCTGAAGATCCATCGAGTCGGGTTCGACAAGCGGGATCCGCGCGCTCGCGTGGGCGACTTCAAGCGCTATTTCAGCGTGCAGCCGGAGCCCGAGCTGCAGCGCCAGGGGGCGCGCTGCATGGACTGCGGCGTGCCGTTCTGCCACGAGGGGTGCCCGCTCGGCAACCTCATCCCGGACTGGAACGATCTCGTGTACCGAGGCAAGTGGCGTGAGGCGCTCGACAGGCTGCACGCGACGAACAACTTCCCGGAGTTCACCGGCACCATCTGCCCCGCGCCGTGCGAGTCGGCGTGCGTGCTGGCGATCAACGACGATCCGGTGACGATCGAGCAGATCGAGCTGGCGATCGTCGAGCGGGGGTTCGCGGAGGGGTGGATCGTCCCGCTGGTGCCTGAGCGCCGGACCGGCAAGACGGTGGCGGTCGTCGGCTCGGGGCCGTCCGGGCTGGCGGTAGCGGACGAGCTGAACCGCTGCGGCCACAACGTGACCGTCTTCGAGCGGGATGAGGCGCCGGGCGGCCTGATGCGCTTCGGCGTGCCCGACGCCAAGCTTGAGAAGTGGATCATCGACCGGCGCGTCGCCCTGCTGGAGCAGGAGGGGATCCAGTTCGCCTACAACACCCACGTCGGCCACGACATCACCGCTGCCGAGCTGCAGGAGCGCTTCGATGCGGTCGTCCTGTGCCCTGGCTCGCGCGTGCCGCGCGACCTGGACGTTCCGGGGCGCGGGCTGAGCGGGATCCACTTCGCGATGGACTACCTCTACCGGCGCAACCGGGCGGTCGCCGCGGCCGCCTCCGCCGGCGCGTCCGAGCAGCCCGCGTCCGACGGCACCTCCGAGCAGTCCGCTCCGACGGGTGCGCAGCAGGGCGATCTGACGGCCCGCGGTCGACGGGTGGTGGTGGTCGGCGGTGGCGACACCGGCATGGACTGCGTCTCCAACGCGCACCGTGAGGGCGCCCGCAGCGTGGTGCTGCTCGACGTCTACGCGAAGGTCGGCGAGCAGGGGGACCCGCGCTTCCCCTGGCCTCTGCCGCCGAAGCGAACCCCGAGCACGTACGCGCTGGAGGAGGGCGGCACCAGGCGCTGGGGCACCGAGGTCACCGGGTTCGGGGGCGCCGACGGCTCGGTCACGCACGTGTACGCGCGTCAGGTGACGGGCCACTCCTCAAGGGACCTCACGCCCGTGCCGGGCTCGGAGTTCGTGCTCGAGGCCGATCTGGTGCTGATCGCGATCGGCTTCGCCCACCCCGAGCACGAGGGGCTGCTGAAGCAGCTCGGCGTGGGGCTGGATCACAGGCGCAACATCCGCACGCAGC
>JAJZWB010000077.1 GCA_021846845.1 Actinomycetes bacterium | reverse complement strand
CGTGGCGCGCGTGCCGCCGCACATCGGGCAAACGCCCATCTCATGAACGCCCTCCTGGGCCCAGGGGGCCGGTCCTCAGACGCTCGGCCCGTCCGAGCATCGTCGTCCGGCGCCACGCGCGCGAGCCGGGGGATCCGGCGGTCCCCGCTCGGGCCGCCGGGCGGCGACGGGCACGGGGGGAGGAGACCCCCGTGATTGAGCGAAATATCGGCAGATGGCGATCGTCGAGGCAGCGCCGGCCCAGCGCCGGCTGACTGATCTGGCGCTGGACTTCCTCGCGGCGCTCGAGCTGGAGCGCGGCCTGTCGCGCAACACGCTGGAGGCCTATCGCTCCGATCTTCAGCAGTACGGGCTCTTCCTGGGACGCCGAGGGCTGGACCCGCTGGACGCGGGTCCTGGCGACGTGCGCATGTTCATCGACGAGCTCGCCGAGGGTCGCGACGATCGGCCGCCGGTATCGCCGGCGACCCTGCAGCGCAAGATCGCGTGCCTGCGCTCGTTCCACCGGCACCTGCGGCGTGAGCAGATCATCGAGCACGACCCGACCGCGGAGCTCCGCCCGCCCCGACAGCGCGCGCGCCTGCCCAAGGTGCTGAGCCGGGACGAGGTCAACCGCCTGCTGGAGCAGCCACGGGGCGGCGCTCCGGCCGCGCTGCGAGACCGGGCGCTGCTCGAGACGATGTACGCCTCGGGGCTCAGGGCCTCGGAGGCGATCACGCTTCAGCTGCCGGAGCTCGACCTGGAGACGGGGATGCTGCGCGCCCGCGGCAAGGGGTCCAAGGAGCGGCTCGTGCCGGTCGGAAGCCGCGCCGTGCAGGCGCTGGCCGTCTACCTGGAGCGCGGCCGGCCGCGCCTGGTGCGGGAGCCGTCCGAGCCACACGTGTTCGTAAACCAGCGCGGCGCCGGCCTGTCCCGGCAGGGCCTGTACCGGATCGTCCAGGCCCATGCGCGCAGCGCCGGGCTCCAGCACCGGATGAGCCCGCACACCCTGCGCCACACGTTCGCCACGCATCTGCTCGCGGGCGGCTGCGATCTGCGCTCGCTGCAGGAGATGCTGGGCCACGCCGATATCGGCACGACGCAGATCTACACGCACCTGTCGACCGACCGACTGCGCGATGTCTACTTCGGGGCTCATCCTCGCGCGCAGCTGGAGCAGCGCTGATGGGCCTGACGCACTTCGATGAGGCACCGGAGCGCGAGTACTCGGTCGGTCACATCCGCGGCCGCTGGACGCTACTGGGCGAGGGCGGCGGGAGCGTCGGCGTCGGCGTGAGGCGCATACAGCTGCCGCCGGGCGGGTGGTCGACGCCCGCCCACGATCACGGCCGCTCGGAGGAGATCTTCTACGTGCTGGGCGGCGAGGGCGTCTCATGGCAGCGCGGCAGCGCGGCGGCGATCGGCACCGGCGACTGCATCCTGTACAGGCCCCGAGGAGGCGAGCACACGCTGCACGCGGGCGCCGCTGGACTCGACGTGCTGACGTTCGGCACCCGTGAGTTCGACGAGGCGATCCGCTTCCCGCAGCTCGGACTCTCTGTGGTCGGCGGACGGGCGGTCGCGTCCGAGGGAGGGCCGCCGGACGGAACGCCGGTGCAGTTCGTGCGTGAGGCGGAGCACGGCCCGCCGCCGCTTGCGCCGGAGCCCGGAACGCGTCCCCGGACGATCGTCAACGTCGCCGACATCGAGCCAGATTGGGTGCGCCGTCCGCGCGTCGCGCGCGGTCGCCGTGACATGGGACGCGCGCTCGGCTCGCTCAGGACCGGCCTCGGTCACGTGACCGTCCCCGCCGGGAGGCTCGCGAGCCCCCAGCACTGCCACTCCGTCCAGGAGGAGATCTTCGTCGTGCTGGCTGGCGAGGGGACGCTGCTGCTCGACGACGAGCAGACCCGGGTCCGGGCGGGACACGTGATCTGCAGGCCGCCCGGCACCGGCGTGTCGCACGCGCTGCGGGCGGAAGCCGGCGACCTCACGCTGCTGGCGTACGGCACCCGGGAGACCTCGGACGTCTGCTTCTACCCGCGCTCCGGGAAGATCTCGTTCGCCGGGCTCGGGGTGATCTGCCGCCTTGAGCGACTCGACTACTGGGACGGCGAGGACTGACGGCCGCGACCGCCTGAAGGGGCCGCGACCGCCGTCGGGCTGCCCGTGTCCGACGGGCACGTGACCGTCGATGCGGTCGGAGCGAGTGCCAGAATCGCCACGTGTCCAAGCGCGCGTTCGTGGTCGTGATCGACGCATGCGGGGCGGGCGCCGCCCCCGACGCCGCCGACTACGGCGACGAGGGCTCCAACACGCTCGCGCATCTGGCGCAGCGGCTGGGGGGCCTTCACCTCCCTGCACTCCAGCGCCTCGGGCTCGGCTCGATCCTGGGGCTCGATGGCGTCGCGCCCGCGCCCGCGCCCGTCGTCCACGGCCGGCTGCGCCCGCAGGGCCCGGGAAAGGACTCGACCGCAGGACACTGGGAGCTCATGGGGGTCATCGCTGCGACGCGGCCACCGACCTACCCGAACGGCTTCCCTCCCGAGGTGATCGAGCTGGTGCGTCGCGCCAGCGGCCGCGAGGTGATCTGCAACCGGCCCGACAACGGGCTCGACGCGATCGAGCAGTTCGGGCCGGAGCAGCTCCGGACCGGCGCGCTGATCGTCTACACCAGCCAGGACTCGGTGCTGCAGATCGCCGCCCACGCCGACGTGCTCGCCCCCTCCGCGCTGTACGAGATCTGCGCCGCCGTACGAGCCGGCGCGAACGGCTCACACGCCGTGGGGAGGGTGATCGCACGCCCGTTCACAGGCTCGGAGGGCTCCTTCACGCGGACCGACGGGCGGCGGGACTTCGCTCTGCCGCCGCCGGCCCCCAGCCATCTCGACGCCCTTCGGGCGCGAGGCGTCGAGGTCCACGCCGTCGGCAAGGTCGCACAGCTGTTCGCCGGCGCGGGGATCGACTTCGAGCACCCGGGGCAGACCAACGCGATCGCGCTGCGGCAGACCGGCGAGCTGATCGACCGGCTGGACGGAGGGCTGGCGTTCGTCAATCTGATCGAGACCGACCAGGTGTACGGACACCGCCACGACTTCGAGGGCTTCGCGGCGGCGCTGCGTGAGATCGATGCTCGGGTCGGCGGGTGGCTGCCGCGGCTGCGTGAGGGCGACATGCTCGTGCTGACCGCCGACCACGGCTGCGACCTGACCTCGCCGCGAACCGACCACACGCGGGAGCATGTGCCGCTGCTGGCCGCGTTCGCCGGGCACGGCGGACGTCGCCACGACGGCGTGCTGGCCGACGTCGGCGCGAGCGTCCTGAGCTGGCTCACGGGTGAACGGGAGCCGGACCTCCCGGGAAGGTCCTTCGTCTGATGCCCGAGCTGCCGGAGGTCGAGACGATCCGTCGCCAGCTGGCGCCCCACCTGGAGGGCAGGCGGATCCTCGCCGTGGAGATCCTCGATCCGCGCTTCACCCGCCCCGACCCTCCGGACGCGGTCGCCGACGGGCTTGCAGGCCGGGTCGTGCGAGAGGTGGGCAGGTCGGGCAAGTACCTGGTCTGGAGGCTCGACGGCGACCGCTTTCTTCTGGTCCACCTGCGCATGACGGGCGCGCTGCTGTTCGACCCGCCGACCGAGCCGCCCCACACGCGCGTTCGGCTGACGCTGGATGGCGGTCACCGGCTGGTCTACGACGACCCGCGACGGTTCGGCACCGGGCACCTCGTCGATGGCGAGCCGGCGGTGCGTGCCTACCTGGGCGCTCGCCTGGGCGTCGAGCCGCTCACCGAGGAGTTCACCGCCGCTCACCTGCGCGACCTCGCGAGCGGACGGCGGGCGCCGGTGAAGTCCTTCATCCTCGATCAGCGTCGGATCGCGGGGGTCGGCAACATCTACGCGGACGAGGCGCTGCACCGGGCGGGGATCCATCCGCTGCGCCCGGCCGGCTCGCTGAGGCCGGTCCAGCTCGAGGCGCTGCGGGAGGCGATCGAGCACGCCCTCGCGTCCGGGATAGACGCCAAGGGCGCGACGATCGACGACTTCCGCCACGTCGACGGCGCCCGCGGATCCTTCCAGGACCGGTTTCGGGTCCACCGGCGAGCCGGGCTGCCGTGCCCGGTGTGCGGGACCACAATCACGAAGCTGGTCGTCGGCGGACGCGGGACCTACGTCTGCGAGCGATGCCAGCGTCCGCCGCGCAGAAGGCGGCGCGAGAGCTGAAACCGCGCCGCAGGGCCCCGGGGCTCCCGCCGGCGCTCTGGCGGTGTGGGCGCCGGGCGCGAAATCGGCGGTGTTGAGGAGACCCGCGCTCAGGCGGTGCGGAGGCGACCCGCGCTCAGGCGGTGCGGAGGCGACCCGCGCTCAGGCGGTGCGGAGGCGACCCGCGCTCAGGCGGTGCGGAGGCGACCCGCGCTCAGGCGGCGAGCAGCTCTGGAAGCCGCCCGGCCCGGTCGGCCGCGAGCAGCTCCTGGAAGCCGCCGATCGTCTCGCCGCCGATGACGATCTGCGGGAAGGTGATCATCCCCGTGCGCTCCGCCAGCTCGGCACGTCCGTCCGGGTCGCGTGCGAGATTGATCTCTTCGTAGTCGATGTTTCGCTTGTTGAGCAGGGCCTTGGCGCTGCTGCAGAAGGGACATGCATCGGTGGTGTAGAGCGTGACCGGTTTCATTGCTTCAGCAGATATAGCATGGACGTCGGCGGTCGCACCGAGAAGCGGAGGGCGACGATGGGACCGGTGAGGGTCGAGGCCGTCGTCGTGCGCTCGATCCGCTACGGGGAGGCCGATCGGATCCTCCATCTCTACACCGTCGAGCGCGGCCGCCTGAGCGCTATCGCCAAGGGCGCCAGGCGCGCCCGCAGTCGCTTCGGCGGGCGGCTGGAGCCCTTCAGCCATGTGCGCCTGATGCTCCACGAGGGGCGCGGCGAGCTGCTCACCGTCACCGCCGTCGACACGATCTCGCCGTTTCGGAGGCTGCGGGAGCACGCCGCCACGCTTGATTGCGCGGCGAGAGCCTGCGACGCCGTCGCGCGGCTGTTCGAGACCGCGGAGCCGCACCCCGAGGTCTTCAGCCTGCTGCTCAACGAGCTGTCTCTGCTGGACTCCGACTCCGGCCAGGCGCGGGCCGGCAACGGCCTCTCGTTCCGTCTCAAGCTGCTGCTGGCGGCGGGTATCGTGCCCCAGCTGTCCGCCTGCGCGGTGTGCGGCGAGACCGAGCAGCTGACCGGCTTCTCACCGGCCGACGGGGGGGTCGTCTGCGGCGCCTGCGAGGCGGCCGCGTTCCCCCTGTCGCTGGACGCCTACCGGTTCCTGGTTGGGGCTCTGGGCTCGCCGCTGGCCGCCGCTCCCGAGGCGAGCCGGGCCGCGCTGCGCCAGGTCGACCGCGCGATCGGCGAGACCGCCGAGCATCACGGGCACGTGCGGCTGCGGCCCCTGCTGGCCGCCTGAACGCCCGGTCTCCTCCGATCCCGGTGCGAGAATCCGGGCATGAGCCAGCAGCTCGGCAGCGCGCATCCGGCCGGTCCGGTGGCTGACGCTTTCGCCCGCTCAGTGCGGGACCGTGAGGAGCGGTGGCTGTCGCCGAGGGCGACCCGCTCGTACCCGGCTCGGCGGGCTCGGGTCGAGGACGACTGCGGTCTGCGCACCCCCTTCCAGCGCGACCGGGACCGGATCGTTCACGCCAAGGCTTTCCGCCGGCTGAAGCACAAGACGCAGGTGTTCGTGGCGCCGACCGGAGACCACTACCGGACCCGGCTCACCCACACGCTGGAGGTCACCCAGATCTCGCGCACCGTCGCGCGAGCGCTGGCCCTCAACGAGGATCTCGCAGAGGCGATCGGGCTCGGCCACGATCTCGGTCATCCGCCGTTCGGACACGTCGGCGAGGCCGCCCTGAACCGCTGCCTGCGCTCCCGCTTCCAGACCGGCTTTCACCACTGGGAGCACTCGCTTCGGGTCGTCGACGTGCTGGAGCGGGACGGTCGCGGGCTGAACCTCACCGAGCAGGTGCGAGACGGGATCCTCGGTCACTCCGGCGGCGCGGCGATGCCGGCCACGCTCGAGGGCCGGATCGTGCGTTTGATGGATCGCGTCGCGTACATCAACCACGACATCGACGACGCCATCAGGGCGGGCGTCCTGTCGCCCGCGGAGCTGCCGGCGGATGCGATCTCCGTGCTCGGCGACACCGGATCGCGCCGGATCGACACGCTCGTGCACGACCTCGTCGAGCACTCGGAGGTCGCGGGGGACATCGTCCAGGGCGAGGAGATCGGCGCGGCCATGTCCGGGCTGCGAGAGTTCATGTTCGAGCGGGTGTACCTGGGGCCGGTCGCGACCCGCGAGCACGACAAGATCCACACGGTGATCTCGGCGCTCTTCCATCACTACTGCGAGCATCCTGATGAGATCCCCACGTCGATCCCCGACGCAGAGCTCTCGGTTCGCGTCACCGACCACCTGGCGGGGATGACCGACCGCTTCTGCATCCGGGCGTTCGAGCTGCTCAGCGTGCCCGCATCGTTCGCGCCGTGACCGGGCGCGAGCGGCGACCGGCCCCACCGGTGAGGCGATGAGCCGGTACACGGCGGACTCCCGCGATCGGGTGCTCGCGGCGGTCGACATGGTCACGCTCGTCTCGGCGAGAACCGAGCTTCGCCGGGCGGGCGTCAACAGCTACTTCGGGCGCTGCCCGTTCCACGACGAGCGCACCGGGTCCTTTCACGTCAGCCCCGACGAGAGGCTCTACCACTGCTTCGGCTGCCAGGCCTCGGGCGATCCCTTCACGTTCGTGATGCAGACTGAGGGCCTTGACTTCAAGGGCGCGCTCGAGGCGCTGGCAGAGCGCTTCGGCGTCACCCTGGAGACCGAGGACGAGGATCCGGCGGCCGCCGAGCGCCGCCGCCGGCGCGAGCGCCTGCACGCGCTGCTGGAGCGCACGGCCGACTACTACTCCCGCTACCTGTGGGAGGCGCGCGAGGCGCAGGACGCGCGCGACTACCTGCTGCAGCGCGGGCTGGAGGAGCGAACGCTGCGGGAGTTCCGGGTCGGCTATGCCCCGAGCGCATGGGACAGGGTGCTGCTCGCGTCGCGGCGCGCCGGCTACAGCGATGAGGAGCTGCTCGCGGTCGGGCTCGCGCAGCGCTCTCGCAGCCGGCCCGGCTCGATCTACGACTGCTTCCGCGAGCGGATCATGTTCCCAGCGATCGACGCGCGTGGACGCGTGCGCGGCTTCGGCGCGCGCCGCATGCGCGACAACCAGCACGGCGCCAAGTACATAAACACCGCCGATGGCGAGCTCTACCACAAGCGGGGAGTCCTGTTCGGGATCGATCTCGCGCGTCAGGCGGCCACGAAGGCGGGCCGGATGATCCTCGTCGAGGGCTATACGGATGTGCTCGCCCTGCACCAGGCCGGGATCCGCAACTGCGTCGGGATCATGGGCACCTCGCTCACGGAGGAGCAGGTTCGCGAGCTTGAGCTGGTCGTGACGGTCCTGGAGCTCTGCCTCGACGCCGACCGAGCCGGTCAGGAGGCGATGGTGAGAGCCGCGGGGGTCGCCGCCGGACACAGCCTGGAGCTGCGCGTCGTGGCGCTCCCGGAGGGCACCGACCCGGCGGACCTGGTGCGGCTGGAGGGTGCCGAGGCGGTGCGCGGACGCGTCGGGGCATCGGTGCCGTTCGCGGTCTTCGACGTCGAGCGGATCCTCATGCGGGCCGAGACCGGCAGCGCGGAGGGCCGCGACCGGGCACTCGCGCAGCTGGCCCCGGTGCTCGGCGGCATGGATGCCAGCGTGCTGCGCGACGAGCTGGTGCGCCGGGTGGCGGGTGCGCTGGAGCTGTCGGAGGCACGCCTGGCGGCGCTGCTCGGTTCCGGGGGCGGAGCCGTCAATTCCGTGGTCGGGCCCCGCCAGTCGCCCCGTCCCGCGGGCCCGGGCGTGCACGCGGTGAACGCCCGAGGCGATGCCACGGCGTCGCGCTTCGGCGACCCCGGCTCGCGAGCCGAGCGGCTGTTCCTGGCTCTGTGCGTCGCGCTCGGCGCATCCGGCGCGGGACGACTGGCCCGCATCGACCCGGATGAGCTGCTGACGAGCGCGCTGCTGCGACGGGCGGCGCGGCATCTGGCGGCCAACCCCGGCGCGCCGCTCGCCGACCTTCCGCCGGACGACGACGAGCTTGCGCGAGCGGTCGCCGGGATCGTGGACCTCGCCGGACGCGTGCCCGATCCGACCCCCGACAGGCTCGAGCACGCGCACCTGGTGCTCGAGCGAGATCGGATCGATCGGCAGCTGATCCGGGCACGGGCGCAGGGCAGCGGCTCCGGGGAGCTGGCGCGGCGCAGGGAGCAGGTCCTGGAGGCTCTCCGCACGGTCGGATCGAGGCTGGAGCGGGCGGTGTGAGCGGCGTGCGCGGGCGCGTCGGAGCGGAGCCGAGCTTGCCCTTCGCAGAACTCAGGCGTACTTTTCCGTCGACCATCCGTCTATGGAAGTGGTGACGGCGATTCACGACGCCGTCGGCAATCCAACGGGAGGTTCGATGAGAAACAGATTGATCGCACTGACAGCCTGGCTCTCTCTGGCGCTGGGCGTCGCTGCGGTGCTCGGGACGGCGGTCGCCCAGGCCGACGGTCCGAGTGACTGGGGAGGTCCTGTCGGTCCATCCGGCACGCCCGTGGTGGCCGTTTACGGAACGATCGTCTCGGCCGATCCTGCGCAGGGGACCTTCGTCGCCGATGCGTACATGCCGGCTGGCGATCAGCCCGACCAGAGCCAGGGCTCCTCGGGCCAGAGCTCCTCGAGCCAGGACTCGTCCGGCCAGAGCTCGTCGGGCCAGAGCTCCTCGAGCCAGAGCTCGTCGGGCCAGAGCTCCTCGAGCCCGGACTCGCCGAGCCCGGGCGGCGACCGCTCGTCCGGTGACTCGAGCACCGGTTCCAGCGTGAGCAGCGACTGGCTCGGATCCGGGATGCAGCCGTGGGGCGCCACGCAGGTCACGATCTCGACCGGACCGTCGACCACGGTCCAGATCGACGGACAGAGCTCGACCCCCGCGAGCCTTGCTCAGGGCGACCGCTTCGTGGCGCTGTTCAGCGGCATGCCGGGCGACAGCCTGCAGACGCTGGTGGCCAGCCCGGCCGTGGCCATCTACGCTCACACGCCACCGACCGACAGGCAGCTGTATGCGTTCGTCGGCAGCGTCACGGCCGTCAACCCGGGCGTGGGCGGCTCCGGTACCGTCTCGGTCAACGTGACCAACACGGTCCCCGGCGGCCTCGTTCCGGCCGGCTCCGGCCCCGCGACGTTCACCGTCTCGGCCGGCACCGTCGTGCTCGGCGGGACCGCGGTCAACGGGCTGTTCGGCGGCTCGCTCGCCGACGTCCATCCCGGTGACATCGTCGCGGGCGGCGTGATCGGCTCGAGCGGGGAGACCCTCGCGCAGGTGGAGTCGAGCCCGCTTCAGGCGCTGATCGACTTCCCGGCGGCTTCGACCGGCACGCAGACCACGGCATCCGTCAGGCATGCCCGGGCCCGGGTTCTCAGCCAGGCGCTGGCGCTGTTCGGATATCGCGGCCACAGCACCCGTGTGCGCCGTCATCGGCATGCCGCACACCGGCGCCACCACGCCGCGCACAGGCGCCACCACGCCGCGCACAGGCGCCATCACGGCCACGCCGCCCACCGCGGGCACCGCAAGTGAGCGGACGTCCGTGACACCTGGGGGGCGGCCGTCCGAGCCGGGGTTGTGGGATGCCTCGGCATCCCACTCCCGAGCCCCTCGGCCGGCAGCCGCCCCCCTTCAGGTGGCCGCTCCGAGGGGCGTGCTGCGCCTGCGCTCGGACGCCGCGCTCGCGGAGCGGTTCGCGGCCGGCGACCAGGCGGCCTTCGCCGTCCTGTACCGGCGCCACTTTCGCAGCGTGCTGGCGGTCTGCATCGGGGTGCTGGGCAGTCGCGACGAGGCCGAGGACGCGGCGCAGGAGTGCTTCACGGCGCTCGCGCAGGCGCTCGGGTCGGATCGACCGCGTGAGCTTCGCCCATGGCTGGCTCGGGTCGCGCGCAATGCCGCGATCGACCTGAGGCGGCGCCGGCGAGCGCACCCGGTGTGGGACGAGGCCGAGGTGGACGGGGATGAGGGGCGCGGCGTGCCGCGCGCCTCAGCTCGTCCGCCGGCCACGCCCCAGGAGGCGACCCGCGTCGGCGCCGAGCTGGAGTCGGTGCTTGAGGGGATCCGCGAGCTGCCAGAGGCACAGCGGACCGCGCTGCTGATGCGTGAGCTCGCGGGCCACTCCTACCGTGAGATCGGCGTCGTGCTGGGCCTCGACGATCAGGCTGTGCGCGGCCTGATCGCCCGAGCCCGGATCGGGCTGCGTGAGCACCGCGCGGCGAGCGAGCTGCCGTGCGCCGTGGTCAGGGCCGCGCTGGCGGCTGAGCCCGCCAGGCGGATCGAGGACCGCACCGTGCGGCGTCACGTCGCCGCGTGCGACGGCTGCCGCGCCTACAGGAAGGCGCTGCGGGCCGACGCTCGGGCCCTGCGGGCGCTGCTGCCGGCACCGGCCGGCGGGTTCGCCGGGGGCGGCGCGGTCGCCGGGCTGGCGGCCAAGGGCGCATTCACGGGCGGCGCCATCGGGCTTGGCCAGCTGGGCGCGGCATGCGCAGCGTCGATCTGCACGGTCGGTGCCGTCGTGCTGCTCTATCCGCATCACGCGCTCCAGCGCGGGCTCGTGCACCCGCGGACGCACGCCCGCCCCGCCGCGCACCTCACCCGGCCGGCGGGGCGCCCCGGAGGCATCGTCGGATCGCCGATTCCCGGCGCCGCCGCCGGCACGCCCGCGGGCGCCGGCCACGGCGGCTCGGCGGCCGCGACGCTTCGCCGCACGCCCGCGGGGGAGGCGGCGCACCGACGCGTCGCCCTCGGATCGGCCGGCCGTCGCGCAGGAGCGGGCGCAGGCGGCGGGGCGCTCGGCCTCCTGCCGTCGGGCCTGGGGGGGACGTCCGGGTCCGGTGCCGGGCCGTCGCCCGGAGGCTCCAGCGTGGCGTCCGGTCAGACGGATCGCTCCGGCCAGCGGGGCGATCGGGCCACCTCGCCAGCGCACGGGAGCGGCGGGGAGGGCGGTGGCACCGCCAGGAGCGACGGCTCAGGCGTCGCGCACGGCGGCGGTGGCGCCGATGGTCAGTCCGCGACGGGATCCGGCGGCCAGCACGCTGCGTCTGACGGCAGCTCCGGAACCCAGGGCGCCTCCAGGAGCAGCGGCGGCTCCGACACCGGTGTCTCAGCCGGGACCGCGGCGACGTCGACGAGCGGTCCTACGACCACCGGCACGGATGGCTCCGGCGCCACGAGCTCAACCGGCTCCGGTTCCACGGATGGCTCGGGCTCGACGACCTCCACCGGCTCGAGCTCGTCCGGTTCGACGACCTCCACCGGCTCGAGCTCCTCCGGTTCGACGACCTCCACCGGCTCGAGCTCCTCCGGTTCGACGACCTCCACCGGCTCGAGCTCCTCCGGTTCGACGACCTCCACCGGCTCCGGCTCCGGCGACGGATCTGGCTCGACCGCCTCGGGCTCCACGGGTTCGACCTCGACCGGCTCCGGCGACGGCTCAGGCTCGACGACCTCCACCGGCTCCGGCTCCGGGGGGTCCGGCCAGGTCTCGACCTCGATCGCGATCGCAGCCAAGCCGGCCGACGGCTAGCGGACGGCACGCCACCCGGCGATCCGCGTCGACTTGCCCTAAAGTGAGACGGCCGCAGGGCGGCGATCGCACCACGTTGCGGGGTAGCTCAATGGCAGAGCAAACGGCTGTTAACCGTTAGGTTGTGGGTTCGAGTCCCACCCCCGCAGCTATCTCCTCCGATCCTGACGCCGGATCGCGACCGGCCCGCGGGGGATTCCCCGGCGCTCAGAGCCGGGCACCGCCGCGAGCGAGCCGCTCGACCAGATCCGCCGCGTGGCGCGCCCCAGGATGGGCCGCCGCCCATGCGCCCAGCTCCGCCGCTCGCGCGGCGAGCCCCGGCCGGGCCAGCGCGCGGCGCACGGCGTGCCGCAGCGTGAGCGGTGTGAGCATCTGCCAGGGCAGCCTCACCCCGGCGCCTGCCCAGACGAGCCGCGCTGCGTTCTCGGCCATGTCGCCGACGTGCGGCACGGCCACCACCGGGCACGAGCTGGCCAGCGCTCGGGCCAGCGTGCCGTGGCCGGCGTGGCAGATCACCAGTGCGCATCCGGGCATCGTCTCGCCATAGGACAGCCAGTCGACGACACGGGTGTTGGCGCCGAGCGGGACCGGGCGCGTCGGCGCCCGGCGGTTGGTCGCCGCGAGCAGCCGCACCGGCTCGCGAGCGAGGCCGTTGAGCGCCGCCGACAGCAGGCGATGCTCAGGGTCCTGGGATGTGGATGGTGCGACGAGGATGAGCGGACCCGTCCCGGGCGGGGGGTCGACGGGGGTCGACGGAGGCTCCCAGATCAGCGGCCCGACGACGTGCACGTGAGCGGGCCATGCCCGTGGGGGCTCGAGCTGCGGCAGGGTGGCCACCAGCACCAGCCGCTCGCTCAGACCGCCGAACAGGCGCGTCAGCGCGGGCAGGTCCAGCCGGCGCCTCGCTTCGTTGAGCTGATCGCGACCGAGCGCCAGCCCCGCGCGCACCGGCCGGTGAAACGCGCGCCAGAGCGTCGCGCCGGCGCGCGTACGGGGCGGGCGCGCGCCGAACGAGTAGGGCGGCTGCCCGAACTGGGGAACCGGGTAGACGTGCGGAACGAGCGTCGCCGTGGGCACCTGCTCAAGCTCGGCGGCCAGTGCCGGGGCGAGCGTGAGGATGTCGTGCACGACGACATCGGGGCGGGTCTCGGCCAGCGCCGGGCGCGTGTCCCGCGTCGCGCGCACGACCGCCTCGTAAGGGCCCAGCGGGCGCGGCAGCGGCCGCTCCCGGGTGGGGAAGACCGGATACTCGGGCGCGGCCCGGAACCGCATCCCGGCCGCCTCCACATCGCAGCGCCAGCGCGTCCAGGTCTCATAGGTGACCTCATGCCCTCGTGCCGCCAGCTCGGCGCCGAGCGCCAGCATCGGGAATGCGTGTCCAGGGTCGCCGAACGCTCCCAGGAAGATCCGCAGCGCCCGCTCAGGACGCGCCGACTCGGAGCCGCCGTCCGGGGTCCGTCCGAGCGGGGACGCGGCGTCGCTCAAGCGGCGAGCTCGGCGACGGCTCGCAGCTGCTCGATGCGCCCGGCGCGATCGAGCGCCATCGGCATCACCACCAGCGTTCCGACACCCGACTCGCGGAACGCGGCGATCCGCTCCCGCACGACCTCACGCGGGCCGCAGAGCGTGATCGAGTCGATCAGCTCGTCCGGCAGCGCCGCCGCGGCCTCGTCTCGGCGACCCTCGAGATAGAGGTCCTGGACGGTTCGCGCCGCGTCCTGGAACCCGTAGCGCGCGACGAGGCTCGTGTAGAAGTTCTGCTGTCGCGATCCCATCCCGCCGACGTACAGGGCCAGGATCGGCCGCATCATGTCCCGCGCCGCGACGCGATCCTCGGAGACGCAGCACTGGACCGTCGGCGCGATCTCGAACCCGTCCAGCGACCGTCCGGCCCGGTCGGCGCCCTCCTGGAGGAGCGCGCGCAGGTCGGCCACGTGCTCGGGCGAGAAGAAGGTCGGCAGCCAGCCGTCCGCGATCTCGCCCGCGAGCGCCGTGTTGCGCGGGCCGATCGCCGCCAGCATGATCGGGATGCGCTCCTGAACGGGCGCGATCGTCAGCTTGAGAGCCTTGCCGGGACCGTCGGGCAGCGGCAGCGTGATCGTCTCGCCCTCGAACCGGAGCGTCTCTCGCGCGAGCGCCTTGCGCACCACCGCCACGTACTCACGCGTGCGCTGCAGCTGGTGGGCGAAGCGCTGTCCGTGCCATCCCTCGGCGACCTGCGGTCCCGACGAGCCGATCCCGAGCACCATCCGACCGCCGGAGAGCTGGTCGATCGTGGCGGCCGTCATCGCGGTCATGGCCGGGCTGCGCGCGGGCATCTGGAAGATCGCGGATCCGAGCCTGATCCTGCTCGTACCGGCCGCAAGCCACCCCAGCACGGTCGCCGCGTCGGATCCGTACGCCTCCGCGACCCAGACCGAGTCGTAGCCGAGCCGCTCGGCCTCACGGACGATCGCCAGCTGGTCCCCGGCGCCGAGCCCGAGGCCCCAGTAGCCGATGTTGATCCCGAGCTTCATCGCCGCCCCCCACGGCACGGGTGCCGGGCAGCTCCGCGGGCCGCCGTCATGACCCGCTCGGGATCTCGCCCGGCAGCGCCCCGGTCGCGCCGCCCGGGAGCTGGAAGACGATCTCGGGGATCACGCACGCCGGGGACAGCCGCAGCAGCATCCGCACCGCCTCGGCGACGTCCTCGGAGCGGATCATGCCCTCGGCGGGCACGGACCCCTTGACGAAGTCGGTCATCGGCGTGTCCACCCACGCCGGGCAGAGGGCGCAGGACTTGATCCCCTCCGGACCGAGCTCCTTGTTCATCGCCTCGGTGAACCCGATCACTCCCGCCTTGGTGGCGGAGTAGACCGACAGCCACGGCTCGCCGGACTTGCCGGAGATCGAGGATGTGTTGACCACCAGCGCGTTGCGGTGCTCGGCGGCGGCGGCGCGCAGCAGGTCGGCGCACTCGCGATAGAAGAGCACGATCGCCCGCAGGTTGACCGCCAGCTGCATGTCGAGTCGCCGGGTCTCGATCTCGGCGACCGACGCCCCCACGCCGACGCCCGCGTTGTTGACGAGTACGTCGAGGCGCCCGAACCTGGCGCGGTGCGCCCTCACGACCTCGGCGACCGCCGCCTCGGCGGCCATGTTGACCGCGACCGGCTCGACCTGTCCGCCGGACGCGGCGAGTTGGGCCGCCGCCTGCGCCAGCTTCTCGGGGCGGCGCGCCGCCAGCGTCACGCCGTGGCCCTCCTCGAGCAGCATCCGCGCGATCGCCAACCCGATCCCGCTGGAGCCGCCCGTCACGATCGCTGCGCGCTTCATCAGCACTCCTAGTTCGTGGTTCGGGCCGTATCCAATCAGGGACGGCCGGCGCCGTGCGTGGCCAGATAGCCGACCATCCGCTGGGCGAGCGAGCCGCCCGCGCTCAGCGCCGCCTCGGCCGGCGGCACGGCCGGTCCCGCGGCCAGCTCCAGCCGCGCGGCCAGGCCCGGGTCGCGCTCCTCAACCAGCCGGGACGCGGCGACGACGGCCTCCGCGACGACCGCCGGATCGAACGACCACAGCACCTCGAACCGGCGGCGATCGTCGGCCGCCGGGCCGGATCCGACCGGCGGCTCCCAGGCCGCCAGGCAGGCGCGCAGCGAATCGACGCTCGAGATGACCGTCCACTCGCGTGAGAGCGGCTGGCGGCGGTCGATCGGGAACTCGACGATGCCGCCCGGTCCGGTCGCAAGGCCCGGGAAGTCGGCGAGCGCGACGGTCAGCTGGGAGGTTCGGGCCAGGTCGCTCCAGCGGGGCTCCGAGCGCCGGTAGAAGCGCTCCCGCTGAAAGCTGCCGAGCAGGAGCCCTCCGCCGCCGCGCGCGCAGTGCTCGTCCTCGATCGCTCGGCTGAGTGCCAGCACGGTCGGCTTGGGCATCAGCGCGGGCGCCGCCTCCGGCAGGCGGGTCCTCAGGGCGGCGAACAGGGAGGGGGGAGGGCGGCGAAGGGTCCGCTCGATCGCCGCCGGGAGCGACATCCCCTCGGAGCGCAGCGCAGCGACCCGGCGAACCCGCTCCGCGTCGGACTGCGAGTAGCGCCGGTGCCCGCCCGGCCCGCGCATCGGAGCCGGGAATCCGTGGCGGCTCTCCCACATTCGCAGCGTCGCGGGTGGCAGGCCGGTGAGCCGCGCGAGCTGCGCGATCGTCAGCTGCGCTTCGCGGGCGTCGATCACGCCGCCATGGTACAACTTGTGTAGGTTTCTGAGACATGATGTGCGGCACGGGTTCCCGGAGCTCCCGGGACGCCGTGACGACCAACCGACGGAGGCACCAAGATGCGAGTGCTCGTGACGGGCGCGACGGGGATGATCGGGCGGGGCGTGGTCGCGGCGCTGGCCGCGCGCGGCGACGAGGTGGTTGCGCTCTCCCGCGACCCGGAACGCGCGCGAGCGCTGCTGGGCGCCGGGGTCGAGGCGCACGCCTGGCCCGAGCCGCAGCTGACGCCCCCGCCGCAGCCGCCGCTGGAGCGGTCAGACGCCTTGGTGCACCTCCTGGGCGAGCCCGTGGCGCAGCGCTGGAGCCCGGAGGCCAAGCGGAGGATCCGCGATTCCCGCATCCTGTCCACGCGGCAGCTTGTCGCGGCTCTGCGGGCCGCGGGCGACCGCGCCCCCGGCGTGCTCGTGTCGCAGTCGGCCACCGGCTGGTATGGCCCCGCGGGCGACGAGCAGCTCGAGGAGACGGCTCCGGCCGGCAGCGACTTCCTCGCTGGCGTGGTCGCGGACTGGGAGCGAGAGGCGAGGGCCGCGGAGTCGACTACGCGCGTCGTCTGCACCCGAACCGGCGTCGTGCTGTCCCCCGGCGGGGGCGCGCTGGCGAAGATGCTGCCGTTCTTCCGCCTCGGGATCGGCGGGCCGGTGGCGGGCGGCCGGCAGTACGTGCCGTGGATCCATCTCGATGACGTGATCGCCGCCCTGATCCACTGCGTCGACGATGCACGCGCGGACGGGCCGGTGAACGTCACGGCGCCGAACCCCGTCACCAACGCGCAGCTGTCGCGCGCGCTCGGGAGGGCGCTGGGCCGTCCCGCCGTGCTGCCGGTGCCGGCGCTGGCGATCCGCCTGCTCTACGGCGAGATGGCGACGATCGTGACGACCGGACAGCGAGCGGTCCCGGCGCGGCTGCGCGAGCTGGGGTTCGCCTTCCGCCATCCGGACATCGAGCCGGCGCTCCGGGACGTTCTGGGCCGCGCGTGACCGGGTCGACCTCAGCGCAGCCGGGGGGTCGCTGGTGACCGTCCATCGCCTGCAGCGCACCCAGTCGCTGGCCGCACCCTGCGCGGAGGTGTTCGACTTCTTCGCGCGGCCGCACAACCTGGAGCTGATAACGCCGTCCTGGCTGCACTTCGAGCTGCTGACGCCCGAGCCGATCGAGATGCGGGCCGGCACCCGGATCGACTACCGGCTGAGGCTGCATGGCGTGCCGGTGCGCTGGCGGTCGCTGATCGAGGTGTGGGAGCCCGGTCGATGCTTCGTCGATCGCCAGCTGCTGGGGCCCTACCGGCTGTGGAGCCACCGGCACACGTTCGCCACGGTCGGTGGGCGCACCGTCGTGCGCGACGAGGTCGACTACGCGCTGCCGCTCGGTCCGCTGGGCGAGCTCGCCCACGGCCTGTTCGTGCGCCGCGACCTGGAGCGGATCTTCGACCACCGGCGGCTGGCGGTCGCCGCGCTGATCGCTTGACCGCGCTCGTCTGGCTGCGGCGCGAGCTGCGCCTTCACGACCATCCCGCGCTGGAGGCCGCGCTTCGCTCGGGCCTCCCGGTGGTTCCGGTCTTCTGCTTCGACGACGCCCTGCTCGGCGGACGGCACGCCTCCGGGTCGCGGACGCGGTTTTTGCTTGAGTGCCTGACGGAGCTGGAGGGAGACCTGCTTGACAGGGGCAGCCGACTGGTGCTCCGCCGTGGGCGACCGGATCTGGAGCTCTCGCAGCTCGCTCGCGAGCTGGGTGCGAGCGAGCTTCACCTGACGGCCGACGCCGCCCCGTTCGCCCGCCGCCGACAGCGCCAGGTGGCGGCGGCGATGGCGCAGAACGGGGTGGCGGTGCACGCTCACCCCGGACTGTTCGCGGTCGACTCGCTGGAGCCCATCCGCACCTCGGCGGGCGCTCCGTACACGGTCTTCACGCCCTTTCACCGACGCTGGAGCGAGCTTCCCCGCCGCGCGCCGCTGGCCGCCCCGCGCGGCCTCGGGGAGGCGGCGCCGGACGTGGCCCCGGGGCGGCCGCCATCGCTCGCCGAGCTGCGATTGAGCCCAGAGTGCCCGTCCGCCGCCGCGGGCGGCGAGCGAGCCGGGCGCGCGGCGCTCGCGCGGTTCCTCTCCGGGCCCGTGGAGCGCTACGCCTCCGGGCGCGACCTGCTGGCCGGCGAGGTTGTCTCCAGGCTCTCTCCCTACCTGCATTTCGGGTGCCTGTCGGCGCGTGAGGTCGAGTCGCGCCTGCCCGACGGAGAGGGAGCGGCAGCCTTCCGGCGCCAGCTGTGCTGGCGGGACTTCTACGCGCACGTGCTCGGGCACTTCCCGGCGAACGCCTCCGGCGAGCACCAGCCGCGCTACCGGGGG
>JAJZWB010000076.1 GCA_021846845.1 Actinomycetes bacterium | reverse complement strand
CGCGCCACGGTGCCCTGGTGGAGCGGGCCGACCCCGCCGTCCAGCGACAGCCTGACCGCCGCCTGCCCGTCCGCGGTCAGGCTGATGGAGGTGATCGTTCCGACCGCCGCCGGCCCGATCAGGACGTTGTCGCCGGTCACGAGGCCGCTCGCGTTCTGGAAGTCGGCCGTGAGGACGTAGGACGAGCCCCCGGTGGCCACCAGGACGGCGACGACGGCCGCGGCGAGGGCCAGCGCGCCGACCACAGCCCAGCGTGTCGGCGCGGATGGTCGCTGCGCGCCGTCGCCGCGGCGCGCGCGCGGCGCGCTCCGTCCAGGACGCTCTGTCGTGCTGGCGATCTGGGCTCTCCTCTCGATCTGCGACGGTTGGGATCCTCCCAGAGCGACCGGCCGAACGGGGCAGGTCCCGGCACACGTCACGCGGCCACCGCGGTGGGAAACATAACGCCGCCCACGGAGGTTGTGCGCAGGTCGCGCGGGGGCGGACGCCGGTCGCGCGCGGGACGAGGGCGTGCGGGCGGCGCGACCGCCGTCGGGTCACGGTCGGCGCGGAAGGCTCGCGGACGGCGCCGAGCCGGGCGCACGGCACGCGGACGGCGCCGAGCTAGGCGGAAGGCTCGCGGTCGGGCGGACGCGCCAGCAGCGCGGCGCCGATCGCGCCGCCGAGGTCGCCCAGAGCCGCCGGAACCACGTGCGGCGGGCGCGAGTCGTCGAACAGGTGCGGGAGCATCGCGTCCGCGATCCTCCCGACGAAGGGCTCGCCGAATCGCACGCCGAGCCCGCCGCCGATCACCACCGCCTCGACGCCCAGCAGGTTGACCGCGGACGCGATCCCGGCGCCTAGCGCCTCGACCGCGCGGTCCAGCAGCCTGGTGGCGAGGGGGTCGCTGCGCTCATGCGCATGCCACCAGACCGAGCTGGTCATCCGCGTCCGTCCCCGATCCTGCATGATCTTCAGCAGGTCGGTGCCCGCGCCCTTGCGCGCCTTGCGCCGCGCCCGCTCCTCCAGCGCGGCGCGTCCCGCGTAGGCCTCCAGGCACCCGCGCCGGCCGCAGGTGCAGCGCCGGCCCCCGAGCCTGACGACGGTGTGTCCGATCTCACCCGCGCCACCGCGCCCCAGCCATGGACGCCCGTCGAGGATCAGACCGCCCCCGACGCCCGTGCCCCAGAACACGCCGAGCAGCGAGCTGTGGCCGCGGCCGGCGCCGAGCTCGTACTCAGCACGGGTCGCCACCTCGACGTCGTTGCCCACGCTGACGGGCGCGCCGAGCGCCTCCGACAGGGCAGGCACAAGCCCGAAGGTCCCCTCCCATCCGGGCAGGTTGCGCGCCCGGGACACGGTTCCCGCCTCGGCGTCGACGTCGCCCGGCGACCCGACGCCGACCCCGATCAGGGATGCCGGCTCGACCTCCGCGCGCTCGGCCGCCTCCCGCATCGCATCGGCCATCCTCGCGGCCACGTCGCGCGGCCCGCCCTCGGTCGGCGTCGGCTCGCGCGCCTGGCCGAGCACCCGGTGGTCGCCGTCGACCACGATCGCCTGGATCTTGGTGCCTCCGAGGTCGATGCCACCGCGCAGCTGGCGTTCGCCTTGCATCCAAGACCCAGACTAGCCGATGGACGTCGCCGCGCCCTCAGACGGAGGCTCGTCGATCGTCACGCCGAGCGCCTCCAGCTTGAGGCGCCCGACCTCGCGGTCGAGGGCCTCCGGGACCGCGTGGACTCCGGGCGACAGCTCTCCACGGCGCCTGACCAGCTCCTCGACCGACAGCGCCTGAAGCGCGAACGACACGTCCATGACCGCCGCCGGGTGGCCCTCGGCCGCCGCCAGGTTGACCACCCGGCCGCGCGCCAGCAGGTTCAGCCGCCGACCGTCGCCGAGCACGTACTCGTCCACCAGGGGCCGCACCGAGCGCACCCCGCCGGCCGCGATCTCCGCGAGCGCCTCCAGATCGAGCTCCACGTCGAAGTGGCCGGCGTTGGCGAGCAGGGCGCCGTCCTTCATGCGCTCGAAGTGCTCGCGGCGCAGCACCGCGCGCGCGCCCGTGACGGTGACGAACACGTCGCCGCGCTCCGCCGCCTGAAGCGCGGGCATCACCTCGTAGCCCGCCATGCGCGCCTCGAGCGCGCGCAGCGGGTCGATCTCGCACACGATCACCGCGGCGCCCGCGCCGCGAGCCCGCTCCGCCACGCCCATCCCGGCCCACCCGTAGCCGACGATGACGATCGTGTTGCCGGCGAGCAGGACGTTCGAGGCGCGCACGATCCCGTCGAGCGCCGACTGGCCGGTCCCGTGACGGTCGTTGAGCGCCCGCTCGGTACGCGCCTCGTTGACCGCCACCACCGGGCAGCGCAGCTTCCCCTCCCCCTCCAGGCGGCGGATCCGGACCAGGCCGGTGGTCGTCTCCTCGGTCGCGCCGAGCAGCGCCGCCAGCGCGTCGCCGCCCCGCACGTGCGCGGTCACCAGCAGGTCGGCGCCGTCGTCCAGCGTCACGTGCGGCCCGCCGGCCGGCGCCGCCAGCAGCGTCAGCACGTGCGCGGCGTAGTCGTCGAGGCTCTCGCCGCGCCGTGCACGGACCTCGACTCCGTCGCGGGCCACCAGCGCTGCCGCCACGTCATCCTGCACCGACAGGGGATTGGCCGAGCACAGCGCCACCGTCGCGCCGCCGCCCAACAGCGTCCTCACCAGGTTGGCGGTCTCCGCGGTCACGTGCAGGCAGCACGCGACCCTGACGCCCTCCAGCGGCCGCTGCGCCGCGAAGCGCTCGCGGATCCGCGCCAGCACGGGCATCTGCCCGGCTGCCCAGGCGATCCGCTCCGCCCCGTCGCCGGCCAGCCCCAGGTCGGCGACGTCGTGGGCGGGCGGTGGTGAGCCGGCCATCGCAGCGCGAGCGCGGGTCCCTCGGCAGCGCGCGGCCGGCTCAGTAGCGGTAGTGGTCGGGCTTGTAGGGACCCTGCACCGGAACGCCGAGGTAGTCGGCCTGAACGGCCGTCAGCTCCGTCAGCCTGGCCCCGAGCGCATCGAGGTGCAACCGAGCCACCTTCTCGTCCAGATGCTTGGGCAGCGTGTAGACGCCCTTCTCGTACCGGTCGCTGCTGCCGTACAGCTCCACCTGAGCGATCACCTGGTTGGTGAACGAGTTGGACATCACGAACGAGGGATGGCCGGTCGCGTTGCCGAGATTGAGCAGCCGGCCCTCGGAGAGGACGATGATCGTGCTCCCGTTCGGGAAGGCCCACTCGTCGACCTGGGGCTTGATGTTCACCCGCTTGATCCCCTCGATCGCGGCCAGCCCGGCCATGTCGATCTCGTTGTCGAAGTGGCCGATGTTGCCGACGATCGCCTGGTGCTTCATCTGACGCATGTGATCGGCGGTGATCACGTCGCGGTTGCCGGTCGCGGTGACGAAGATGTCCGCGGTCCCGACGACATCCTCGAGCCTCGACACCTGGTAGCCGTCCATCGCGGCCTGAAGCGCGCAGATCGGGTCGATCTCGGTGACGATCACCCGCGCGCCCTGGCCGCGCAGCGACTCGGCGCAGCCCTTGCCGACGTCGCCGTAGCCGCACACGACCGCAACCTTGCCGCCGATCAGCACGTCGGTGGCGCGGTTGATCCCGTCGATCAGCGAGTGGCGGCAGCCGTACTTGTTGTCGAACTTGGACTTGGTCACCGAGTCGTTGACGTTGATCGCCGGGAACAGCAGCCGCCCCTCGGCGGCGAACTGGTAGAGCCGGTGCACCCCGGTCGTGGTCTCCTCGGTCACGCCCCTGATCTGGGCGGCCATCCGGGTGAAGCGCTGCGCGTCCTGCTCCAGCGAGCGAGTCAGCAGCGAGAGGATCACGCGATGCTCCTCGTTCTCGGCCGTGGACAGGTCGGGCACCGCGCCCTCGGCCTCGTAGAGCACGCCGTTGTGGACGAGCAGGGTCGCGTCACCGCCGTCGTCGAGGATCATGTTCGGGCCGTCCTGTCCCGACCAGGTCAGCGCCTGGTCGGTGCACCACCAATACTCCTCGAGCGTCTCCCCCTTCCATGCGAACACCGGCACCCCGCGGGGGTCGTCCGGCGTGCCGTCGGGGCCGACGACGACGGCGGCCGCCGCATGGTCCTGGGTGGAGAAGATGTTGCAGCTGCACCACCTCACCTCGGCGCCGAGCGCGACCAGGGTCTCGATCAGCACCGCGGTCTGGATCGTCATGTGCAGCGAGCCCGTGATCCGGGCGCCCTGCAGCGGCCGGCTGTCGGCGAACTCACGGCGGGTCGCCATCAGGCCGGGCATCTCATGCTCGGCGAGCTGGATCTCCTTGCGGCCGAAGGCCGCCAGCGAGAGGTCCGCGACCTTGAAGTCGGCCTGCTGGATGGTTGTAGTCATTGGCTCTCCGGTGCTCGGGTTCTGGGTGTCTGTTCGATCGCTGCGATCTCGCCGTGAGGGATCGGGCCCGCGCGCGCCCGGCGCGGCCACGACTCACGCGCCCGCCGCGGCCAGCAGCCGCTCGTGCTTCTCCTGCTCGAAGCGCAGCCAGTCCTCGGCCTGCACGTGCTCCGGCCTCGCCGGCCTCGCCGCCAGCCAGCCGTCGACCGCCCGGCGCAGGCCGGAGTCGCTCGCCAGGCGTCGCGCGAACGCCACGTCCGAGAGCGTGATCTCGAACTCGGACAGCAGCTCCTTCAGCGTGCGCAGCCGCTGCAGCTCGGCCGCTCCGTAGAGCCGGTAGCCGGCCGCCGACCGCTCCGGTGCGACGAGCCCCGCCTGCTCGACGTAGCGCAGCATCCGCGGGGACCAGCCGGTCGTCGACGCGGCCTCGTTGATCGTCAGGGCCTCCATCGCGAAGTGACCTTACCACGGCCGTGTCAAGGTTTTGCCCTGCTCGGGGCGGTCCCCGAGCCGCCTCGCCGGCGCTGGCGCGGGAGCCGCGGCGAAGGGCCGCGTGGCGTGACGCGGCCGCTCTCCGAGCGTGGCGCCCGGCCGCAGGCGCGCGCGGGAGCGGTGCCGCGAAGCCGCGAGCGCCCGCCCGATACCCGGCGGAGGGAGCGCCAGGCGCCCGCGAGCACCCGCCCGATACGCGGCGGAGAGAGCGCCGGGCGCCCGCGAGCGCCCGCCCGATACCCGGCGGAGGGAGCGCTAGCCGCCCGCGAGCGCCAGCTTGAGGCGCCTGATCGGCTCGATCTCGGACGGGTCCCGCCCGTTGAGCACCGCCATGTAGATCGAAACCAGGTCGCCGAGCAGCACCAGCGAGACGACCCGCTCGATCCGGGTCGTGCCGACCGTCTCGACCCGGTGCCGGGCGACGGCGCTCTCGCCGATCACCGACAGGGTGAGCTCGATCCGCTGCCGCACACGCGGATGCAGATCGCAGTCGTCGAGCATCACGGCGCTGAAGCGACCGAGCCCGGCCGCTCCCTCCCAGCCCACGATCTCGTTGTGGTCCAGTTCCGGCAGCGTCGCCGCGAACGCGGGCGAGCCGGCGTTCTCGTTCACCTGGGTCTTCCAGCGATAGGCGATCGGCGCGGTCAGACCCGCTCCCCCGACCTGGACGACGGTGTGCGCCAGCGAGCGGGCAAGCGACTTGGCCGGCGAGTCCTCGGGGGCGTCCGGCCCCCACTGTGCCGCCAGTCGCCGCGCGTGCTCGGCCGCCACGTCGATCTCGGTCCGCAGGTGGACGGAGATCCCGGCCAGGGCCGCGACCTCAAGCGTCACCACGAGCCCGTATCCGACGGCCGCCCGCGGCTGGAAGCCGCCGGGCAGCGGGATCACCGGAACCCCTTCGCGGCGCGCCTGGTCGGCCAGCGCGCCGCCGGTGGTGCAGACGATTCGGCGCGCGCCGAGGGCGCCGGCCGCCTCGTACGCGGCGAGCGTCTCCTCGGTGGAGCCAGAGTAGCTGCAGCAGAGAACGGTGCTCTCCGGGGTGGTCGAGTCCGGCAGGCCGTAGTCTCGCCAGACCACGATCGGCCGCGAGGCGCGGTCGCCGAGCACCGCGGCGGCGAGGGAGCCTCCGATCGCGGAGCCCCCCATTCCGGCGACCACGAGGCCGCCCGGGGAGTCGTGCGGCTCCAGCCCGGCTGACTCGACGCGCCACAGCGCGTCGCGCAGGTGATCTCCGAGACCGAGCACGTCCCCGATCTGGCGTGTCGAGTCGACGGCGGCGATCGCCTCGCCGGTCAGCGCTCCGGACGTACTCACTCACCACCTCCGCGGGCCGGCCATCCTCCGATCAAAACGCCACCGCCCCGTCCGAGAGCGTCACGCCCGGGAACAGGCGGATCCCCGCCTGCAGGACGTTGCGGTCGCCGACCGCGACGCCCTCCCCGAGGATCGCCCTACCCTCGACCCGGCAGCGCGACCCGACCCGCGCTCCCGCTCCGACGATCGAGCCGCTGATCCGCGTGCCCTCGCCGACGGAGGCGCCGTCGAGGACCACCGATGCGTCGACGTGGGCGCCGGCCGCGACGGTGACGCCCGAACCGAGCACGGTCAGCGGGCCGATCGTGGCGCTCGGGTGCACGCGGCAGCGATCGCCGACCACCGCCGGGCCATGGACCGCACCCTCGACGGCGCTTGAGTCACCCTCACGCAGCACGCCGCCCGCCCGCGCAAGGCGCGCCCCGACCTCGGTCCGCACCTCGCCCTCCAGGATCTCGTAGGTCGCCTGCAGATAGCGCTCCGGCGTGCCGATGTCCAGCCAGTAGCCGGAGGCCCCGTAGCCGTACAGGCCGTCGCCGACGAGCTTGGGGAACACGTCGCGCTCGATCGAGACGCGCGAGCCGGCCGGCGGCATCGAGCTCAGGATCTCCCGCTCCACGACATAGGCGCCGAGGCTGACCATGTTGGTGTCGATCTCCTCGGGCCCCGGCTTCTCGAGGAACTCGGTCACCGCGCCGTCGCCGTCGCAGCGCACGAGCCCGTAGGCGGACGGATCCTCCACGGCGATCAGCCCGAGCGTGAGCCGCGCGCCCGTGCGCTCGTGCATGCGCATCTGGGCGGTCAGGTCGACGTCGGTGAGGCAGTCGCCGTTGAGCATCAGGAAGCGCTCGTCCAGCAGATCCTCGGCGTACTTGAGCGCGCCACCGGTCCCGAGCGGCTCCGGCTCCTCCACGTAGCGCAGCGAGACCCCGAGCGATCGACCGTCGCCGAGGACCGCGCGCACCGCCTCCGCCATGAAGCCGCACGCGAGGATCACATCGTCCACTCCGTGGCCTCGAAGCCACTGGATCATGTAGGCGATGAACGGCCGCTCCACGAGCGGCACGACCGGTTTGGGAATGGTGGAGGTGAGGGGGCGCAGGCGCGTGCCCTCGCCGCCGGCGAGGATCAGGGCCTGCATCGTCCCCCGGCGCCCGCCCCGGCGCCGGCTGTCGGCGACCCTCTCAACGTCCGATCCCCTCGTAGCGCAGCCCGGCGGCCTGCACCAGCCGGCGGTCGGCGAAGTTGCGACCGTCGACGAGCAGATCGCCCGCCATGCGCCGCCTGACCTCCGCCCAGTCCAGCTCGGCGAACTCCGGCCATTCGGTGACCAGCACGCACGCGTCGGCGTCGCGCACCGACTCCAGCGCGGAGTCGGCGAACTGAACTCCCGTCATCAGGCGCCGCGCCTCGTCCTCCGCCACCGGGTCATAAGCGGCGACGGTCGCGCCGTCGGCCTGGAGCCGGGCGGCCAGTACGAGCGACGACGCCTCCCGCATATCGTCGGTGTGGGCCTTGAACGCGACCCCGAGCAGCGCCACCCGCCGCCCGACCAGCGAGCCCAGGTGCTTCTGCAGCTTGGCGACCACGCGCCGCTTCTGCAGCTCGTTGACCTCGATCACGGCGGTCAGCAGCTGGAAGTGGTAGCCGGAGTTGCCCGCCAGCTGCTTGAGCGCCGAGACGTCCTTGGGGAAGCAGCTGCCGCCGAAACCGATCCCGGGGCGCAGGAAGTGGGCGCCGATCCGGCGGTCCATACCCATTCCGCGCGCCACCTCAAGGACGTCGGCGCCGGTCTCCTCGCAGACGTTGGCGATCTCGTTGATGAACGAGATCTTGGTCGCCAGGAACGCGTTCGCGGCCAGCTTGACCATCTCGGCGCTGGCGACGTCGGTGCGGACGATCGGGGCGCCGAGCGGCTCGTACAGCTCGACGACGGCGTCGCCCGCCCAGTTGCCGTCGTCGCCGATCACGACCCGATCGGGCTCCATGAAGTCCTGGAGGGCCGATCCCTCCTTCAGGAACTCCGGACACGAGACGTAGGCGAAGCCGTCCTTGCCGTGCTCGTGGAGGATCCGCTGGATCGCCGCACCCGTGCCGACCGGGACGGTCGACTTCATCACCAGCGCGTGCTGGTCGGAGGCCGGCATCGCGTCCACGACCGCGTGCACCGCCGAGAGGTCCGCGTCCCCGGAGTACGTAGGTGGCGTCCCGACCGCGACGAACAGCAGCCGGGCGTGCTCGAGCGCCGGAGCCAGGTCGGTGCAGAAGTGCAGCCGCTCGCGGTTGGCGGCCACCGCCTCGGCCAGTCCCGGCTCGTAGATCGGGATCTCCCCCCGTCGCAGGCGCTCGATCTTGTCGGCGTCGACGTCGACGCACCACACCTCGCTGCCGAGCTGCGAGAACCCGACCGCGGTCACGAGGCCCACGTATCCCGTGCCGATCACGGCGATCGGATGGCGCGCAGTGCTCATCAGGTCGCCGAGGGTAGCGTGCGACAAGCGGCGATCGCAGCACGGATGGAGGCGGCGCGCCCAGGGAACGTCAGCCGTGCGCCCGCGTCAGCGACGCTGCGATCGCCACCATCTGCCGGTTTCCGATGTCGCCGGCGAGCGTGTTCTCGATCCAGTACACGGCCCTGGGCGTGCGCCACGCGACGGTCATCAGCCTGCCGCCGGCGGAGAACAGCTCAAGCCGGCGGCCGCCGACCGTCCTGGTCTCAGTCGGGTTGGCGAGCAGCGGCGGGCTCATCCACGTCGTTCCCTGCACGTTGTAGTACTCGCCGAGGCTGCCGTTGATCACGAGCGTCATGCAGTACGCCGCGCGCGGAAGGCCGTGGCGGCCGTGGATCGTGTAGGAGCGCGGGTAGGAGTGCGCGTACTCGACGGCGGGCTCCTGGGGGTCGTCGCAGTTGCCGGTCGCGGCCGAGCAGTACGCCGACCCGGCGACGATCAGCCTCGGGTAGTAGACGGGCATCGACGCGTGCGCCAGCGCCGCCGCCTGGCTGATCCCGTCGGCCGGGTCGGGCGCGACCCCGGCGGCCCGGAGCACGGTCGCGCTGCGGCCGTGCCCGACGGCGCCCGCGGCAGATCTGCGCGTCGTGCCGGGGCGGGTCGGCCGCATGAACGCCCGGTAGGCGGCCTGCTCGGCGGCCGGCACGGCGGTCACGTAGTCTGGCTGCCCTGGGACGAGCGGGTGCAGGATCGCCGGGAACGGGATCGACCTGATCGAGTGCCCGTCCATGTTGAGCGCCAGGTCGAAGAGCCCGATCAGGCCGTCGACCGAGTGCAGGCCGGTATCGGTCTGCACATGCTGGCCGAAGATCCGCAGCAGCCGGTCCTTGTTGGCGATCAGGGCGCTGGTCGGGTACTGGTCCTTGGCCCAGCGGATGAAGTCCTGCTGGCGCGAGTTGCGGACGATGTCGGAGTCCGTGTGGCGGAAGCGAACGAACGCCAGCGCCCCGCTCGCCGACTCGTTGTCGCCGCAGAGCTTCTGATACCCGGGCTGGATGTCGATCGACGAGTAGTTGGTCAGCGCGGTGTTGTTGTAGTAGCGGTGGTCCACCATGCTGTAGACGCAGCCGATCGCGTCGACCAGATCCGAGAAGCCCATGAAGTTGACATCGAGGATGTGGTTGACGCGAAGCTGCGGGAAGACGTTGTCCTGGATCGTCCTGATCATCAGGTTCGGGCCGCCGAGCGAGTAGGCGGCATTGACCTTCGCCGTTCCGTAGCCGGGGATCTGGACCTCCAGGTCACGGGGGATCGAGAGCACGTTGATCGTCGACGAGGCCGCGTTGAGGCGCACGAGCAGCATCGTGTCGGTGTTGGCCGAGTTGTAGGACGTTCCGGCACGATGGTCCGAGCCGATCACCAGCAGCGTCTGCGGAGAGCCCGGCGGCGGCAGCGGCGTGACGTCGGCGTGCGGGATAGCCGACTGCACCGAGATGTCGGAGGCGAGCTGCTTGAACTGCAGAAGTCCGGCGACGGCGGTGGTGGCGGCCGTGGCGGCGACGATCACCACCGCGGCGGCCAGCGAACGCCAGAGGGCCCCTGCACGCGAGCGGGGGATCACGCGGGCTCCCTCACGGGCATCTCCGAAGACTACCCGGCGCTCCCGACGCGCCCGCGGGCCCTGGCCTCCTGAGCGGGCGGCGCCGTGCACGCGCCCAGCCGCGCCCGCTGTCCCGACGCTCCGGGCGGCCAGGCTGCCGGACGCTCGTCGTCCGGCAGCCGGAGGGCCGCCTAGTGCTGGGCCGCCTCGGCGATCCGCAGGAAGACCGTCAGCCGCCGCTGCTCGCGCGCGGCGGTGCGGCGGCGCTCGGAGTCCTCGGCCGCATGCTCGAGCTCGCGCTCCGCCTCCGCCAGGCGGTCTCGCAGCTGGGCGACGTCGAGCGCGCCCGGCTCGTGCGCCTCCTGCAGCAGCAGCAGCGCGCGGTTGGCGGCGACCTGCATGTAGCCCTCCGACTGGGCGAAGCGCACCACCTCTGACTCCGTCACGTACAGCCGCAGCTCCGTAGGCTCAAGCGTGGCCAGCAGCGGCTCGTGGTTGGCGAGCAGGCCGATCGAGCCGACGGTCGTCCTGGTCGAGATCATCTGGACCTCACGGGAGAAGAGCTCTCCCTCGGGCGTCAGCACCTGGACCGGGAACGGAGTGTGCTCTGCCACCTGCTAGCCCTCGGTGCCGGACGCGCCCGCCGCGGCGACGACCTCGTCGATCGTGCCCTTCATGAAGAACGCACGCTCGGGCACGTCGTCGTGGCGGCCCGCCAGGATCTCCTTGAAGCCGCGGATCGACTCCGCGATCGGCACGTAGACCCCGGGGGTGCCGGTGAACTGCTCGGCGACGTGGAACGGCTGCGAGAGGAAGCGCTCGATCTTGCGCGCCCGCTGGACGACCACCTTGTCCTCGTCGGAGAGCTCGTCGATCCCGAGGATCGCGATGATGTCCTGCAGCTCCTTGTAGCGCTGCAGCACCTGCTTGACCTGGTTGGCGACCGCGAAGTGCTCCTCGCCGAGGATCTCGGGCTTGAGGATCGTGGAGGTCGAGTCAAGCGGGTCGACCGCCGGGTAGATCCCCTTCTCAGCGATCGACCGGCTGAGCGTCGTGGTGGCGTTCAGGTGGGCGAACGCCGAGGCCGGGGCCGGATCGGTGAGATCGTCGGCGGGGACGTAGATCGCCTGGATCGAGGTGACCGAGCCCTTCCGGGTCGAGGTGATCCGCTCCTGCAGCGCGCCCATCTCGGACTCCAGCGTCGGCTGGTATCCGACCTGGGACGGCATCCGGCCGAGCAGCGCGGAGACCTCCGAGCCGGCCTGCACGAAGCGGAAGATGTTGTCGATGAACAGCAGCACATCCTGACCCTCCTGGTCACGGAAGTACTCGGCCATGGTCAGGCCCGAAAGCGCGACTCGCATGCGGGCGCCCGGCGGCTCGTTCATCTGGCCGAAGACGAGCATCGTCTTGTCCAGCACCCCCGACTCCTTCATCTCCAGCCACAGGTCGTTGCCCTCACGGCTGCGCTCGCCGACGCCGCAGAAGGCGGAGAGTCCGCCGTGCTGCTGGGCGAGGTTGTGGATCAGCTCCTGGATGATCACGGTCTTGCCGACCCCGGCGCCGCCGAACAGGCCGACCTTCCCGCCCTTGGCGTAGGGCGCCAGCAGATCGATGACCTTGATCCCCGTCTCGAACATCTCGGTCGTGGGGGTGAGCTGCTCGACCGTCGGCGCTTCACGGTGGATCGGCCAGCGCTCGGTGTCGGAGTCGATCTCCTGCCCCAGGTCGATCGGCTCGCCCAGCAGGTTGAAGATCCGGCCGAGCGTCGCGCGGCCGACCGGCACGGTGATCGGAGCGCCGGTGTCGATCACCTCGACGCCGCGCGCCAGGCCGTCGGTCGTGTCCATCGCCACGGCGCGGACCCGATCGTCGCCCAGGTGCTGCTGGACCTCGCAGATCAGCCACTCGTCCTGGGAGGCCGCGATGTCCACGTCCTCCTCGGCGGCAGCGGCCTTGGGACGTGCGACCTTGATCGCGTGGTAGATCTCAGGCAGGCGATCTGGGAAAACCGCCTCGATCACCACGCCCTGGATCTCCTCGATCCGGCCGGTGTTGACGGTGGTCTGGGGCTTCTCCTGGGTGGCTGACATGGTCTGTCTCGATTCTCCTTATCCGAGGCCTTCAGCGCCGGCCACGACTTCCATGATCTCCTGCGTGATCTCAGCCTGGCGGGCTCGGTTCATCTGCAAAGTGAGGTCTTCGATCAGCGAGCTGGCGTTCTCTGACGCGTTGCGCATCGCGGTCATCCGCGCCCCGTGCTCCGAGGCGGTCGACTCCAGCAGCGCCCGGAAGATCGAGATCTCGACGTAGTCGGGCACGAGGCGCTTGAGGATCTCCTCCGGGGCGGGCTCGTACTCGACCGCGCCGCGACGCGCCGCCGACTCCTGTTCGGAGGCGGCGCCTACTGACTCGTCGAGCACGGTCGCGCGCTGCAGCGGCAGCAGCGTCTCACGGCGGATCACCTGCGACAGCGGGGAGATGTAGCCGTTGTAGAACACCTCCACCTGGTCGACCTCGCCGTCCACGTAAGCCGTCATAAGGCGCTCGGCGATCGCCCTGGCGTCCGCGTACGCGGGCCGGTCGCTGAAGCCGATGAAGCTCTGCGACACGGGGAGGCCGCGGAAGCTCAGCGACGATGCGGGCCGCCGGCCGGAGGCGAAGTAGACGACCTCTCGACCCTGGCCGAGGTGCTCGCGGCCCGCGCCGACGCCGGCGCGGACCGCGTTTGAGTTGAACGCGCCCGCCAGGCCGCGGTCACCGGCCACCACCAGCAGCCCGACCCGTTGGATCGAGGGGTGCTCGGAGAGGATCGGGAGCGTGGGCAGGTCGCCCGCCGCCTCCGAGGCCTGGCGGGTCATCCGGCGGATCGCGTCCGCGTAGGGTCGCAGCGCCTCGATCCGCTGCTCGGCGCGACGCAGCCGGGCGGCGGCGACCATCTCCATCGCACGGGTGATCTTCTGGATGTTCTTGACCGCCGAGATGCGGGTTCGAACGTCTCGCTGCGATGCCATGGCTCGGACCCCGAACGGCTACGCCGTGACGGGCTCGCCCTCCTCGATCGGGTGGCCCTCCTCGTCAAGGTCGTAGCCGAAGTCCTCGGCGTACTGCGCGATCGCGCGATCCAGCTGCCCGCGGATCTCGTCCGACCACTCGCCCGATGCGATCGACTTCATCAGCTCCGGCTCGTTGCCCCGCACCGACTCGGACAGTCCGGCGAGGAAGTGCTCGACCTTGTCCACGACGATCCGGTCCAGGTAGCCGTTGGTGGCGGCGAAGATCTGCGCGACCTGCAGCTCGACCGGCATCGGATGGCGCTCTGACTGGTTGAGCGTGCGCACGAGGCGCTCCCCGCGAGCCAGCGTCCGCTGCGTGTCGGCGTCCAGCTCGGAGCCGAACTGCGCGAACGCCTCCAGGTCCCGGTACTGCGAGAGCTCCAGCTTCAGCGTTCCCGCGACCCTTCGCATCGGCGTGATCTGGGCGTTGCCGCCCACGCGGGAGACGGAGATCCCGACGTTGATCGCCGGCCGCACGCCTGAGTAGAACAGCTTCGGCTCCAGGAAGATCTGGCCGTCGGTGATCGAGATCACGTTCGTCGGGATGTACGCCGACACGTCGCCCGCCTGCGTCTCGATGATCGGCAGCGAGGTGAGCGAGCCGCCGCCCAGCGAGTCGTTGAGCTTGACCGCTCGCTCCAGCAGGCGCGAGTGAAGGTAGAAGACGTCGCCGGGGTATGCCTCACGGCCGGGCGGACGGCGCAGGAGCAGCGACATCTGGCGGTAGGCGTAGGCGTGCTTGGTGAGGTCGTCGTAGACCGTCAGCGCCGCCTTGCCGTTGTAGAGGAAGTACTCGGCCATCGCGCAGCCCGCGTAGGGCGCCAGGAACTTGATCGGCGCGGCCTCGTCGGCCGCCGCCATCACGATGATCGTGTTCCTCAGCGCCCCGGCCTCCTCCAGGATCTGAGCCAGCTGCACGACCGTCGCCTTGCGCTGGCCGATCGCGACGTAGACGCAGATCAGATCGCGATCGCGGTTGTTGATGATCGTGTCGATCGCGATCGAAGTCTTGCCGGTCTGGCGGTCGCCGATGATCAGCTCACGCTGGCCGCGGCCGACCGGGATCATCGAGTCGATCGCCTTCAGGCCGGTGAGCATCGGCTCCTTGACCGGCTGGCGCTGCACGACCCCGGGCGCCTTGTGCTCGGCGGGACGAGTCTGGGTCGTGTTGATCGGGCCCTTGCCGTCGAGCGGGTTGCCGAGCGGGTCGACGATCCGTCCCAGCATCTCGTCGCCCACGGGGATCTCGAGCAGGCGTCCGGTGCGCTTGACCGTGTCGCCCTCGGAGATCTTCGCCCATTCGCCGAACAGCACCGCGCCGACGTTGTCTGACTCCAGGTTCAGGGCCAGGCCGGTCACGCCGTGCGGCAGCTCGAGCATCTCGAACGACATGCAGTTCTCGAGGCCGTGTACGCGGCAGATGCCGTCGGCCACCGACAGCACGGTCCCGACCTCTGTCAGCTGCGCTTCGGAGGCCTCCAGTCCCTCGATCCGGCTCTTGAGGATCGAGGTGATCTCATCGGGGTTGATCTGCATGTCTCTCAGGCTGCTCCCTTCACAGGCTCTGCTAAGCCTGCGCCACTTGCTTTCTCAGTTGCTCCAACCGGCTCTTGATCGATGCGTCGAGGATCGTGTTGCCGACCCTGAGGACGACGCCGCCGATGATCTGCGGGTCGACGTCGGACTGGACCTCGACGACCCGGTCCGTCTGCCTTCCGATCGTGTCGCCCAGGTGCCGGACGGTGGCCTCGTCGAGGTCGACCGCGCTCGTGATCTGGACCGGCAGCACCCGTCGGGCGCGGTCGACGAGCGTGTCGAACGCCGCCCGGATCCGGAAGATGACGGGCATCCGGTGGCGCTCGATCAGCGCCTGCAGGAAGTTGCGAAAGGCTGGATCGGCGCCGGTCACGACCCGGTCCAGCGCCTGCTTCTTCTCGTCGGCGGAGAAATGGGGCGAGAAGAAGAACACCGCCATCTGCCGGTGGGCGCGCATCGCGTCGGCGAGCTCGTCGAGCTGCTC
Organism: Actinomycetes bacterium; assembly: GCA_021846845.1. Classification (GTDB taxonomy): domain Bacteria; phylum Actinomycetota; class Thermoleophilia; order Solirubrobacterales; family Solirubrobacteraceae; genus Palsa-465. The sequence continues at coordinate 2,962 of JAJZWB010000076.1, read as the reverse complement.
GCGGACCTCGCCCAGCGTGCCGCGCTCCGACGCGACCTCGAACAGGGCGCGCGCATAGACGTGGGCGATCTCCTCCATCTACGCGTTCTCAGCGCCCTCTGAGGCGAGTGCGGAGAAGTCCAGCTCGGAGAGGGCCTCCTCGATCAGACGCCGCTGGTCGGCCTCCGTGAGCGTCTTGCGCGTCACCTTCTCGGTAGCGAGCACGGTCAGGTCGGCCACCTCGCGCCTGATCTCCTGGATCGCGCGGCGTGTCTCCGCCTCGATCTCCAGCCGCGTCTGCTCGAGCTGGCGCTCGCGCTGCGCGCGCAGGTCCTCCTGGGCCTGGCGCTCCTGCGCCTCGGCCGCGCGCCGGGCGCGGGACATGATCTCGTCGGCCTGCCCGCGGGCCTCGGCGAGCCGCTCGCGGTACTCGGCCAGCACCTTCTCGGCCTCCTTGCGCGTGTTCTCTGCCGAGTCAAGCGACTCGTTGATCGTCTCGACGCGCTTGTCGAGCGCCCGGCCGATGGCCGGGAACACCGTCTTCCAGAGGATGAACAGCGAGATCGCGAACACGACCAGCGTCCAGATCGTCATCCCGACGTTCGGGGTGATCAGGAACGAGCCGCTCGCGGCGATCGGGATCTTGGCCACGGAAGCCATCGCGGCGCTCTAGAGGAAGAAGGCGATGAAGCCGCCGACCAGCCCGTAGAAGAAGCAGGCCTCCGTCAGCGCGAAGCCGAGCCACTGGTCGCGCTCGATGTCCTGACGCAGCTCCGGCTGCCTGGTCTTGGCCGTGATCGAGGCGTTGAACACGCTGCCGATGCCCGCGCCGGCGCCCGCCGCGCCGCCGCCGGCGCCCACACCGAGCGCGATCGCGCGCCCGGCCTTCTGGCCGATCGTGTCGACGGTGCCGGAGAGAGCCCCGATCACCGGGTGGAGGATGGTCAGAAAGTGAAGCAACATTGGCTTGCTTGGCTCCTTAGATGTTCTAGTGGCTCGAGACCGAGCTACCGAGGTAGATGGCCGTCAAGATGGCGAAGATGAAGGCCTGCAGGCCGGCGATCAGGGTGGCCTCGAACATGTAGATCGCCACGCCGAGCGGCAGCAGCGCCCACGACACGACCGGCTGCCCGACAAGCACGCCGAGCTCGCCGCCCATGAACGCGATCAGCAGATGGCCGGCGAGCAGGTTGGCCCAGAGTCGAACGGTGAGCGAGATCAGCCGCAGGAACACCGAGAGCACCTCGATCACCGAGATCAGCGGCAGCATCCCCTTGCCGACCCCGCCCGGGATGAGGCTCTTGAAGTAGCCGATGAAGCCGTGGTGCTTGATCCCCTCGTAGTTGAACAGCACGAACACGCCGAGCGCCAGGATCAGCGGGAATGCCACGTTCGTGTCGGCCGCGTAGATCTGGAACGAGGGGATGTGCAGGCCGAACAGGTTGAACTTGTTGGTCGAGTCGACCGGCAGCGGGATGTAGCCGATCATGTTCGTGACGAAGATGAACACGAACAGCGTCGCGATCAGCGCGAAGTACTTGCGCGCCATCCTCTGGTCGAGGTTCTCGCGCGCCATCCCCTGGGTGAGGTCGTAGGCCCATTCGACGGCGGCCTGCAGCCTGCCCGGACGCTGCTTGAGACGCCGTGCCACGTACGCCATGACCCCCACGGTCAACCCGACCGTGAGCAGCAGGTACATGACGCCCTTGTTGAAGGCGATCGGGCCCAGCTTGAACCACGTGTCGAGCTTGAACTCGTCGGTCGGCGAGAAGACCCCGCTGGCGACGTTCGCGGCCTTGTGCGACGTCAGGCCGAACAGGATCACGAACAGCACGATCCCGCCGATCCACAGGGCCAGGACGGCCCACATGATCTTGCGGCCCTTGGACATCCCCGGCGACGGCGGCGCCGGCGCGGCCTGCAGGGCGCTCATCCGGCGTCCGCCCTGGGTGCCGGCCTGCCGCTGATCAGCTTGACCGCGAACGCGATCGTGTAGGCGCCGAAGATGACGAGCGCCGCGGTCAGCCCGTCGGCCCGCGAGCCGACGGCACCGGCGACGATGATCGCGGCCGCAAGCAGCCAGATCCGTCCGAACGCCTCGAACAGCCTTGCTCCGACCTGCGCGCGTGGCTCGCTGAAGCGCCTGGACCAGCTGCGATCGGTCGCCTGGATCACGCGGCCGGCAAGCCATGCGACCGCTCCGACCGCGTAGCCGAGCATGGGGGCTCCGAGCGCGAGCAGCGGGACGGCTGCGATCACCACGGCCAGCACGTCGATGTATCTGGCGGCGGAGGTGAGACGCGGCTGCAAGACCGTCGGCGCCCCTACAGCCAACGCCGGCTCCCAGCGCGCCGTCGGCAGGCCGGCGCACGACCGCGGAGGACCTGCCGCCGCATTGACTGTTGCTGGTGATCTTGGAGCTCTGTCATCTATCGGCACGTAGCCTTGAGAAGGGCGCTGATGGTAGACCATCGACGTCCTTAACGCCGCCCCAACAAGCGCCTAGAAGCGCTTTGCCACGAAGGCGACCCCGGCGAAGAAGCCGACGAAGAAGCCGGCGAGCGCGAAAGGTAGCAGGGCGCCCAGCAGAAGGCCGATCCCGGCGCCGAGCGCTGCGCACACGAGGTTGACAGCGAGCATCAGCATCCCGGCGCTCGCCGCGCTCGCCGCGCTCGCCGCGCTCGGCCGATCGGGCGCCGGCCGCCCGGCCGCGTCGCCTGAGGGGACGCCAGCGCCGGCACCGGACGGCGATGCCGGCCCGCCACCGGTCCCGCGCGCGACACCCGACCCGCCGCCGGGAGCCCGCCCGCCACCGGTCCCGCGCGCGACACCCGAGCCGCCGCCGGGAGCCCGCCCCCCGCCGGGAGCCCGCCCCCCGCCGGGAGCCCGCCCCCCGCCGGGAGCCCGCCCCCCGCCGGGAGCCCGCCCGTCGTCCGCGGACCCGTCGACCGTCACGGCCCTCAGCCGGACGCGGGCGCCGGTG
>JAJZWB010000206.1 GCA_021846845.1 Actinomycetes bacterium | reverse complement strand
GTCTCTCACTGCCGGCAGCCAACAGACCCGGTTTTCGCCGTGGCTGTCGGCCAAAGTTTCGGCGGCCGCGGCAGATTGACCGTGACCTCGGACCTGCCGGGGTTGGTGATCGGGGATCGCGCCCCGTCAGGCGGTCGCGGGGCTGATCCAGTGGCTGTGGAGCTTGAGGAGGTTGTGAACTGCTGCCTGCAGACGCCACTCCGACCGCACCGCGGATCTGCCTCGTCGTTGGAAGCGCCGGAAGCCGCGGTTGAACTTGTTCTGCGCGAACACCGGCTCGACAGTCGCCTTGCGGTGCTTGTAGAGCTCGTGCCCGGCGTCGCTGGCGAGCACTCGGCGCATGAACGCGTAAGGACCTTTGTCCCAGCCTGGTCTAGCGCCCTCGCGTAGCCCGGCATCGGGCGGGACCAGCACCTGGATCCCGTCGCTGACGATCCGCTCCATCTGCCTGGTGTGCCAGTAGCCCGCATCGGCCAGGACCGTCTCGGGTCGCTGTGTCACGCCCGCATCGTCGAGCTCGCGCAGCGTGGCGCGGACGGCCGGTTCGAGGTGGCCGAAGTCGGGGCTCTCGACCGCGATCTCCGCGGCGACGATGATCTGCCCGCGGGTGACCGCGGCCTGCGCGTTGTAACCCTGCACTGTCGGCTGACCCTGGGTGCGCATCATTCGCGAGTCCGGGTCGGTCTTGTTCATCACACCCTCAGGTGTCGCCGGCGCTGTCCACGGTTTCGGTGGCATCCCGAGCTTCTGCCCGGACACCCCAGCCGCGCGCCGCCCCGCCCACCACTTCTCGTAGTCCTCGCTTGCTTGGATCTCAACCTGCTGGTTCTCCTCCAGGCGATCGAGCGACTCGAGCAGCCGGTCAGCCCGCGACCGCGTGACCGGCTTGGCGTCCTGCTCGCGCCGGCGCATCAGCTCTTTGTGAGCTGCCCGCTGCCACCCGCGCCGACCGCCGCCAGGCGCCACCCGATCAGGATCCAGTTCGATCCGCTCGACCTCCGGCTCCTCGCCACGGCCAGCCTTCGCAGCGAGCCGCTCCTTCGCCGCCTTGAACGCCGCCCGGCGGCCCTCCTCGGTCCGCAGGTGCTCGGGCACCTCATCGCCGCGGTCCTCACCGAACAGCCCGTCCTCCCACCGGTCAGTCTCCTCGGCCTCCTTGAGGATGTCCGCGACCAGCTTCTCGTAGCTGCGGTTCGCGCCGCGCGACGCGTTCGCGCGGACCTTCATCCCGTCGATCGAGATCACCCCGACCTCGACCAGGCCCGCCTCCTCGCACAACGCCAGCACCTTCGTGAACAGATCGCCCAACGCCGTTTCGTGCCGGCGGCGGAACTCCGCGATCGTCGAGTGATCCGGGATCGCCATCGCCGTGATCAGCTTGTAGGTCACATCCTCCCGGCAAGCACGCTCGATCCCACGCGAGGACCTGTTCCCGCGCGCGTACGCGTGCAACAGCAACGCCACCATCATCGACGGCTCATACGCAGCCCGGCCCTGACCATTCGCGCGGTACGCCCCATAGAACCCGCTCAGGTCCATCTGGTCGACAGCCCCGAGGATCGACCACACCACATGATCGTCCGGCACCCAATCCGTCAAATCCGGCGGCAACAACATCGTCTGCCCCCGATCGCAAGCAAGGAAGTTCTGCGGCATGACGACATGTTCTTAAACCAGCCGGATGTCAAATGTTTGCCCGACAGCCACCGCCAATCGCGAGTCTGCTCGCCAAGGTCGACGGTCTGGTAGCGCCGAGTGGTAGCGCCGGCCGGATCACCACCTGTCCGCGCCGTTCGGGCAAAGAAAAAGCCCTGGATTACCAGGGCTTTCTCGGCAAGCGGCTGAAGGGACTCGAACCCTCGACCTTCTGCATGGCAAGCAGACGCTCTAGCCAACTGAGCTACAGCCGCGAGGCGGGCGAGTATACGCGCCGCTGGAGAGCCGAGTATACGACCAGGGTCCGGGCGGTCCGGGGATCCGGCCTCAGAACATATTCACGGATGTTCATGCAATAATGTCCGCATGAGTCGTGGCGACCACAGCGAGCTGGGCCTGCTCTCCGCGGAGATGGCGCGGTCGGTCGCGGAGACCATGCACGCGCTCGCGACCCCGAGCCGGCTGCGCATCCTCAGCCGGCTGGCGGTCGGTGCATGCTCGGTCGGCGAGCTCGCGCGGGAGGTCGAGATGGAGCAGTCCGCCGTCTCCCAGCAGCTGCGGGTGCTGCGACACCTCGGCCTGGTCGTCGGCGAGCGAGAGGGCCGTCAGGTGATCTACGCGCTCCACGACGAGCATGTGGCGGCGCTGCTGATGGAGGCGATCTCCCACACCGAGCACCTCCGGCGCGGGGTCGCCTGGCCGCTCGGCGCCTTCGCCCTCGGCGCGTTCGTGGGGAGCGCGGCCGCGTGAGAGGCGTGAGCAAGGCCCGTCAGATCGACCCCGGCCCGCGTCAGGCGCAGTGAGCGGCAACGGACTGGCGCTGATCGCGGCGGCCGCCGGAGTCGGCATCGGGCATGCGATCCTCCCGGATCACTGGGTTCCGCTCGCGGTGCTCGGCCGCACGCGGAGATACCCGCTGTCGCGCTTGGCGAGGCTGTCGGGCCTGGCCGGGGTCGCGCACGTGCTGGTGTCGATCGTGCTGGGCGCGATCGTGATCGTCGTGGGGCTCCAGTTCCGCTCCGCGATCGAGAGCGCGCAGGGCACGATCGTCGGCGGCGTCCTGATCGTTACCGGGCTGGGCTTCGCGGTGCTGGAGCTGACCGGGCGCGGCCATGGCCACTCGCACGACCATGGCCACTCGCACGACCACGCGCACACCGACGGGCACTCGCACGAGCACCTCGAAGACGGAGGCGGCGCCGAGCACGCGCATCACGACCAGCATCACGACCACCTTCACGCGAATCCCTCCAGTCCGCTGCGCGGCCTGGCCGCGGTCATGGTGCCGTTCGGCGCGGCCGCGTCGCCCGATCTGACGATCCTGCCCGTGTTCCTCGCCGCCGCCACCGCCGGCGCGGTCACCGCGGTCAGCTCGCTGATCGTCTTCGCGGCGGCGACGATCGGCACGATCGTCGGCCTGACGGTCGGCGCCGCGCGCGGCGGCTACCAGGTCCAGGGCATCTGGCTGGAGCGATGGGGCAACACGTTCACCGCGCTCGTGCTGGTGGCGATCGGCGTGCTGGTGATGCTGTCGGTGATCTGATCGCGCAGCGTCGGCCCGGCGGCTAACGCCAGGATCCGCGCAGGGGCAGCTCCGCCCAGACGCGCGCGGACCCCGGGTCGGTGCCCCAGCAAAGCGACAGCCGCTCGACGATCCACAGTCCCCAGCC
>JAJZWB010000075.1 GCA_021846845.1 Actinomycetes bacterium | reverse complement strand
GCGGCGGTGGACCTGCGCCGGCCCGAGGCCGCGTGGCGGCGTGCCGCGGAGCGACGCGGTCGCGGCGACCGTCCGCGCGCGGGCCGCCGCGACCGCGGGGGTCGGATCCCGCCGCACCCAGCCGTAGCCCGGGAACCACACCTCCACCCAGGCGTGCGCGTCGAGGTCGGTGACCACCCAGCGGCCGGTCGACCGGTCGAGCGTCCCGGGGGTGAAGCCGGTCGCGACGCGGGCGGGCACGCCCCCCATCCGCAGCAGCAGGGCCATGGCGCCGGAGAACTGCTGGCAGTAACCGCGATGGGTCCAGAACAGGAATGCCTCCAGAGGCCATCTCGTCGACGGCGGGTGCTCGGTGTAGGTGAACCCGCGGCTCAGATGGCGCTGCACCGCCTCCACGTACGCGTATGGCGTCCGGGCGCGCGCGGCGAGACGGCGGGCGAGCCGGTAGGCGCCCGCGTACGGGGAGCCGAGCAGCAGCGAGGTGGCGTCGCGGATCCGGCCGGCGTAGACGACCGCGGGCCGGCGGCGTGAGTGAAACGGCGGGAACGAGACCCGCAGCGCGGGCCTGCCGGCATGCGGGATTGAGAGGGTCAGCTCGGTCGCGAGCGCCGCGGCCGGATAGGCGCGGCCGGCCCGCCGCAGCCGGCGCGCGGTCGGCCGGGGGTCGTAGCTGGAGACCTCGTAGCTGGTCCCGGGGCCCGCCGTCCGTGCGAACGCCCAGCTGCCGGGGTCGGTCTCGACCACCCCGGGGATGCGCGGGCGGGCCGAGTATCCGCCGGCGATCACGTCGCCGGTGCGCATCGACAGCACGGTCACCCGGATCGTCTGGGTCCAGCGCCGCTGCCGGCCCGCCGCCGGCGGCGGCAGCAGCGGCGCCGCGTGAGGCGAGCCGACCCATGCCACTCCGTTGAACGTGTCGAGGTTCTCGGCCTTCCAGTACTCGGGAGTCGCTGCGGTCACCGCCAGCACCCGGCGGCCGAGGGCCGGCCATCGCAGCGGGCCGTAGGTCTGGTTCCAGTCGAACGTGTCGACGGGCACGGCCACCGGCGCGCGCCCCCAGGCGCGGTAGTCCACCCACGGCCCTCCGGGTGCGATCGCCGGCGCCAGGATCGCACCGGCGGCTCCCGCGGACGCCAGCACGACGACCGCCTTGACGCCCCCGCCGGAGACGACCCGTTCGGCCCACAGGAACGCAGCCACGAGGCCGAACAGCAGCACGCCCTGCAGGTAGGGGAACTGCGGACGCACCAGCGTTGACGGCACGACCGCCAGCGCCACGAGCGGCAGCGCCGCCGCCGCGCGCCTGGCGCCCGAGGGTCGCGCGGGGCCACCGGCGGCCAGCGCCAGCACCGCCGCGGAGTCCAGCAGCAGCACGGCCGCCCCGAGCACGATCGCCAGGCGGACCGCGTGGGCGGTCCCCGAGTAGGGGACCAGAACGGCCGGCAGGCGCTCCAGGCCGGTGCCGATCATCCTGGCGCTGACGGCGATCCGGAGATCCCGCGTCCACCGCCACGGCAGCCCCGCGATCGGCAGCGCCGCGAGCAGCAGGCCGGCGGAGGCGATCACGGCGAGCGGGCGACTGCGCCGCGCCAGCAGCGGCGCGCCGGCTGCGAGCGCGAGCGCGACCGCCCACAGCCCGGCGAGGCGGGCGCTCGGCGCGGGGCGCAGCAGCGTCGCCCAGCGCACCGCTCCGTAGGCGGCGAGCCCGGCGAACGAGACCGGCCGCGCCCAGGGGTGCCCTGAGGCGAACGGCACGGCGTCGCCGGAGCGGGCTCGGGTCCATCGCGGACGCATCGAGCGCGCGGCGGCGCTCACCGCGGTGGCGCTCCCGCGGCCGCCGCCGGGCGCCGAGTCCGAGCGCCGACGGATCCGAGCAGGAAGCCGCGACAGCCGCTGACGCTCAGCGCCTCTCGCGCTGGGACTCCGATCGCGCCGCTTGCCCCGGCCGCGAGGCGCCCCTCGGGGATCACGAGCAGCACCGGGCCCGAGGCGCGCGCCGCGAGCGTGGCCGCGACCCGCGACCACAACGCGGCGGCGACATAGATCGTCGCGCCGGACCGCGCGCCTGCGCGTGCGAGCCCCGGCGCCGGCGCCGACGGGCCGCCGCGCGCGAGCGCAAGCCGCGCGTAGGACGCCGGCCACGCGGCGAGCGTCCGGTCGATCGAGGTCGCGCGCTGGTCGCCTCCGAGCAGCAGGCCGCACCCGCCGGGCGCGAGCTCAAGCGCCAGCGACGCGGCCGCGCGCACGGCGGCGTCGACCGAGTCGCCCTCGTCTGCGCCCGGGGTGCGCAGGTCGAGGACGACCAAGGGCCGAGCGTCGCCGTCGGAGCGCAGCCGGCGCTCGAGCAGGCCCGCGCCGCGGGCGACGGCCGGCCAGTGGATCCTGGAGGCCGGAGTGCCCGGTCTGTAGCTCCGCAGCCCGTCGAGATCGATCGCGGCCAGCGCATCGCTCGCCGCTGAGCCGTCGGGTGCTGGCAGGCGCCGCACGTCGCCATCGCCGGCCAGCCAGCGGACACGCTCCGTCCGCGGAAGCACCAGCAGCTCCTGCGGTGGTCCCTCCCCCGTGATCCTGGCCCCGGCCAGCCCGAGCGGGTCGGACACCGTGAGCGTGGGCGGCTCCAGCCGGTGAGCCCCGCGCCGCTGGAAGCGTGCCGCCACCCGGATCTCCGCGCTGCGCTCGCCGCGGATCGCCGCGAGCGCGTCGCCCAGCGGGATCCGCGAGTCGCTGAACGGGTCGCACACGACCGCGCCCGGCATCCCGAGCGGTCCGCGTCCGAGCTCGATCGTCGCCTCCAGGCGCTCCCCCTCGACGACCTGGTCGGCGCGGAGGCGCCGGCGCAACCGTGCCCCGCGCGCGGTCGCCAGTACCCACGCGGGCGTCACCGACCCCAGCGCAACCAGCGCCACCGCGGCGACCAGAAGCTGCGGCGCGTCGAAGGCGAACGCGACCAGGCCGGCCGCGGCGCCCCCTGCGACGGCGACCGTGGCGGGAAGGAGCTCGAGCCGCGGGCGCCCCATCTCCGCCTACAGCGCCCTGGTCACGCGGACGGCGTCGAGCACGATCTCGCCCGCCGCCTCCCGCGGGGTCTCCGGCGCCAGGACCAGCCGGTGCGCGAGCACCGGCACGGCCAGGGCCTGCACGTCGTCGGGCAGCGCGTGGTCCCGACCCTCCAGCATCGCGTGCGCCTTGGCGGCTCGCAGCAGCATCACGCCTGAGCGCGGGCTTGCGCCCAGCTCGACGCGCGGGTCCTGGCGCGTGCGCCACAGCAGGGCGACGACGTAGTCGCGCAGCGGCTCGGTGACCCGCACGCGGGCCGCCGCGTCCTGAGCGCGCAGCACGTCGGTCGCGCCGGCAACCGGCCGCAGCTGCGCCACGCGGTCGCCCCGCTCGTGCGATGCGAGCATCTGCGCCTCGGCGCGCGGGTCCGGGTAGCCGAGCGAGAGGCGGACCATGAAGCGGTCCACCTGCGCCTCTGGAAGCGGGTAGGTGCCCTCGAACTCGATCGGGTTCTGCGTCGCGATCACAAGAAACGGACGCGCCAGCTCGTGCGTCTGGACGTCGACCGTGACGCTGCGCTCCTGCATGCACTCCAGCAGGCCCGACTGTGTCCGGGGCGAGGCGCGGTTGATCTCGTCCACCAGCACGACGTTGGCGAACACGGGGCCCGGGCGGAACTCGAACCGCTGCTCCCGCTGGTCGTAGACGTTGGTGCCGATCACGTCGGCCGGCAGCAGGTCCGAGGTGCACTGCACGCGGGCGAAGCGGCAGTCGATCGAGCGCGCCAGCGCCCTGGCCAGCGCGGTCTTGCCGACTCCGGGGTGATCCTCGATCAGCGCGTGGCCCTCGGCCAGCAGCGCGACGAGAAGATGCCGGAGCGTCTCCGGACGCACCTCGACCGCGGCCGCGATGTTCGCCGCCAGCGCACGCACGACGGCGGCGACCGCCTCGCTACCCAGGGGCGCGAGCGGAACCTGCTCCGATGGCTGCTCGATCTCCTGACTCCTCGCTCGATGCCAGCAGCCGGCCCACCTCGTCGAGCACGCGGTCGGCGATCAGATCCTTGGCGGCTCTGGCCAGCTGGACCTCTCGTCCGTCGGCGACGATGATCGTCACCTCGTTGTCGGGCGCGTCGAAGCCGATCCCCGGAAGCGAGACGTCGTTGACCACGATCGCGTCGAGTCGCTTGCGCCGCAGCTTGCCGCGCGCGCTTTCGATCCCGCCCGCGCCGTGCTCGGCCGCGAAGCCGACCAGGACCTGACCGGGGAGCCGGCGGGCGGCGAGCGCGGCCAGCACGTCCTCGGTCGGCTCAAGCGCGAGCCGCGGGACCCCTGCATCCTTGTGGATCTTGCCGTCGGCGGGCGCGCTCGGACGGAAGTCGGCGACGGCCGCCGCCATCAGCAGCACGTCGCAGTCCGAGAAGCGACGCCCGCACGCGTCGGCCAGGTCAGCCGCCGTGGCGACCTCGATCACCTCCACGCCCGGGGGCGCGTCGAGCGCGACGTTGGCCGCCACCAGCGTGACGCGCGCGCCGCGAGCGGCCGCCCGGCGTGCGAGCGCGAACCCCATCCGGCCCGAAGAGCGGTTGCCGATGTAGCGCACGCTGTCGATCGGCTCGCGCGTGCCGCCCGCGGTGATCAGCACCCGGCGCCCCGGCCACGCGCCGTGGCCCGCCGGCCCGCCGGCCGGCCGGCGCGTGTGGGCGCGTGCCCGCGCCGCAAGGCGCTCGTGCACCGCCTCGAGCAGGACCGCGGGCTCGGACATGCGCCCGACGCCGCGCTCGCCGTGGGAGGCGAGCTCGCCGGCATCGGGCCCGATCGCGGCCACGCCGCGCCCCGCGAGCTGGGCGAGGTTCGCCTGAACCGCGGGGTGCCCGTACATGCGGTCGTTCATCGCCGGCGCGATCAGCAGCGGAACTCCGCCCTCCCCGCCGGCGGCCAGCGCCGCGGCCGTCACGAGGTTGTCGGCGTATCCGCCCGCGAGCTTCGCGATCGTGTTCGCGCTGGCCGGCGCGATCAGGTACAGGTCGGCGTTCTGCACCAGCGCCAGATGGCTGATCGGCGTGCGCTCGGCGACCGGGTCCCCGGGATACGCCCCGTGGAGCGGGTCGTGCTCGAACTCGCCCGTGAGCACGGGCGCGCCGGTGATCGCGGCGAACGAGGCCGCGCCCACGAACCGCTGCGCGGTGGGGGTCTGGATCACGCGCACGGAGTGGCCGGCGGCGATCGCCAGGCGAACGATCTCCGGCGCCTTGTAGGCGGCGATCCCGCCGGTGACGCCGATCAGGATCCGCGCCATGCCGTCGCCGGTTCGCCGCGCCGCGCCGCCGGACCCGCTAGCGGTAGTGGTACTTGATCTTGCCCTGAGCGACCTCCTCGAGGGCGATCGTCAGGTAGTTCTTCGAACGGGTGTCGACCATCGGGGGCGGGAACTCGTCGAAGGTCCCCTCTCCGAGGTTGTGGTAGTAGGAGTTGATCTGGCGGGCGCGCTTGGCTGCGACGAGCACGCTGGCGTAGTCGGAGTCGACGTGCTCCAGCAGTCGGTCGATGCGGGGTGAGATCAAGGTCTTTCCTCAGCCGGTTCGGTTTGCCCCTCAAGGTTAGACGCTGGCGCGGCCATGCCGGCGCAGGCGCGCCGCTCGCCTGCCCCCCGGACGATCGACACCAGCTCGTCGACGGCGTCCTCGAGCCGGTCGTTGACGACGACGTGTGCGAACTCGGCCTGCGCGGCGAGCTCCCGGGCGGCGGTCCCGAGGCGGGCGTCGATCTGCTCAGGCGTGTCGGTGCCGCGCCCGACGAGCCGGGCGCGCAGCGCCTCTCGGCTGGGCGGCGCGATGAACACGGCGACGGCGTCCGGCATCGCGGCGCGAACCTGACGGGCTCCCTGGACCTCGATCTCCAGCACCGCCGGGGCACCGCCGCCGGTGGTGCGCTCAAGCTCCGAGCGCAGCGTCCCGTAGCGGTTGCCCGAGTAGGTCGCGTGCTCCAGGAACTCCCCCGCTCGGACACGGCGCTCGAAGTCCTCGGCGGTGAGGAAGTGGTAGTCGAGCCCGTCGCGCTCGCCCTGCCGGGGCGCCCGGGTCGTCGCGGAGACCGACAGGCGCAGCTCGGGCACGCGCGCCAGCAGCTCCCGGATCAGCGTTCCCTTCCCCACCCCGGAGGGTCCGGTGATCACGAACACCGCTGCCACGGCTGACCGAGCCGGCGCCGGTCAGCGCCGCTGCAGCAGCGCGACCAGCTCGCCGCGCTGTCGCTCGGACAGGCCGCCGAGCGTCTTGCTCGGCGAGATCCGGCAGAGCGAGAGGATCTTGGTGACCTTCACGCGACCGTACTTCGGGACGGCGAGGAGCAGGTCGAAGACCTTCGCGGTCTGGACGTAGTCGGGCGGATCCAGGAGCAGATCCGCGATCGAGGTGCGACCGGCCTTCAGGTCGCGCTTCAGCTGCGCTCGGCGGCTGCGGATATCGTTCGCGCGCTGGAGCGCCTCCATCCGCTGCACGAGCGATCGCTCGGGCGCGGCAACGGGCTTGGAAGTCGATTCGGTGACCGGCGGCATGGGCGGCGACTATACATCTTGGCGGCGGCCGATCAAAGCCAACAGGACCAATTCGGCTAAAGCTCAACCTCAGCTTCAGCATTGTCGAGCCTGGTTGCGGCGATGTGCAGCTTTTGCAGGAGGTTTCCGTTCGGTGCGTGACAACCGCGCGGACCGTGAGGCGGGGTTTGCAGGCCGTTTGGCGACGGCTCTCAGCCTGCGTCGCGGCGGCCCCGAGGCGGGGCGACGCGGGCCTGCTCGGCCGCGAGCTCGGCGGCGATCCGCTCGCCCGCGGCCGGGTCCCGGAAGCTCTCGGTGCCGACCGCCACGAGCGTCGCGCCGGCGCGGATCAGATCGAGCGCGTGACGGCCCGACGAGACCCCCCCCATCGCGACGATCGGGATGTCCACGGCCGCGCGGACCGCGTCGACCTGCGCGAGCGCGATCGCGCGCACGCTCGGTCCGGACACGCCGCCCGTGCGGCCTCCGAGCCAGGGCCTGCCGGTCGCCGGGTGCAGCGCCATCCCGCGCAGCGTGTTGATCAGCGACACCGCGTCGGCCCCGGCGCGCTGCGCCGCGAGCGCCACCGCGGGCACGTCGGAGGCGTTCGGAGTCAGCTTGACGATCAGCGGCTTGTCCGTCAGCGGCCTGACGGCATCGAGAAGCCGCGCGGTCTCGCCCGGGTCGGCCCCCATCACAAGCCCCGTCTCGACGTTCGGGCAGGAGACGTTGAGCTCCAGCGCGGCCACCTCGTCGCGGGCGGAGAGCTCGGACACCAGCCGCACCACCTCGTCCCGGTGGAAGCCCATCACGTTGACGATCAGCGGCACCGGCAGCCGCGCCAGCTCCGGGAGGTCGTGCTCGATGTATCCGTCCAGGCCCCTGTTCGGCAGGCCGATCGAGTTGATCAGGCCGGCCGGCAGCTCCCACAGTCGGGGCGGGGCGTTGCCCTGGCGCGGCGCGAGGGTCACCGTCTTGGACACGAATGCGCTGAACGGGAAGCGCGTCACCAGCTCGTCGCCGAACACGCGGCGCGCGGCGATCGCGTCGAACGTGCCCGACGCGTTGACGATCGGATGCCTGAGGCGGATCCCGCAGAGCTCGACGGCCGCGTGGGCCGGAGATGCGTCCGCGGGCGGCGGGCTCGCGCCGTCCCGGCCTCCGCCGTGCGGGTACCCGCGATCGCCGGCTCCGGCGACCCGGTCGCCGGCTCCGTCGCCCCGGTCGCCGCGGGCCGGCCTGGAGGCCGCGGTCAATGCCCCGCTCCCGGGACGAGCGCCGTCTGGAGGCGGCCGGCGTCGAGGACCGGGCCGTCGACGCACAGGCGCACGTAGCCGTCTCGGGTCGGCACCACGCACCCGAAGCAGGCGCCGAACCCGCACGCCATCCCAGACTCGAGCGCGAGCTGGGCCGGAACGCCACGGAGCTCGCACAGCGCGCGCACCGCCTCCAGCATCGGCGGCGGCCCGCACGCGTAGACCTCGGCCAGGGGGTCCGCGTCCAGCTCCTGCGCCAGCAGATCGGTGACGGGTCCCCGGTGGCCGGCCGCCCCGTCGTCGGTCGCCACCCGGGCGCCCGGGAACAGCTCGGCGCCCGCGGCGTGAGCGCCGTCCCGGAAGCCGAGCAGCACCGTAGTGTGCGCACGCAGCTGGTCGGAGAGGATCGCGAGCGGGGCGATCCCGACGCCCCCTCCGGCGAGCACCGCCCGACGGCCGTCGCGCGGCTCGCGAAAGCCGACCCCGAGCGGCCCGACCAGCGACAGCGCGTCGCCGGGCCCGAGCTCGCACAGCCGTTCTGTCCCGGGCCCGACGTCCTCGATCAGGAACCGCAGCTCGCCGCCCTCCGGGGCGCGCAGGACGCTGAGCGCGCGTGGCAGGTACGGGCGCTCGTCCTCGCCGGCGCCCCATCGGGCGGCCGCCGCCAGCATGTAGAACTGCCCGGCGCAGGGCCGTGGCCCGGTTGGGTCTGCGCACGCCAGGACCGTGTAGGCCCCGTGGACATCGCGCGCCGTGACCGGTGCCGTGCGAACGCCGAAGGGCGCCCGCACGCGATCTGCCGCGCCGGTCGCCGGCGAGGACGCGGTCACTCGGCGACTCCGGGCGCCGGCGTGACCGGCCGGCTGCGGTGCAGCTCCTGCAGCGAGACGACGTCGGGCTCTCCGCCGCGGGCGCTGCTGATCGCCCACGCCGCGGCGAGCCCGCCGGACATCGTCGTGATGCACGGGATCCCGCGCGCGATCGCCGCCGAGCGGATCGCGTAGCCGTCGGAGCGCGCGCGGGTGCCGGTCGGGGTGTTGATCACGAGATCGACGGCCCCGCGGTCGATCCAGTCCACGACGTGGTCGGGTCCCTCGGAGAGCTTGTGGATCCGTGCCACCGGGATCCCCATCCGCTCCAGCGCCTGGGCCGTGCCGCGAGTGGCGATGATCCTGAAGCCGAGCTGGTGCAGCAGGCTGGCGATCGCGATCGCCGTCGGCTTGTCGCGGTCGGCGACCGAGATGAACGCGGTCCCGTGGCCGGGCAGCTTCGCGCCGGCCGCGGCCTGCGCCTTGGCGAACGCGGTCGGGAAGTCGGCCGCGATTCCCATCACCTCGCCGGTCGAGCGCATCTCCGGACCCAGCAGCGAGTCCGCGCCCGCGAAGCGGCTGAACGGCAGCACCGCCTCCTTGACGCACACGTGCGACGGGGTCCCCTCGGCGGGCAGGTCAAGGTCGGCGATCCGCTCCCCGAGCATGACGCGGCAGGCGAGCTTGGCGAGCGGCAGCCCGATCGCCTTGGAGACGAACGGCACCGTCCGCGACGCGCGCGGGTTGGCCTCGATCACGAACAGCCGGTCGTCGCCGCGGATGGCGTACTGGACGTTGAGCAGCCCGACGACCCCGAGCGCCCGCGCGATGCCGGCGGTCTGGGCCCGGATCCGCCCGAGCATCTCGTCGCCGAGCGTGTGCGGAGGCAGCACGCAGGCGGAGTCGCCCGAGTGGATCCCGGCCTCTTCGACGTGCTGCATGATCCCGCCGATCCAGACGCTCTCCCCGTCGCAGAGCGCGTCGACGTCGACCTCGATGGAGCTCTCCAGGAAGCGGTCCAGGTAGATCGTGCCGTGCCGCGAGGCGCCGTCGGTGCCGACCCGGTGCAGGTAGTCCTGGAGCCCGGCGATGTCGTAGACGATCTCCATCGCTCGGCCGCCGAGCACGTAGCTGGGGCGAACCAGCAGCGGGAACCCGACCTGGGGTGCTCGCGCCAACGCCTCCTGCGCCGTGGCCGCGGTCGCGTACGGCGGCGCGCCGTAGCCCAGGCGGTCGAGCAGCGCGCCGAAGCGCGCCCGGTCCTCGGCCAGGTCGATCGCGTCGATCGAGGTGCCCAGGACCGGTACCCCGGCCGCGTGCAGGCCGGCGGCGAGCCTGAGCGGCGTCTGGCCACCGAACTGCACGATCACGCCCTCGGGCCGCTCGATCTCGCACACGGCGAGGACGTCCTCGAGCGTGAGCGGCTCGAAGTAGAGGCGGTCCGAGGTGTCGTAGTCGGTCGACACCGTCTCGGGGTTGCAGTTGACGATCACGGCGTCTCGGCCGAGCTCGCGAACCGTCTGGGCGGCGTGCACGCAGCAGTAGTCGAACTCGATCCCCTGCCCGATCCGGTTGGGGCCCGAGCCGAGGATCACGACGCTCGGGCGCCCGCCGCGGCGCACCTCGTGCGCGGGGGCGAGCCGGCCCGCGCTCGCCGCGGGCGGGCGCTCCCAGCCCGAGTAGTAGTAGGGGGTCCGCGCCTCGAACTCCGCGGCGCAGGTGTCCACGGCCTTGTACGTCCGCGCGCCGGCGAATGGCGCCTCCGGTTCGGCGACCAGCTCCGCGAGCTCGCGCAGGAACCAGGGATTGATGCTCGTCCTGGTGTGCAGCTCGTCGCGCGGGACGCCGCGGCGCAGAGCCTCCAGCAGGTGATCGAAGCGCGCGGCGCCGGGCCGCGCCACCAGCTCCAGCAGCGCCTCCTCATCGTCCGGGAGAGCGGGCCTCGTGTCCAGCTCACGGGACCGCAGCGCCTTGGCGAACGCCTGCTTGAACGTGCGGCCGAGCGCCATCGCCTCGCCGACGGACTTCATGTGGGTGGTGAGGCCGGCCTCCGCTCCGGGGAACTTCTCGAACGCGAACCGCGGCCACTTGACGACGCAGTAGTCGATCGCCGGCTCGAAGCTGGCCGGCGTGGCCCTCGTGATGTCGTTGGGGATCTCCTGCAGCGTGTAGCCGACCGCGAGCCGCGCCGCGATCTTGGCGATCGGAAAACCGGTCGCCTTGCTCGCCAGCGCGCTCGAGCGCGAGACGCGCGGGTTCATCTCGATCACCATGATCTCGTCCGTCCGCGGGTTGACCGCGAACTGGACGTTGGAGCCGCCGGTCTCGACGCCGACCGCGCGGATCACCGTGATGGCCTGGTCGCGCAGAGCCTGGTACTGGCGGTCGGTCAGCGTCTGCTGCGGGGCCACGCACACGCTGTCCCCGGTGTGGACGCCCATCGGGTCGAGGTTCTCGATCGAGCAGACGATCACGACGTTGTCCGATCGGTCGCGCATCACCTCCAGCTCGAACTCGCCCCATCCGAGCACGGACTCCTCCAGCAGCACCTGGCCGATCGGGGACGCGGTCAGCCCTCCGCCGACGACGCGCTCGATGTCGGCCTCGGTGCGCACGACGCCGCCGCCGCGGCCGCCGAGCGTGAAAGCGGGGCGCACGATGAAGGGCAGGCCGATCTCCGGCAGCGCGGCGCGCGCGTCCGCGATGCTGTGGGCGATCGCAGAGCGCGGCACCCGCAGCCCCGCCTCGGTCATCGTGTCGCGGAAGCGCTCGCGGTCCTCCGCGCGGTCGATCGCCTCGTAGTCGGCGCCGATCAGCTCCACCCCGTGGCGATCGAGCGTCCCGTCCTCGTAGAGCGCCTTGGCGAGGTTGAGAGCCGTCTGGCCGCCGAGCGTCGGCAGCAGCGCGTCGGGCCGCTCACGCTCTATCACCCGCGCCACGGGCCCAGGGAGCAGCGGCTCCACGTAGGTCGCGGTGGCGACCTCGGGGTCGGTCATGATCGTCGCCGGGTTGGAGTTGACCAGGACGACCTCGTAGCCCTCGGACATCAGCACCCGGCACGCCTGGGTCCCCGAGTAGTCGAACTCGGCCGCCTGCCCGATCACGATCGGGCCGGAGCCGAGCAGCAGTATCTTGCGGATGTCGTCGCGTCGGGGCATCAGGCGGCGGCTCCGATCGCCTGCACGAAGCGGTCGAACAGGTACAGCGAGTCGTGCGGCCCGGGGCCCGCCTCCGGGTGGTACTGGACGGTCGCGCCCTTCACGTCGCGCAGCGCGAGCCCCTCGACGGTGCGGTCGTAGAGGTTGATGTGAGTCAGCTCCGCGACCCCGAACTCGGTCTCCCACCGCACCGGCTGGTCCTCGTCGATCGTCCGGCGGCCGCCCGGCGCGAGCACCGCGAAGCCGTGGTTCTGGCTCGTGATCTCGGTGCGGCCCGTGGTCAGGTCCTTGACCGGGTGGTTGGCGCCGTGGTGTCCGAACGGCAGCTTGTATGTCTCCAGGCCGACCGCGCGGCACAGCAGCTGGTGGCCGAGGCAGATCCCGTACACCGGCAGCCTGCCGACGATCTCTCGGACCGTGGACACCACCACGTCGAGCGCGGCCGGGTCGCCGGGGCCGTTGGCGAGGAAGATGGCGTCGGGCGAGGTGGACAGCAGCGCCGCGGCGCTCGTGTCGTACGGGTGCAGCGTGACCTGGGCGCCGCGTTCCCGGAGGTTGCGCACGATCGAGCGCTTGACGCCCGTGTCGAGCATCGCGATTCGCACCCCCCGGCCGCCGGGCCCCTCCCCGGCCGCCTCCAGCGTCACCGGCTGCGAGGGGGTCACGCCGCTGGCCAGATCCCGGCCGGTCATCGGCGGCTCCGCCTCGATCAGCTCGCGCGCCCGGCGCGGGTCGACCCGCGCCGGGAACACCCCGCCGCGCATCGCGCCGCGGTCGCGGATGTGGCGCACCAGGGCGCGGGTGTCCAGATCGGTGATCGCCGGGATACCGCTGTCCGCGAGCCATCCGCACCAGCCCCGGTCCATGCCGTCCCGTCGCTCGGCGCTCGCGGGCTCGGGCTCGTGATCCACGGCGGCGCGCATGATCGCCGCGCGGGCATGGACCCGGTCTGACTCCATCGCCTCGGCGCTGACCCCGTAGTTGCCGATCTGCGGGAAGGTGAACGCGATCAGCTGACCGGCGTAGCTGGGATCGGTCATCGCCTCCTGGTAGCCGGACATCGAGGTCGTGAACACGATCTCGCCGACCGCGTGGTCGTCGGCGCCGCAGGCGAGCCCGTCGAAGCGGGTGCCGTCCTCCAGCATGACGTACGCCGTGGCCGCGGTCATCGCCGCCCGGCGGTCTCCAGCCGGCCGTCCGTGCCGACGCCGACGAGCATCGGCCGCCGGAACGCGACGCTGCCGGCCGCGACCGTCAGCAGCACCCGGCCCCGCAGGGCGCGCCCGTGGAAGGCGCAGTTGGCGGAGCGGCTGACGTAGCCCTCGGCTCCCACCTCGAAGCCCGCCTCAAGGTCGACCAGGCAGACGTTGGCCTGCTCGCCGACCGCGATCCGCGGCTCCGCCAGGCCGTACAGCCTCGCCCCGGCGCTCATGCGCTCCACGAGCGTCGAGAGCTCCAGGTCGCCCGTCGCCACCAGGTCGGTGTAGAGCGCCGCGAACGCCGTCTCCAGCCCGGTGGTGCCCATCGGCGCCTGCTCGAAGGGCACCTCCTTCTCGTGCTCCGCGTGCGGGGCGTGATCGGTCGCCACACACTCGATCACGCCCGAGCGCAGCGCCTCGAGCACCGCTCGGCGGTCGGCGTCGGTGCGCAGCGGCGGGTTGCACTTGAAGCGGCTGTCCAGAGTGCGCACGCACTCGTCCGTCAGCGTCAGGTGGTGGGGTGTCGCCTCGCCGCTCACGGCCGCGCCCTGCTCGCGCAGGGACGTCAGCGCGCGAACCGACTCGATGCAGGAGAGGTGCTGGAAGTGCACGCGCGCGCCCTCGTGGAGCGCCAGCGCGCCGTCGCGCGCGACCATCGTGGACTCCGACAGCGACGGGATGCCGGCCACGCCGAGCCGGGCCGAGACCGCGCCCTCGTGCATCACGCCGTCCTGCGAGAGCGTCGGGTCCTCCTCATGCAGCGCCACGACCCCGCCGCACAGCCGCTGGTACTGGAGCGCTCGGCGCAGGACGCCGGCCGACACGACCGGCCGGCCGTCATCGGTGAAGCCGATCGCCCCGAGGTCGCGCAGCTGCGCCATCTCGGTCAGCTCCTGCCCGGCGAGCCCGCGGGTGATCGCGGCCAGGAAGCCGACCGGGACCCTGGCCTGGCGGCGGGCCAGCTCGATCAGCGACCCGAGCACCGCGACCGAGTCGACGACCGGATCGGTGTTGGGCATCGCCACCACCGCGCAGTAGCCGCCCGCGGCGGCGGCCGCGGTGCCGGTCTCCAGGGTCTCCTTGTGCTCCTGCCCGGGCGTGCGCAGGTGGACGTGCGGGTCCACGAACGCGGGGAACAGATGCCGTCCGGAGCCGTCGACGACGTCCAGCGGCTCGGGCGCCGCAAGCGAGTGCGCCGGCCCTAGCTCCGCGATCTCGCCCGCGCGCACGAGCACGTCCAGCGGCTCGTCGATCCCGGTGCGCGGGTCGAGCACGTGCGCGCCGCGGATCAGCAGGTCGGCGCCGTCGGCCTCAGGCGCGAAGAGACGGTCGCTTCGCATCACGCCACCGCCGCCAGGACCGGAGAGCCGACGAGCATCTCGTAGAGGACCGCCATCCGCACCCACACCCCGGCCTTGACCTGCTCCGAGATCAGGGCGCGGTCGGAGTCGATCGTCGCCGAGGCCAGCTCGACGCCGCGGTTGACCGGGCCGGGGTGCATCACGACCTGGCCGCTCGACAGCCGCGTGGGCCCGATCTGGTAGACGTCGGCGTACTCGCGCAGCGAGGGCACGAAGGCCTGCGTCATGCGCTCCTGCTGCATCCGCAGGACGTAGACGACGTCCGCCTCCTCGATCCCGTCGAGCGTCGCGGAGGACTCGCAGCCGAGCGTCTCGATGCCGCGCGGGATCAGGGTCGGCGGCCCGCAGACGGTGACCGCCGCGCCCATGCGCGCGAACGCCAGGATGTCCGAGCGGGCGACTCGCGAGTGAGCGACGTCGCCCACGATCCAGATCCTGAGGTCGTCCAGCGATCCGAACCGACGGCGCAGCGTGAACACGTCCAGCAGCGCCTGGGTCGGGTGCTCGTGCTTTCCGTCGCCGGCGTTGACGACCGCCGCGTCGGTCCAGCGCGCGACCAGCTGGGCGGCGCCGGCGTGCGGCGAGCGGATCACGATCGCGGCCGGGTCGTAGGCCGAGAGTGTCCGGACCGTGTCCTTGAGCGACTCGCCCTTGTCGACGCTGGACCCGGCGGAGCGGACGCTGACCACGTCGGCCGAGAGGCGCTTGGCCGCCAGCTCGAACGAGCTCAGGGTGCGTGTGCTGGACTCGTAGAAGAGGTTGACGACGGTCCGCCCGCGCAGTGCCGGGACCTTCTTGATCTCACGACCGGAGACCTCTGCGAAGGTCTCCGCCCGGTCGAGCACCCGCTCGATCCCGTCGCGGTCGAGATCGTCGATCGAGACCAGGTGGCGCGGCATCAGGGCGCTCATGCCGCCCTCGTGTCCAGCGCCGGCCGCGGAGCCGGTCCGATGGCGACCTCGTCGATCCCGTCGACCTCCACGATGCGCACGTTCACGCGCTGGCGTGCCGAGGTCGGAAGGTTCTTGCCCACGTAGTCGGGGCGGATCGGAAGCTCGCGGTGGCCGCGATCGACCAGCACCGCGAGCTGCACGCGCGCGGGTCGGCCGTAGTCGAAGATGGCGTCGATCGCGGCGCGGACCGTGCGGCCGGTGTAGAGGACGTCGTCGACGATCACGACCGTGCGGCCGGAGAGCTGGAAGTCAAGCTCGGTCGCGTGCACGACCGGGGCGGCCGACCCGCCGGGGCGCAGCGCGAGATCGTCACGGTAGAACGCGATGTCGACCGAGCCGAGCGGCACGGGCGAATCGAGCAGCTCGCCGATCAGCGCATGAAGCCTTCGCGCCAGGTGGGCGCCGCGACGATGGATGCCGACGAGAGCGATCGCTCCATCGGGGTTCTTCTCGACCACCTCATGGGCGATCCGCACCAGTGTGCGTCGAATGTCGTCGCGGTCCAGCGCGACGATGCTCGTCTCATGCAACTGCGATGCTCCTTCCTGGCCTCACGGGGCCCGGTTAAAGGGGCTTATGGATTGGCCCGGAGCCTAGCAGCGCGCCCGGCGGTAGAGGACGTGCTCGAGGCCGACGTGGTCGATCGTCCCGTCGGTGCGAAACCCGGCCTTCTCCATCACCCGACGGGAGGCGCGGTTGGCCGGCAGCGTGATCGCGACGACCTCGGTCAGGCCGAGCCGCTCGAAGGCGAGCTCCACCGCGCCGAGCGCCATCTCCGTGGCCAGTCCCAGGCCCCACAGGTGAGGCACGATCGTCCATGCCGCCTCGACGGCGAACTCGCCCGGGACCGCATCGGTGTACTGCAGTCCGCCGCGGCCGACCATCGCCCCGGTGGCGCGGTCGCGCAGCAGCCAGAGGCCGAACCCGTGGCGCTCCCAGTGCTCGGTGGCGTTGCGCAGGCCGGCGCGCACGTATTCACGGGTCGGCGGCGAGGACCAGACCCACAGCCAGCGATTCACGAGTGGATGCAGCAGCAGCTCGGCGAGCTCGTCCTCATGCTCCGGCGCGAGCGGCTCGCCGCGCATCCGGGGCGTCTCTAGCACGGGCGCGGTCACGAGGCCGCGGCCGGGTCGCCGGCCTCCCAGCGCACCAGCGCGGGCCGCCCGCGCTCCGGGAACGGGATCTCGATCGTGTCGAAGTCACGGGGCAGGACCGTCGGCTCGAACACGGCCCGCGCCTCGTCGCGCAGCAGCCCGAGCGGGTGGCGCGTCGAGACGTGGTTCAGCGCCAGCAGGCGGACCTCCGCGTCGCGGGCGAGCCGCGCGGCCTGCGCGGCGGTCGAGTGCCCGTTCTCACGCGCCCGCTCACGCTCCTGCTCCGCGAACGTCGCCTCGTGCACGAGCACATCCGCGCGATGGGCCGCGATCCGCAGCGCCTCGCACGGCCGCGTGTCGCCGGAGAGCACGAGCTTGCGCCCCTCGCGCGCCGGTCCGAGGACCTGCTCGGGGGCGACCCCGCGCACGGTCTCGCCGCGCTGCACGAGCCCGAACTCCGGCCCGGGACGCAGGCCGAGCCTCACGGCGGCCTCGGGATCGAATGCGCCCGGGCGGTCGTCCTCGTAGAGCACGTATCCGAATGCCGGCCCGCGGTGCGACACGGGCACCGCCGCGATGCTGTAGCCGTCGCGCCGCCGCACCTCGCCCGGCTCGAGCTCCACCGCCGTGAGCTCGTAGCCGACGCCGCCGCCCATCTTCAGCGCCAGCGCGAGCATCGACCGCAGCCCCGCCGGCCCGTGGATCGTCAGCGGCCGCTCCCGTCCCCGCAGGTCGAAGGTCTTCAGCATCCCGGGCAGCCCGAGCCAGTGGTCGGCGTGGAAGTGGGTGATGAAGATCTCGGTCAGGTCGGCGAGTCCGACGCTCGCCACCAGCTGGCGCTGCGTCCCCTCGCCGCAGTCGAACAGGATCCGATCGCCTCCCCGGCGCACGAGGATCGCGGGCAGCCCTCGGCGGGCCGTGGGTACCGAGCCGGCCGTGCCGGCGAAGAAGATCGAGAGCTCCATGGCGCTCCGAGTCTGCCAGCCGGGGCGCGCCCGCCGCGTGGGGCGCCGGCGACCGCGGAGCGATAAGCTCGCCTGCGGGATCGCGCGTCGGTCTCCAAGGCGCCCGTAGCTCAGGGGATAGAGCGTCCGCCTCCGGAGCGGAAGGTCGCAGGTTCAAATCCTGCCGGGCGCGCTCTTTGGCGCGATGTGGGCTCCTGCGGCTACCCGTCGCCGGCGGTCGTGGTGCCCGAGGTGGCCGTGCCGGCGGCGGCGTTGGAGGTGGCTGTGCCGGCGGCGCCCGAGTCGGTCGACGTCCCGGAGCTCGAGTCGCCGCCCGAGCCCGTGCTCGCCGTGCTCGAATCCCCGCCGGACGTCGTGCTTCCCGACCCCCCGGAGGTCGTGCCGCTCGACCCGTCCGAGCCGCCCGGGACGGCGCCGCCTGACCCGCTGCCCGAGGCTGTGTCGCCCGAGCCCGAGCCGCCCGAGGCGGGCGTCTGCATGGGCGCCGTGGGCGAGCCGGCGCCGGCTGATCCCGAGCCCGTCCGGTCCCCCCCGCCACGGGCGCCGCCCGCACCCGTCCGCGAGCCTGACGGCGTCCCGGACGAGCCTCCCCGGGACGGCGACCCGGCCGAGCCTCCCCGGGACGGCGACCCGGCCGAGCCTCCCCGGGACGGCGGCGATGCCGAGCTCGCGCCGGCGGGTTGCGCGCCCGGGCTCCCCGCGGTGGACGGCGATGCTCCTTCGGGTGGCGTCGCCGCGGAGCTGCCGCCGGCCGGCGCGGGCGATGCGGGCGTGACCCGTCGCATCGCCGCGCCACGGGCGCGGCGAGCCGGCGCTGGCCGCGAAGCCCGCCGGTCGGCGGGGCGATCCCTCCTGCCGCGGCCGCTCACCGGCAGAGCGTGGTCGATCACGAAGGCCGGTTCGGCGGTCAGCGACGCGCGGGATGCCATCCGGGAGGCGGCGGCCGCGTCCGTCCGGTGCGGCCGCGCAGGGACGGGGCGTGCCGGCGTGTGCACGAGCGCGGCGGCCCCTGCGACCCCTCCGACCGCGAGCGCCAGCGCGCCGGCCTTGACGAGCCCCAGCGGGGCTGTGACCGAGCCGCCGGCGCCGCCGTGCGCTACCCGGGCGCCACGGCTCAGGAAGCGTCTGGCGCCGCGTGCAGAGCTGCCGGCGCCCCAGTGGCAGGCGGC
>JAJZWB010000074.1 GCA_021846845.1 Actinomycetes bacterium | reverse complement strand
GCTCAGATTCCGCCGCGCGAACAAGCTCTCGATGACCGTCTGGGGCAACATCAAAGCCCAGCTCGCCGACTGCGAACCCGGCAACCTCGACGCCGTCGAGACCGCCCAATGGGTCCGCGCCAAACTGCACGTCAAGCCCCGCAGCCGCCCCGTCGTCTACGGCAGCCGCGATCTCGTCATCAGCGGCGGCCGGCGGTACGGGATCCCCGCGATCCTTGAGGAGCTCGCCGCGATCGGCATCCGCCGAGAACAGATCCGGATCGGCTCCGCGCACTACGGCCACGGCCCGCACATCTGCTCGCCGACCAGCTGCGGCGCCGCGTTCACCGCGAACGGCACCCAATGGACCAACCGCGCAATCATCGGCGGCGTCGCGCTCAACGTCGACGAATGGCTGCTCGAGGACGACTTCTTCCCGCCCGCACCCCACCACATACCCAAGCCTCACCCCAAGGTCGCGGCCGCAACGATCGCCGCCGCGGTCATGGCCGCCATCACCATCGCCTTGCACAAGCTCGGCATCCCAGTCACCCCAGCCGAAGCGAACCTGATCAGCGCCGCCGCCGCACTCGTCGCCGGCACCGCCAAGAAGGCCCCACGGAGCCCGTGACGTCAAGTGTGGCTGGCGCTCCCGCCGATCAGCGCTACCAGGATCACGACGGCAACGATCGCGAGAACCGTGAAGGTCAAGCAGCTCATGCAGCTGATTCCCCCGATCCGCGCCCCCTGCCGGATCACACCGCGCTCTGATTTTGGACCGGGATCGGCCATGATGCTGATCCTCTTCGATCAGATCCCCCGCCGTCAAGAGGATTCCGTCCGGACCGGCTGAAAAGGTTCCCCCATGGATCGTGGCTCCATGGGGGATCACCGATCATAAGCCCGCTCGCGGATCTACTGGCTCGGAGCCGAGACGTCTTCGAGCGCTTCGCGGCCGACGCTGGCATGCCGGAAGCCGAGCTCGAGGAGAGCTGGACGGTACTCACGTCGCTCTCTGAGGATGAGCTTCGGCGTATATGCGACCACACCCGTGCGGTTGATGGGCCGCTTACCACGACCGAGCGACACCGGCTCACCCGGCTTGGCGTCGCTCAGCCGGAGGAGTGGTGATGGCCAGCACGGTCTGCGAGCTCCCGCCGCTCGTGATGAGGATGGTTGACCCGCTCTGCCGGACTCATAAGCAGCGGATCGGAAGCGGCTCTCTCCTGCGCGCCCTCTCCAACACCCCGGAGGCCCGCTCAAGCTCTGAGGGCGTCGTGACGATCCACAGGAGCATCCCCCAGTTGATTCGCGGAATGGGACTCGACAACGGGCCGACCGTCCACGCCACGCGGCAGCGCTGGCGCAATCAGGTCTTCCGCTGGGTCGGATACCTCGCTCCGCTGGGAATCACCGCCCAGGAGGCTCCCAGAGGCCCTGACGGGCGCGGAACGGGCATACTCTTCCGCATCCCCGCCGGAGTAGCTCAGTCGGTTAGAGCAGCGGAATCATAATCCGCGTGTCGGGGGTTCGAGTCCCTCCTCCGGCATCGGCCCGTCGGCCGCGATTCAGCCCGCGTGCGGGCGATTGGGCGCAATCGCCCTTTGTGCGGCCGGACGCCCCGAACAGCCGGAGACCGCCGGTTGCCCGCCCCGGCTGCGCATGCCGCGTTCGGCGGAGGGCCCGCGCACGGAGAGGGCATCGGCGCTCGCGCGGGGGCGCGTGCCGCGACCGTGCCGACCGGCGGAGGACCCGCGCACGGAGAGGGCATCGGCGCTCGCGCGGGGGCGCGTGCCGCGACCATGCCGACCGGACCTTCTGATACCCAGGTGCGACCGAAAGCGCCGCGGGCGAGACCACAGCGAGCCCCGGCACGGCACAGGAGGAGACGGCGGATGCGGATCGACAGAGCTCGGGCACATGCCCCTGCGGACATGCTTGCGTGGAGATGCCCGGCACAGCGCTCGGGATCGCCGGAGCGAACCGGAGCGCTCCTCGAGGAGCCGGCGCGGTGACGGCCCTCCCCTGCATCCACTGCGGCGAGCCGACCGCGGACCACATCATGTACAGCAGCGACGAGGGCTGGTACGGCGCCTGCGCCAGGTGCTTCTCGGAGCGATCCACGCCGTATTGCATCGCGTGCGATCGTGAGCACCACGGCACGTGCGAGAGCGCGCAGCGGCCGACCGAGACCGTCGCCGACGCCGCGAGCCGCTACCTCGCCTCGCTGGCGGGCGAGTCCGAGGGCTGACCCCACCGGAAGCACGGTCGCGCGCGCGGGCACACGGGCGAGCGCCGGACACACGGGCGAGCGGGTGCGTTCGGCACCGCCGGCGCCGCGCTCACGGGGTGACGATCGCGAACGCGGGGTCCGGAGCCTCCAGCAGCCCCAGCAGCAGCTCCAGCCTGGATCGGTCGCCGTCGATCGTCAGTCGCCCGCTGGCGGAGAGCTCCTCGACCGTCGCGGTCCCGGCGAAGAGCTCGTCCAGCGCGCGGCGCTCGATTGCGATCGTCGCGTCCACGGCGCGATTCGGCGCGCCACGCCGGTGGGTCAGGACGCCGTGCATGAGCGTGAGGCCGTACTCCTCGCCGGTGTCGGCGAACCGCCAGAGCATCGTGATCCGGAGATCTCCGGCACGCGGCCCGTCGAGCCGGACCGCGAGCGCATCGAACAGCTGCTCCTCCGCGAGGCCGGAGATGAAGTCGGGCGGGATCGCCGCCGCCGTGCCCGCGACGCCGTTGCGCAGCTCCTGCGCTCCCATCAGCAGGAAGTTGCGCCAGGTCCCGTTCTCCGCGCCGTAGGCGAGCTGCTCCAGCGCCCTGGCCTGCAGCTCCCTGGCCTCCTGGTTGTCCGGCTGAGCGAACACGAGATGTCCCACCACCTCGGCGACCCAGCGGTGGTCGCCGCGCTCGAACGCCTCGCGCGCGTGCTCCAGCAGCGCCTCGGCGCCGCCCGCCAGGGCCACGTAGCGCTCGCCCGCGGCCTGCGGGGGATGCGGCCACAGATGAGCCGGATTGCCGTCGAACCACCCCATGTAGCGCTGATAGACGGCCTTCACGTTGTGACTCAGCGAGCCGTAGTAGCCGCGGCAATGCCACTCCCGCTCCAGCTCCGCCGGCAGCCGCAGCGACTCGGCGATCTCGCTGCCCACGAGGCCCCTGTTGAGCAGTCGCAGCGTCTGATCGTGGATGTAGCCGTACAGGTCCCGCTGCTTCTCCAGGAAGTCGACGATCCGATCGCTCCCCCACCGTGGCCAGTGATGCTGGGCGAACAGGACGTCGGCCTCCGCCGCGAACAGCGAGATCGCCTCATCCAGGTAGCGCGCCCAGAGGCGCGGGTCTCTCACGAGCGCGCCGCGCAGCGAGAGCAGGTTGTGCATGTTGTGGGTCGCGTTCTCTGCCATGCACAGCGCGCGTCGCCCGGGGAACAGGAAGTTCATCTCGGCAGGCGCCTCCGCTCCGGGAGTGAGCTGGAAGACCATCCGGATCCCGTCGACGGTCTCCTCCTGCCCCGTGCGGGCGATCTCAACCGTTGGCGGGATCAGCGTGACGGTCCCCGTCGAGGTCGTCTGGCCCAGCCCGGCGCCCACCTGACCCGCCGGGCCCTTGGGCAGCAGCGCCCCGTACATGTAGGTCGCTCGACGGGTCATCGCACCGCCCGCATACACGTTCTCGCTCACGGCGTGCTCCAGCAGGCCGGCCGGCGCCAGGACGGGCACCCGCCCCGCCGCCACGTCGTCCGCCGGGACGACTCCGCGGGCGCCTCCGAAGTGATCGACGTGGCTGTGCGTGTAGAGCAGGCCGGTGACCGGACGCTCGCCGCGATGGCGCCGGTAGAGCGCCAGCGCCGCCGCGGAGCACTCCGAGGAGATCAGCGGATCGATCACCAGCACGCCCGCCCGACCCTCCACGATGGTCATGTTCGACAGGTCCAGGCCACGGATCTGGTAGATCCCGTCCGTCACCTGGAACAGGCCGTGGATGGAGCTCAGCTGCGCCTGGCGCCAGAGGCTCGGGTTGACCGTATCCGGACACTCGCCGTCGAGGAACGCATAGGCCTCCGCGTCCCACACGACGCGGCCGTCCGTCGCCCTGACCACTGGGTCCGACAGCGAGCCAAGGCGTCCGCGCCGCGCGTCCTCGAAGTCGCGCGCGTCCGCGAACGGCAGCCTCATCCTGACGCGCGCGTTGCCCGCGGCGATCTGCGGCGTGGCGGCGGTCTGCGGCGTGGCTCCCAGATCGGCTTGAGCGCTCATCGCACCTCCGAACGGTTGAATTCGATCGGGCGGCCCACCGCGCGCACTTCGGCGAGACGGTCGGGCCCCGGCCGGCGAGCCCCACCGGTCGAGCCCCGACCGGATCGGACCCCACCGGTCGAGCCCGGATGGTCGAGCCCGGATGGTCGAGCCCCGGGCGCCGCGCGCATCACCCGGAAGGGATGACCCCGCCGGGACGATCCGCCGCTCCGCGCGGTCCGGGCAGCCGGTCGGGACGACGCCGACGCGCCCGGCCGCGGGCCGCGAGCGCCGCCTGGTCGCCGGCCCGACGAGCGGCGGAGCCTTGAAGCCGTGCTCCGGCTGCCCGAGCGGTGGTTTGCCGCTGCCGGACCGCGCCTGAACACCGATGGGAGCCGACGGGACGGCGCCTACGTTGAGGGGAGAGCGAACCTGGAGGCTGACATGACAGGTAGCCCCGCACACACGGAGTCCCACCACCATCCCTTCCGGGGCTTCGATCGTTCGGTTGAGCGGATGCTGGGCGTCGACGCGCGCATCCTGTATGGAATGGGCGTGCCGATGCTGATCATCGTCGGGCTGGTGGTCCTGCTGGCGCTCAGCCCGGCCACGTGGCTGGCGGCCGTGATCGTGGCGATCGAGATCGTGGCGCTGATGGTCGTCGTCCTCGGCGTGCTCGAGATGATGCGCAACGATCGGGGCGGCGGAGCGTAGGACGAGCCGGCGGTCGCACGACCTCGACGAGGCGGCGACCGGCAGGATCAGGCACCGTCCGAGCCGCCGGGCGCCACGGCGTCAGGGCGGCCCGGATCGGCGGCCCGCCTCAGGGCGTCCCGGATCGGCGGCCCGGATCGGATCGGCGGCCCGCCGCACGGCGTCCCGGATCGGCGGCCCGCCACAGGGGATCGGATCCGCGGCCCGCCGCAGAGGATCGGTGATGGCTCGGCGACGCGGGTGCCGAGAGGGTCTGGTAGACCCCTGGGGATGGCGGTGCTGCGAACGCCCGACGAGCGCTTCGAGAACCTGCCCGGCTGGACCTGGGAGGCCCGTTACGCGGACGTCGGACACAGCCCCGAGCCGCTGCGCATGGCCTACGTCGACGAGGGCCCGCCGGACGCGCGCCCGGTGCTGCTGCTGCACGGCGAGCCGACCTGGTCGTATCTCTACCGCCGCATGATCCCGCCGCTGATCGGGGGCGGCCTGCGAGTGGTCGCGCCCGACCTGATCGGGTTCGGTCGCTCGGACAAGCCCGAGCGCCGCGAGGACTACACCTATGCGCGCCACCTCGGCTGGCTGACCGACCTCGTCGTTGGGGCGCTCGAGCTTCGCGACGCGCTGCTGTTCTGCCAGGACTGGGGCGGACTGCTCGGCCTGCGCATGGTGGCGGCCGATCCTGAGCGGTTCGCCGCCGTCGTCGCCTCCAACACCATGCTCCCGACCGGGGATCGCGACCCGGGACCGGCGTTCCGAGCCTGGCGTGACTACTCGCAGAGCGCCGAGCGTCTGCCGATCGGCCGGATCGTCGCCGGCGGCTGCCGCCGAGAGCTCTCGCCCGCGGAGCTGGCCGCCTACGACGCCCCGTTTCCGCAGGAGCGCCACAAGGCCGCCGCGCGCCAGTTCCCGGCGCTTGTCCCGATCGAGCCGGACGACCCCGAGTCGGAGCGCAACCGCGAGGCCTGGAAGGCGCTGGCGAGCTGGCGAAAGCCGTTCGTGTGCGCGTTCGGCGACAGCGACCCGATCACGGCCGGTGGGGATCGCGTGCTGCGAAAGCTGATCCCCGGGGCCGCCGGCCAGCCGCACGAGACGCTCCCGCAGACGGGTCACTTCTCGCCGGAGGACGCCGGCGAGCGGCTAGCCGGGATCGTCCTCTCGCTCGCCCGCCGCGTCGACGGAAACGGCTCCTAGGACGCCCGCGTCCCGCGCTTGCGCCGCTGTGATCCGTCGCGATCGCGAGCGCGTATAGGAGCGACACCCACGCCGGATCCTCACAGAAACGCGGTCCGCGACCGCGGGAGGCGCGGACCGGCGACACCCCTCACGAGAACCAAGCCAGCGACCGAACACGGTGTTCCGACCCGGCCACAACCGGCACGACCTGCGCGAGCTCGCGGATGAGGATCTGATGGAGCTCGTCCGCGAGGGCGACGCGCGGGCGTTCGAGGTCGTATTCGACCGCCACGGGGGTGTCGCCTTCTCACTCGCGTACCGGATGTGCGGCTCGAGCGCGCGCGCCGAGGACGTCGTCCAGGACGCCTTCGTCTCGCTGTGGCGCAGCGGAGCTCGCTACGACCGAGCGCGCGGCAGCGTGCGGTCCTGGATCCTGAGCACGGTCCACAACCGCGCGATCGACTCGTTCCGGCGGGAGTCCGCCCGCCACGGCCAGGACGTGCACGACGAGCGGCTCGCCGAGCTCGTGCCGGCCGCGACCACCACCGAGGCCGAGGTCCAGCAGCGCGATGATGCCCACCGCGTCCGCACGGCGCTGGCGCAGCTGCCCCCCGACCAGCGTCGCGTGATCGAGCTGGCGTACTTCGGCGGCTTCACCCACACTCAGATCTCCGAGATGCTGGAGCTGCCCGCGGGAACGGTCAAGGGGCGGATGCGCCTCGGACTGGCAAAGCTCCGGGGCTCTCTGAGCGCCGGAGGGCTGACGCCATGAGCGAGCGCCACGGTCCGGTCCACGACTGTGGCGGGGACGCCGCCGCGTATGTGCTGGGCGCGCTGGAGCCCGCCGAGGCCGAGGCCTTCCGCGGGCACCTCCTGGAGTGCGTCGTCTGCCGCGACGAGGTGGAGACCCTTGCCGGAGTCGTGCAGGCGCTGCCGATGTCCGCGCCGCAGCACGCGGCGCCGCGGCGGCTGCGCCGGCGGCTGCTCAGGGCGATCCGCGAGCAGCCGCCGAGCCGGGCGGCCACGGCGGGCAGACCGGCGTCCCGCCGCCGGCTGCGCCCGGCCACGCTGCTCGGCGCCGCCGCCGGAGCGGCGGCGGCCGTCGCGGCGGCGGTCCTGATAGCGCTCGGCGGCGGTCCGGGCGCGACCCTGAGCCGCGTGATCCGCGCGAGCGTCTCCGGGGTCTCCGGCAGCGTCCAGCTGCGGATCTCGGCCGAGCACGGCGAGCTGGTCGCCAGGCACCTGTCGGCGCCGCCGCCCGGACACGTCTACGAGGTGTGGCTGAAGCCGGCCGGCAGCGGGCCGCGTCCGGCGAGCGTCCTGTTCACCGTGAACCGCGATGGCTTCGCCGACGTCTCGATTCCCGCGAGCCTGCGGGGCATCACCGCGGTGATGGTCACGCCGGAGCCGGCCGGCGGCAGCCCGGTTCCGACGCACGCCCCGGTGATCGTCGCCTCGGTGGCGTGAGCGCCTCGGGTAAAGCCCGCTCCGCCGCCGCGCGCCGCGCCCAGGCCCACTGCGCCCGCGGCTCGGTCGCACGTCGCGCTGGACGCCGGAGTGATCCAATTCACGCGCCCGCGCGTAGATGCGCCTGACCAACCATTCGGAGCCTCAATTGATCGGATTCGAGAGCCTCACCGACCAGGAGGTGCCGCCGGCGATCCCGCGGATCGCGCTCGGCCCCGAGTGCCTGTCACCGGCGGCTCGCTCGGCGGGCGCAGGCCCGCGCCTCTCCTCCACCACCAGGGCGCAATGCGGATCGCGATCGTAGGCGCCGGCGTCTCCGGCCTGACCGCCGCGCACCTGATCGCGCGCCGGCACGAGGTGACCGTGTTCGAGGCCGGCGACCACGCGGGCGGGCACACGAACACGATCCGGGTCGACACGCACGACGAGACCCATCACGTGGACACCGGCTTCATGGTCTTCAACGATCGCAACTACCCGAACTTCGAGACGCTGCTGGCTCGGCTGGGCGTCGCGTCGCAGCCTTCGGACATGAGCTTCAGCGTCAGCGACGAGCACGGCTCGTTCGAGTACTCGAGCGCATCCGCCAACGGCCTGTTCGCCGTGCGCCGACACGTGCTGACCCCGTGGTTTCACCGCATGGTCGCCGAGGTCGTTCGCTTCCAGCGCGCCGCTCGCAGGCTGCTGGCCCACGGCGGCCACGACGAGCTGTCGCTGCGCGACTGGCTCGAGATGGAGCGCTTCTCGAGACCCTTCATCGAGCGTCTGATCGTTCCGCAGGTGTCGGCCGTCTGGTCAGCCGACCCGCGCCAGCTGTGGAGCTTCCCGGCGCGGTTCCTGGCCGAGTTCTTCGACAACCACGGCATGCTGTCGCTTACCGGCCGGCCTCGCTGGCGGACGGTGAGCGGCGGCTCGGCGCGCTACGTGGAGGCGCTGACGGCGCCGTTCCGCCAGCGGATCCGCCTCGGCACGCCGGTCCGTGCGGTGACGCGAGGTGCCGACCACGTGCTGATCGGCACCGACTCCGCCGGGACCGAGCGGTTCGATCAGGTGGTGATCGCGACCCACTCCGACCAGGCGCTCTCGATCCTGACCGACGCCTCGGACCGCGAGCGCGAGATCCTGGGCGCGATCCCCTACCAGGACAACGAGGCGGTGCTGCACACCGACGCGCGGCTGCTCCCACGCCGGCGACGGGCCTGGGCGAGCTGGAACTACCATCTGCTGTCGGAGCCGCGGCCGGCGCCGACCGTTACGTACCACATGAACCGCCTCCAGTCCCTGCGGTCCGATCGAGAGCTGTGCGTGACGCTCAATCTCACAGAGCGGATCGACCCGGATCGGGTGATCCGGCGGATCCCCTACGCCCACCCGGTCTACACGCCCTCCGGCCTGCGCGCACAGCTGCGCCACGCGGAGATCTCAGGCCGGGAGCGGACCCACTACTGCGGTGCCTACTGGGGCTGGGGCTTTCACGAGGACGGGGTCAGGAGCGGGCTGCTGGTGGCGGCAGCGTTCGGGGAGCGACTGTGAAGGGCGCGCGCGGCCGGGTCCGTGGAGCGACTGTGAAGGGCGCGCGCGGCCGGGTCCGTGGAGCGCCCGCGACGCAGGCGCGCGCCAGCAGCTGCATCTACGTCGGCACCGTCCGCCATCGCCGCGCAAGCCCGCGACACGAGCTGAGGCACCGGGTCGCGCTTCTGTACCTCGACCTCGCGGAGCTCCCTGGACTGGTCGGCGGCCGGCTCGTCGCCGGCACGCCGGGGCTCGTGCGGGTTCGGCGTGCCGACTATCACGGCAACCCGGCGACCCCGCTCGACACCGCCGTCCGCGACACCGTCCAGGCTCACACGGGCCGCCGGCCGCAGGGACCGATCCGCCTGCTCACCCATGCTCGCACGTGGGGTCACTGCTTCAACCCGGTGAGCTTCTACTACTGCTTCGACGAGCGCGGCGAGCGCCTCGAGGCGCTGCTGGGCGAGGTCACCAACACCCCGTGGGGAGAGCGGCACGCCTACGTGCTCGAGCCCGAGCGGCCCGCGTCGCCGGTTCTGCGAGCGAGCTTCGACAAGGCCTTCCATGTGTCCCCCTTCATGGGCATGGACCATGTCTACTCCTGCCGCGCCGCCGTCCCGGGCGAGACGCTCTCGGTCCACCTGGAGAGCTCCCGCTCCGGCGCGCGGGTGTTCGACGCGACGCTGGCGCTTTACCGCCGCGAGCTCAGCAGGGGCTCGCTGCGCTGGCTCGCGGCCCGCTTCCCGCTTGCGACCGTGCGCGTGCTGGCGCTGATCTACGGCCACGCCGCAAGGCTGAGGCTCGCGGGCGCTCCGGTGTTCCGCCATCCGGGCGGGGCCGCCCCATGACCGGAGGGCTCTCCCGGGCGCTCGCGGCCGCCCTGTTCTCGCAGATCCGCGACGGGACACTGATCGTCTCGGAGGATGGGGAGCAGCGCTCCTGGGGCGACGGCCCGCCGACCGCATACGTGACGCTGCACTCGCCGTCGGCCTGGCGCCGCCTGCTGCGCAGCAGCACGGGACTGGCTGACTCCTACGCGGAGGGCCTCTGGGACTCCCCCGACCTCGTCGCGCTGATCCGCCTGGCGGCGCGCAACGCGACGCTCACCGACCGCTGGCGCGAGCGCCTGCTGCCGCTCGCCTGGCCGCTGCGGGCGGGCAGGGCGCTGGCGGCGCCCAGCACCCGCGGGCGTCGGCGACGCGACATCGCCGCCCACTACGACCTCGGCTACGAGCTGTTCTCCAGGATGCTCGATCCGAGCATGACCTACTCGTGCGCGCTGTTCAAGCACCCGAGGATGACGCTTGAGGAGGCTCAGCGCGCGAAGCTTGAGCTGATCTGCGAGCGGCTCGAGCTCGGCCCGGGCGACCGTGTCCTCGAGATCGGGACCGGCTGGGGAGCGCTGGCGCTCTACGCCGCGTCGACGCGCGGGTGCCATGTCACGACGACTACGATCTCGGCCGACCAGCACGCCCACGCCCGACGCCTGGTCGCCGAAGCCGGCCTCGAGGACCTCGTGACGGTGCTGGCCCAGGACTACCGGGATCTGCGAGGGCGTTACGACAAGCTCGTCTCGATCGAGATGATCGAGGCGGTCGGCTGGCGCCACACCGGCTCGTTCCTGGGGATCTGCTCACGGCTGCTCGAGCGCCACGGGGCGATGCTCCTGCAGGCGATCACGATCGACGACCGTGCCTACGAGGTGGAGAAGGCCTCGCGCTCATTCATCAAGGAGCGGATCTTCCCCGGCGGATCGCTGCCTTCCCTGCGCTCGCTCGGCGACGACCTCGCCCGCCACACGGACATGCAGCTCGCGAACCTGCAGGACATCACCTCCAGCTACGTGACCACGCTGAGGCAGTGGCGCGAGCGGTTCGCGCGTCACGAGGCGGAGCTTGCGGCGCTCGGCTACGACGAGCGCTTCCGGCGCCTCTGGGACCTGTACCTCGCCTACTGCGAGGCGGGGTTCGCCGAGCGGCGGATCTGCGACGTGCAGATGCTGCTGGCGAAGCCGGGCTGCCGGCTGCGAGCCCTGCACCGCGGCGGCGACCCTCGGATCGCCACCGCGCGCACGCGCACGGTCCTGACGCCCGCCTCGACGCCGTCGTCCGCCTCGACGCCGTCGTCCGCCTCGACGCCGTCGTCCGCCTCGACGCCGTCGTCCGCCTCGACGCCGTCAACCGGCTCCGGGACCGAGTCCCGTGGCGGCGTGGCCGCGCACGAGTAGCGCCGCCCCGGCTGCCGGGGACGCTCACGCAGGCCGAGGAGGCGATGGCGGCGTTGACCTGCGATCGCGCGCTGGTGGCCGACGGCATGCACGTCCTGGACCTGGGCTGCGAGCGGGGCCCGATGTCGCTGCGGCTCGCCGCCGGGCGCCTGTTCGTGCCCGTTCTCTCGCCGGCCTCAGTCGAGGTTCTCGACGATCTCGTTCGCCCGCGACCACTGAGGCGGGGGCACCACGAGGTGCACGTCGCCACGACCGAGCCGGTCAAGCGTGTGATCGGAGACGCAGGCGGCGTCGACCCCTGCGTCGCGCAGATGGTCTCGCCAGGCGACCGCGGTCGCCTCGTCGTCGAGCACCGCGACGGTCTCCCAGCCGTCGAACCGCGGGTCCCCGATCGCGACCGCGGGCTCGCGTGCGAACCGACGCCGCCACGGCCGCCCGAGGCCCATCGGCTCAGTAGTCGCCGGAGAGGTAGTCCCAGGCCCGGGAGAGCTTCTCGTGCAGGGCCGAGTGGCCCGGGTCGGCCGGGTCGTCGCGCATCACCGCGGGGTTGGCGGACGGGCGGGGCAGCCGCTCGCAGGCGTCACGGTCAAGCTTGAGCACGACGCCGCGCTCATGGATCGAGTCGACGTCGTCGGCATCCGCGAAGCGGTGCCGCCCGGGGACGGCGTGCTCGGCGATGACG
Source organism: Actinomycetes bacterium (assembly GCA_021846845.1). Classification (GTDB taxonomy): domain Bacteria; phylum Actinomycetota; class Thermoleophilia; order Solirubrobacterales; family Solirubrobacteraceae; genus Palsa-465. Next base: position 6,517 of record JAJZWB010000074.1, on the reverse strand, counting down.
ATCCCATCGAACACGTCCTCGCTGTCATCGGCCAGAACGTGCGCGACCGTTCCGATCCTCTGCAGGTCCGAGCTCAGAACGGGGGTGCCCCGCTCGAGCACCTCATATGAGACCGCCGCGCCCAGGTCGTCCACGAGCGCGAGCATACCGATGGGTGTCCACATGGCCCTCGGCGGCTCACGGCCCGCGAGCCCACGGCCGATCCATGAGCATGTCAATCTCCAAGCGGCTGACGGGAATCGCGTGGGCCAGCCTGCTGACAGTCGTCGCCGTGTCCGCCGCGGCGGTGGTCTGGCGCTCGCTGGTCGTGCCCGCGCTGGTGGTCGACACGATCGCCAGCGCGCTCACGCTGGCCCTGACGACCGGGCGCCTGAAGGCGCTGCGCGAGCAGGCCTTCGTCCACGAGCACGAGTCGCTGCACGACCCCGTCACCGAGCTGCCCAACCGCACGCTCTTCCACCAGCAGGCCTGTCAGGCTCTCTCCGCCGCCCGCCGCCGGGAGGCCACGTGCGCGGTGATGCTGCTTGACCTGGACCGCTTCAAGGAGATCAACGACACGCTCGGCCATCACGAGGGCGACCTTCTGCTGCACCAGGTGGCGGCCCGTCTGCGCGGGGCGCTGCGGGCGGGCGACCTCTGCGCCCGGCTGGGCGGCGACGAGTTCGCGGTGCTGGCGGTCGACGTTGACTCCGAGGAGGATGCGTTCCTGCTCGCGCAGCGGCTCCGCCGCGAGCTAGCGCGCAGCATCGACCTGGCGGGCATCTCGCTCGAGACCGAGGCGAGCATCGGTCTCAGCCTCTCGCCCGAGCAGGGCACCGATGTCGAGCAGCTGCTGCGCCAGGCCGACGTGGCCATGTACGGCGCCAAGCGCCAGCACCTCGGCGTGGATCTCTACAGCGAGGCGGCCGACGAGGGAGCCCGAGCGCGGCTGGAGCTCCTCTCCCAGCTGCGCGCCGCGATCGCCGAGGGCCAGCTCGTGGTCCACTACCAGCCCAAGGTCGCCGCGCAGAGCGGACTGGTGCGGGGGTTCGAGGCACTGGTGCGCTGGGAGCACCCGACGCGCGGCCTGCTCTACCCGGACCAGTTCGTGGGGCTTGCGGAGAACACAGGGCTGATGCGACTTCTGACCAGCCATGTGCTGGACCTGGCGCTCCGACAGTGCCGGGCCTGGCGCGACGCCGGACACGGCTCGCTAACGGTCGCGGTCAACATCTCCACCCGCAACCTGCTCGACGGCGCGCTGCCCGGCGAGGTGGCCCGTCGCCTGGAGGCGCACTCCCTGCCGGCGTCGGCGCTGGAGCTTGAGATCACCGAGACCACGCTGATGGTCGACCCGATCCGCGCCAAGGCGGTGCTGTCGGAGCTTGCGCAGCTGGGGGTGGGGATCGCGATCGACGACTTCGGCACCGGGTACACGTCGCTCTCCTGGCTCTGCGAGCTGCCGGTGACGACGCTCAAGATCGACAAGTCGTTCGTGATGCGGATGACAGATCGCTCCGAGGACGCCGCGATCGTGCGCAGCTCGGTGCAGCTGGCCGGCAACCTCGGCCTCAGCGTGGTCGCCGAGGGCGTCGAGGACTCCGACGCCTGGCACGGGCTCGCGGAGCTGGGCTGCGACTACCTGCAGGGCTACTACTTCAGCCGCCCGCAGCCCGCCGCCGCCATCGAGACCTGGCTTGCGCAGCAGCGCGAACGCGATCCGGAGCTCGGGCCCATCGCCCGCGCGGCGGCCTGAACGCGACCCGGGTCAGATCGCGGCGGCGGCGCGCACCGCGTCCATGATCTCGTCGACCGGAGGGTTGTCGGCGGCGTTGGCTCCGTAGTGCGCCAGCGTCACGCGGCCGTTGGCGGCGACCACGAACGTGCCCGGCAGCTGCAGCATGTCGCCCCCGTTCGCGGAGCCCACGCCCTCCGTCCTCATCGCCGGCAGCATCCGCCGCATCACCCCGAGGCTGAACATGTCGCGCGCGCGGCCGCGCCGGACGTCCAGCTCTGCGTACGCCGCCCGCAGCGGATCACCCGCGCACTGGAACGGCAGTCCCCGGCCGACGCAGAACTCGTGCGTGGCCTGGGCCGTGTACTGGAAGATCGCGACCACGTCGGCGCCGACGGCGGTGATCTCGCCGTAGCGCGAGCGGATGTGCTCCAGGTGCTCCCTGCAGAACGAGCAGCCGAAGTGGCGCATGAACGTGACCACCAGGGGACCGTCCCGCCAGCGGTCCGACAGCCGCATCGGTCCATCGACCGTCTCGACGTGCAGCGCCGGGAACCTGTCTCCCACCGCAATCCGGGGCATGTCCGTGAGCCTACACCGTGGTTGCGGGACGGCCGGGCACTGACCGCTCCGGCGAGGGCCCGCAGCGCGACCGACCGCCCGGCAGGGCCCGCAGCGCGACCGACCGCCCGGCAGGGCCCGCAGCGCGACCGACCGCCCGGCAGTGCCCGCAGCGCGCCCGACCGCCCGGCAGTGCCCGCAGCGCGACCGACGCCTCAGGCGATCAGCTCGTAGCGCTCGGGCTCCCAGGCGGCGAGCGCCAGCAGCTGCACCGCGGCGCTCTGATGCAGCAGGGTCACGGCCGCGGCGCCGGGCGGGCTGAACAGGTCCCCCCGCCCGCGCCACCGCTCCCAGGCCAGATCGGCGAGCCCGCGCAGCTCCGAGACGATCAGCGAGCGAAGCGCGCGATCGCCCGTGATCTGGTGCAGCATCAGCAGGTTGCGAAACAGGATCGCGTTGAAGGCCGGGGGCTGGCTCTCCCACCGTCCGGACCAGCGCCGCAGGGCGCGGGCGGCGATCGCCTCCGCGCGGGCCAGGTGCAGAGCGCGAGCGGCTCCCTCCCCGCCGCGCGCCAGCAGCACGTTGACGGCCACCATGCTGCCCTGGTTGTAGCTCCAGAGCGTGCGGTCGATCGAGCCGTCGCCGCGGATCTTGTCCCAGAACGGACCCGCGCCCGGCGCGTGCTCGCCCGCTCCCGAGTCCAGTGCGGAGTTGACCCATTCGTACATCAGCTCCGGGTTCACGCCGGGCGCGCCGTGACACCCGGCGCCGAGCTCGCGCAGGTGCAGCCCGACCGCCGCGCTGGGCGCTGTGGAGACCGTGTTGCGATCGTGGTTGCGGCGTCCCAGGCCACGTCCCTGCAGCAGCCAGAAGACGCCGCCGGGACTCGGCGCGTCGCCACGCCCGTCCCAGCCCCCGGCTGCGAACGAGTACAGCTGCTCGACCCGCGGCAGCCAACCGGAGCCGGGGCGCATGCGCTCCAGCTGCAGCAGCGCCAGCCCCACCCACGCGTTGTCGTCGTAGTAGACGTCGCGGCGCCCGAGTCCCGGCGGGTCCGAGGCGTACGCGCCGGCCGGATCGTCATAGCGCTCGAGCGCGCGCAGCGACAGATCCAGCGCCGTCTCCACCGCGCCCCCCTCGGACCTCCCGTCGCCGGCGCCGATGACGTCCAGCGTCGCGACCAGGGCGCGCGCGAACGGCCACAGGTGCGCCGCCGCGCCCGGGCGGTGGGGCCTCCCGTCGCGGCGGTAGAGGCCGTCCGCCCGGCGAAAGCGGGCCTCCATCGCCGCGTGGGCGCGAAGCGCACGCTCCGCATAGGCGTCGCGCTCGACCACGTCGTACGCTCTCCGACCCCCGCGCGCCGGGCTCCGTGTCAGCGGAACGCGTTGATCCCGGTCAGCGCGCGGCCGACGACCAGCGCGTGCGCGTCGGCTGTCCCCTCGTAGGTCACGACCGACTCCAGGTTGGTCATGTGACGGATGACGGGGTACTCAAGCGTGACGCCGTTGGCGCCGTGCACCTGCCGCGCGGTCCGCGCGTCTGCCGGCCGGATCTCAGGTGGGGTACCGACGGGCATCTGCCGCTCCTTTGCCGTTCGCCCGGGCCCGACGCCGGAGCCGGGCCGACTGGATCCAAGCAGATGACGGTGCGGTGGGCACCCCGCCCGCAGCGCGGAGGCACGCCGGGCCGACCGCTTCCGATGCGAGAATGCCCTGGTGGCCTCGACATGGAAGCGGATGGACGCTCTCTGGTTGCGTGAGTCCGCTCGCGCGCTGGACGCGGCCGACCGTGCGCTGGTCGACCTCTGGTGCGCGCACGGTCTGGACGATCGACGCATCGCGGCGATGTCCGGGGTCCGCCCGGAGAGGCTGATCGCGCGCCGCGAGCGCATCGCTCGGCGGCTGGCACTGCGGGGACTGGACGGCGAGCTGGTGCGTGGACTTCTCGCCTCGCTTGCCGAGGGGCCCGCTTGGAGAGCCGAGCCGCGCGCCGTCGCGGCCCCGCCCGCCCCGACCGGATCGCCCATCCCGGCCGCCAGGGCTGTCGCCCCCTCCCTGCCCGCCCCGACCGGATCGCTCATCCCGGCCGCCAGGGCTGTCGCCCCCTCCCTGCCCGCCCCGACCCGGCCGTCGATCCCGGCCGCCGGCGGCGTCGCCTCATCCCTGCCGGACCCAGGGCAATGGCCTGCCCACTCCGTCCCCATCCCTGCCTCCACGCCCACGCGCCTGGCTGTGAAGGCCCAGGCTCGACGCCGCCACCGCCGCGCGTTCGGCGGGGCGATCGCGGCGGTCTTTCTGGCGCTCGGGATCGCGGTGCTCGCTTCGCAGCGGTCGATCGCCGCGCCCGCCGGCGGGCGAGCGCCCGGCGCGCGCATGGTGCAGGCCCCACGGCCGGCGCCGGAGCGTCCGCTCGCCGGGTCGGCGCACCCCGGCCGATCGCTCAGCGCAGGCGCGCCGCGAGCCTTCCGGCCAGCGACAGGGCCCTCCCACAGCGAACCGGCGCAACCGGCGCGCGCGCATCCAGCAGCAGCGCGTCGGCCCCGATGAGGATCCGCTGGCGGTCACGATCGCGCCGGAGCTCCGGCGCAGGAGGATCGGCGGGACACAGGCACCGGTTCTCGACGACGCCGGCCGCGACCCGAACGCTCACGCGGGCGGGCACCGGCCGTGCATAGGCGACGCGCGCGCCTCCGGATCGCCGGCGGTCGCCGGCCGCGCTCAGGCGACGGCGGGGCGAAGCTGCGCCCATGGCGCCGCGGACTCTAGCTCGCCCGCGAGCGAGAAGAGCAGGTCCTCCGCGCCCAGCCTTCCGACGATCTGCACCGCCAGCGGCAGCCCGTCGGGCCCGATGCCTGCCGGCACGGAGATCGCCGGCTGCCCGGTCAGGTTGAAGATCGGCGTGAAGGGCGTGAAGCGCCCCGCGAGGTCGATCGCCATCGGCGCCGGGCGCCCGAACCCACCCTCGGCCGCGATCGCGGTCCTGGCGAGCGCGGGCGTCATCAGCACGTCGAACTCCTCCCACAGCGCGCCGATCCGATCGGCGGTGCGCGACCGTCTCGCCAGCAGCGCGTTGCGGCGCGACGGCGGCACCAGCCATCTGCCGGCGGCCGCCATCTGCCGGGTCGTTGGCTCCAGGAGCACGGGCTCGGACACCGCCCTCGACTCCTCATGGATGGCGCGCAGCCACAGCTGCAGGAACTCCAGCTGCGCCAGACCGTAGTCCGGGTCGCGCTCGACCACGTGATGGCCCAGCGAGCTCAGCAGCGACGAGGTTCGCTCCCAAGCGCCACGCTGCGACGCGGACAGCCGGCCGATCAGGCCCGGCGGCAGCCTCCGAGAGACCGCGATCCGCAATCTCCGGGGCGGCTCGGCAGCGGCCCGCGCGTAGCTGCCGGTGAACGGGGGAGCGCGATCGGTGTCCACCGGCAGAGCTCCGTGCATCACGTCGAGAAGCAGCGCGCTGTCGGCGACCGTGCGGGCGAGCGCACCGTGGACCGACAGACCGAACCAGCCGGCGGCGGCCGGCGCCGACGAGACCCGCCCGCGTGAGGGCTTCATCCCGACCAGGCCGCAGGCTGCGGCCGGAATGCGGATCGAGCCTCCGCCGTCCGAGCCGGTCGCCGCCGGCGCCATCGCGGAGGCGACCGCGGCGGCGGAGCCGCCTGACGAGCCGCCCGGCGTGCGCTGCGGGTTCCACGGGTTGCGTGTCACGCCGTTGGCCGCACTCGCGGTCCACGGGAAGATCGTGAGCTCCGGGACGTTCGTGATCCCGATCGGGATCGCGCCGGCCGCCCGCAGCCGCCGCACCGCCTCGGCGTCGGCCGGGGCCGGCGACACCGGCGCGCGCGTGCCATGCGTGGCGCGCTCCCCGGCGAGCGGGAGGTCGTCCTTGACCGCGATCGGCACGCCCGCGAGCGAGCCGCTGCGATCGACCCGCTCCGCCTCCGCCAGCGCCCGCTCGCCGAGCACTGCGCGAAACGCGTTCAGCCGGCCGTCGAGCGCGTCGATCCGCCTCAGGAACAGCTCCACCAGCTCGCGCGGGTGCACCTGCCCGTCCCGCACGAGAGCCGCCAGCGCACCTGGCCCCGCGAAGGCCAGGTCATGCCCGCCTGTCGTGCCGAGACCGCTCATCTCGCCGCCTCCTCGCTCATCCGCGCCCCGGACGCCCGCATCCTCGTTCATCCGCGCCCCGGACGCCCGCATCCTCGTTCATCCGCGCCCGGGCGGCCGCCACGCCGGCTCG
>JAJZWB010000205.1 GCA_021846845.1 Actinomycetes bacterium | reverse complement strand
CGGGTGGTGATCCGGTAGACCGGTCGGCACCTCGCGCAGAGATGTGCGGGGACTGGACGTCGGGAATGGGCCCGGCGTCGACACCCCAGCTCTGGGAGGTGCCGACCGATGCGCAGTATTTCGCTGGTGGGACTGGACGTCCACGCAGCTCAGACGCACGCCGCGATCCTGAACGCTGAGACCGGGGAGCTGCGAGGCGTCAAGCTGCGTGTGGCCCCGGTCGACGTCGTCGACTTTCTCGGGTCGTTGCCCGGCCCGGTCACTGCGGTCTATGAAGCCGGGCCGACCGGGTTCGGGCTGGCCCGCCAGGCCCGGGCGCGTGGGATCGATGTGCAGGTCGTGGCGGCGGGCAAGGTTCCGCGCGCGTCCGGGGACCGGGTCAAGACCGACCGTCGTGATGCCGAGCGCTTGGCGCGCTTGTTAGCGGCCGGGGAACTGCGCTTCGCGTTTGTGCCGACCGTCGCTGATGAGCAGTTCCGTGACGTCGTGCGCGCGATCGAGGACGTCCGCGGAGATTTGATGCGCGCCCGTCACCGGCTGGGCAAGATGCTGCTGCGGCGCGATATCCGGTGGACGGGGCCCGGCAGCGCCTGGACTCAGAAGCACATGGCCTGGCTGCGCAGCCTGCGGTTTGACGATCCGTGCTCGACGGCCGTGTTCATCGACTATCTGTCGGCGATCGAGATGCTGATGGGCCGCCGCGCAGCGCTGTTGGCCGCCCTTGAGCACGCGATCCCCGACAGCACTCACGCCACCACGATTGCGCGGCTGCGGTGCTTTCGCGGGATCGACACCCTTTCGGCCGCCGGGCTGTGCGCCGAGATTGGTGACTGGCGCCGGTTTCGACCCAAGCCGCTCTCCGGGTTCTTGGGGATCGTCCCGACCGAGCACACCTCCGACACCAAGCGCCGGCAGGGATCGATCACCAAAGCCGGCCCGGTCCACGCCCGTCGGCTGCTGGTCGAGGCCGCCCACCACTATCGCCACCAACCCGCCGTCGGCGAGGGCCTGCAACGCCGTCAGCACGGCCAGGACCCCAGGGTGATCGAGATCTCCTGGCGCGCTCAGCGTCGGCTGCATCAACGCTGGACGGTGCTGCGCGGTCAGCGTCACAAGCCCGCCGGGGTCGTCGCGATCGCATGCGCCCGTGAGCTCGCAGCGTTCTGCTGGGAGGCGGCCACGCTCTAACCCGTTAGCTCCATATCGCGCGGCCGGTGCTGCCGGGACGCGCGCGAGACACCCCCCCGGGCCATCACTCGTCGCTCTGCACGCCGGTCCGCGATCCGGCTATGGGCAACCACCGACCAACAGGTCAGCGGCGGCGCCCGCTCCTAGAACGCGGACCGCGACGAACACAAGGTCATGAGGTACCCAGCCCTCGAATATCAGCCTGGCAACGCCACCGACACGCTGACCCCAATCTCGCGCCGTCCCGGGAACCCCGGACGATCAGCAGACCCCCACGCCGATCAACGACGCCGCTCCCGCACACCCCTTGACAACCCGACCTCCATATCAGCCGGCCGGCGCAGGAGCGCAGCTCGCGGATGTCCCCGGGCCGGCCAGGCAGATGACGCTCCCCGGTCCGACCGACCTTGCGGCCGTCGCGGCGAGCTCGCTCCACATCACCGGACTGCTCGCCCCCGCCGCGCGAGCCCCAGAGCAGGTGCGGGAGCTGTGGGGCATCTATGAGACCGGGCTCGCGGGCGCCCTCGCGGCATCCGAGGCCGGCGTCCAACCAAGCCGGGGCGCACACCGCGCCCGGGCGCCGCTGTCGCCTCCGGCCGCCGAGCCTCCACGTCGGCGACCGTGCGCGCCCGGCGTCAGAACCTCGCGCGGCTGCGAGGGCAGGCGAGCGAGCGGGTGACGGGCCTCGTCGGCGGGCGGCGCCGGTGCGCCGGTCGCGGCCTCACCTCGATCCGGCGACTCTCACGTTGCCGGCCTCATCGATCCGGAGGTCGAGCGGCACGGTCGCGTGCAGTCGGGTCCCGGAGGCGTTCAGCTCACCGCCGAGCAGATCGATCCGCGCGCTGAGGATCGCCAGGCGCTCGGGCTCGATGCCGCCCGCGGGGGAGTCGATCTCGGTCACCAGCCGGCTCGTGTGCGCGTCCGTGCGGACCGAGATGCCGGTCGCCACGGGGACCGCCTGCAGCGCCTCCTCGACGACGCGGTAGACGAGCAGGCCGGTGGCCGGGTCCAGCTCATCTGTCCCGGCGACCGACACGGTCCTGGCGTCGCAGTCTGTGCGAGCGGCGACCAGCTCGTGGAGGGCCGTCTCCAGCCCGAGCGCCAGCGCGGACGGCTTGAGGCCCACCGCAAGGGCCCGCAGCGACTGCATGGTGGACCCGATGTCGCTTCGGAGCTGCTCCAGGCTGGGCTCGCCGGCGTCGGCCCTCGGCTGCCGGTCCAGCGCCGCGAGCTCCAGCAGGACGCCGGCGAGCATCTGGGCGGCCTGTTCGTGCAGCTCGTGCGCGACGTGGTTGCGCTCAGCCTCGACGCGGTCGATCATCTCGCGCAGCTGGAACGCGCGGTCGTCGAGCTGGCGCCTGGCGGCGCGCAGCTCCGCCCGCATCACCGCCCGCTCGCGCTCGATGAGCAGCAGCCTGGCGTTCTCGGCCGCCACGGCAGCCTGGAGGGCCAGGATCGCCAGCGCGGTTCGATCGTCGGCCCCGAGGGGTCTTGATCCGGTCACGCTGAGCGTCCCGTAGCGGACCCCGCCCGCCTCGAGGGGGATCCGCAGCCCGTCGTCCACCGGTGGTCCGCCATCATCCGCGTCCCCCATCTCGACGCGGACCTCGCCGGTTCCCACCAGCCTGCCGGCCTGCTCGGCGAGCGCGGCCGCCAGCCCGTCGTCGTTGCCGAGCCTGGTCAGCGTCATGCCTGACTGGAGGAGCAGCTGCTGGCGGTGCTGGGCGCTTCGCATCCGGTCGCTGAACCATCCGGCGAGTCCGCCGACCGCGAGCAGCGCGACCGCCCGGGTCAGGTTGGCGACCGACAGGACGTCCAGGTGCTCGCTGGCCCTCCACAGCACCGTCAGGATGATCCCGCCGAGCGCCGCGCCCAGCCCCGCCAGGAACCCGAGCTCCAGTGCGACCAGCGCGACCGGAACGATGTAGAGGAGGTCGATTCCCTCCGCGGGGTTCTCGCTCCACTCGCGCAGCGCGAACACGATCGCGTACGCCAGGACCGCGGCGAACAGCACCGCCTGACGGCGCTCTATCACGCGCCTCACAGGCAGTAGGGGAAGGCCGGTTCGCCCGTTGCCGCTTGACGACGAGACATGCCGGCCCGCGGCACGTTCCCGGCCCAACACACCGCTAAGTCAACCAGAAATCACATCGGTGCGCGTCCGATATCGAGATC
>JAJZWB010000073.1 GCA_021846845.1 Actinomycetes bacterium | reverse complement strand
AGGCACAGCCCCGCCGTCACGGCGCCCCAGCCCACCCGCGGCAGCAGCAGCGTCGCCACGGCCGCGAGCAGTCCCATCGCCGGCACCGGGACCGGAGGCGACGGAAGCAGCGCCGAGCCGACCCACGCGGCCGTCGCGGCGGCGGCCACGGCCGCGAGCGCCCGGGGGGGCCACTCAAGCGGCGGCGGCAGTGCTTCCTGCGCACCCGGCGACGCGGCCTCCCGGCGAGCTTCGGGCGCAGGCGCGGGATCCAGCCAGCCTCGACCGGCGAGGGCGGCCGGGCCGCCCAGGTCGCCGGCCGGACCCGGGTCCGGCCCGCGTCCCGCGGGCCATGTACCCGACGGAGTCCAGGCGCCGGGCGCGGCGGGAGACGGCGCGGTCCGGCGTGACCTGGTGAACGGGAGCCTCCACGGCCCGTCAGAGACCCCCGGCTCGTCGCCGACCAGGTCGGCCGCCGCCGCAAGCGCCCCGCGGAGCGCCGTGAGCGAGCCCCGCTCGCCAGGGTGGGGCCGCAGCGCGCGATCGAGGGCGTGGCACAGCTCGCGCGGCAGGTCTCGCCGCTGGCGATGCAGCGGCACGAGGCGGATACCGAGGCGGCGCGAGCGCTGCGCGGCGGCACCGGCGAGCGGGTTGACCCCGGTCAGCGCCTCGTAGACGACGACCGCGAGCGAGTAGAGGTCGGCGGAGGGGCCGGCGTCGAGCCCGGCGGCCTGCTCGGGCGCCATGTACGCGAGCGTGCCGACCACGTCGCCTGTGACCGTCAGGGACTCGGCCCCGGCGACGCTCGCGATCCCGAAGTCGGTCAGCTTCGCCGGCGGGCCGGCGGGCAGGAGCGGCTCCGGGATGAGCACGTTGGAGGGCTTGACGTCGCGGTGCACGACGTGCTGCGCGTGCGCGTGCTCCAGCGCGTCGCAGAGCGCGACCGCGATCGCGACGATCTCCCGGTCAGAGAGCCGGCCCGCGGCCAGCATTCGATCAAGCGTGCGGCCGCGCACCAGCTCGGAGACGAGGTAGGCCCCGTCGTCGTCGACCGCGGCCTCGTAGAGGGTCACGATCGCCGGGTGCGAGAGCCGCGCCGCGACGCGCGCCTCCCGCTCGAAGCGCCCGCCGACGCGCGCCCGGTCGAGGATCTTGACGGCCACATCGCGCTCGAGCCGCTCGTCGCGCGCCAGCCACACGGTTCCGAACGCGCCGCTGCCCAGCCGGCGCGCGAGCCTGTAGCGGTCGAGGACCAGCGGCGAGCCCGAGCGCCCGCCGGCCGTCGCGGCTCGCCATCCGGTCCCGGGGTCCGGGCGCGTTGCGGCGCCCGAGCGCGTTCCGGCGGCCGTCGGCCCCTCGGCTGCGCCCTCACCGGCGCCGGCGTGGACGGGGGAGCGGGTCAGGGCGCGCGTCGCGCGCGTCGGGCGATCGTCGCGGAACCTCATCCCGGGCCTTTCAACGCCGGCGGCCCGGTCCCTGCGCCCTCGATGTGCCCGCAGCGCGTCGCCGCGCACGGTTGCACGGTCGGTTGCCGCACTTGCGGGTCCGGCCGTCAGGGCGGTCATACTGCACGCTTCACCGGACCTGTAAGGAGCGATCCCGCTTGTCGTTCTTCGACGAGGCCGACGAGGCGCCTCGTAAAGAGACTCGCACGAGACCCCGCGCGGGCTCGCGCATCGGACCGACTCGCCGGGGACGCGGCGGAGGCTCGGGGCGCCCGCCAGGCGACCATCAGACCGTACAGGTTCGCCGGGCGGTGGCGCTCGGGGCGCTGCTGGTCGTGATCGTGCTTATCGCCCTGGGCGTCCACAGCTGTCAGGTGAGCGCCAACAACAGCGCGATGCAGAGCTACACAGGCGATGCCGCGTCGCTGATCCAGAGCTCCAACGCCAACGGGCAGGCGCTGTTCAAGGCACTGGCGACCGCGGGCAGCGCCGGGGCCACCACGACTCAGAACGCGATCGACAGCGCCGGCTCGCAGGCGAGGACGCTGGTCACCAGGGCGCAGCAGCTGAGCGTGCCCGACCAGCTGCGCAACGGCAACGCGAACCTTCTGCTGGCACTGCGGATGAGAGCCGATGGGATCGGCCAGATCGCGACCCAGATCCAGCCCGCGCTCAACGGCAACCAGACCGCCGTCGACGCGATCGCGCTTCAGACCGCGCGGTTCTACGCCTCCGACGTGGTCTACAAGGACTATTCATCGCCGGAGATCTACGCCGCGATGAACGCGGCCGGCGTCCGCTTCGCCGGACTGCCGTCCGGCCAGTTCGTCCCGTCGCTGACGTGGCTGGTGCCATCGAACATCGCCCGTGCGCTGCGGGTCAGGCTTGCGTCCGGCAGGATCGCGCCGGGCCTGCACGGACACCGGCTCGACTCGGTCAGCGTCGCGGGCACGGCGCTCCAGGTGGGCTCGCCGAACTCGCTGGCCTCCACCACGCCGACGTTCGTGCTGAGCTTCACCAACACCGGGCAGAACGCGGAGTCCAACGTCGTCTGCAAGGTGACGGTCAACGGCACGAGCGTGACCGGCTCCGCCACCGTGGCCCAGACGCTCCCCGGCCACAGCTACACGTGCGACGTCACACTGAGCAGCCCGGCGCCCGCCGGGACGCAGACCGTCGTGGCGGCGATCGAGAGCGTCCCGGGCGAGAAGAACACGGCCAACAACTCGATCAGCTACACGGTCACCTTCCCGTAGCTCGCCGGGATCCCGCGGCCTATCCTTCCTGCGGTGCACGACCTGACGAGCACCGCCGGGATCGTCGCGCTGGCGGCCGCCGCGGTCGCCGTCGCGGCGCTGGCGTCCAGCCTCTGGCTCGCCCTCCGGATGGGGCGGCTGCGCGCGGACCAGAGCGCCGTGCTGGGCGACCGACGTGAGGATCTCGTGGCGCACGCGGCGGCGCTGCAGGATCGGTTCGAGGTCCTGCGTGAGTACGTACAGGACATCGCCGCGTCACTCGATGACCGGATGGCCGCCGCCGAGCGGCGGATCGACGGCGCCGTCACGCACAGCTCGCTGATCCGCTACGACGCCTACGGGGAGATGTCGGGACGGCAGTCGATCTCGATCGCACTCCTTGACGAGCGCAGCACCGGTGTGGTGCTGACCGCGATCCACCATCGAGACCAGGCGCGGCTGTACGCCAAGCAGGTGCGCGACGGGCGCCCTGAGCTCGAGCTCTCTCCCGAGGAGCAGGAGGCGGTCCGCACCGCGATGGGCGATGGATCACGCGGCGGCAGGGGACGCTGAGCCGGTGCGCCGGCGCGGGCCGAGCGCGCGGATCCCGGCGGCGGGACGAAGATGAGGGTCGGCTACCTCGGCCCGGAGGGCACAAACTCGCACGAGGCGCTGCTCGCGGCGGCGAGACGGATGGAGATCGAGGCCGTGGCCCTGCCGACGATCTACGACACGATCGCGGCCGTGCGCGACCGCGCGGTCGACCGGGCGGTCGTGCCCATCGAGAACTCGATCGAGGGCTCGGTCAACGCCACCCTGGACGCGCTCGCGATCGAGACCGACGAGGTGGCGATCGCCGGTGAGATCGTCCAGCCGATCCACCACTGCCTGATCGCCCGCCACAAGCTGGAGCTCGGCGCGATCGAGGCCGTCATCTCCCATCCGCAGGCGAACGCCCAGTGCGCGCGGTTCCTGCGGTCCCGCCTGCCCGGGGCGCGGGTGCTCGCGGCCAGCTCGACGGCGGAGGCGGTTCGCCTGGTCGCAGGCGAGGAGCGTCCGTGGGCGGCGATCGGCACCCGATTGGCGGCCGAGCGCTACGGCGCCACCGTGCTGCTGGGGGGCATCGAGGACAGCGCCGGGAACGAGACGCGGTTCGTGTGGCTCGCCCCTGCGGGGACGGGCGAGGCACACGCTCCGGAGGACGACGGCCCCTGGAAGACCGCGATCGTGTTCTGGGGCGTGGGGGCGGAGGCGCCGGGGTGGCTGGTCGCGTGCCTGGGCGAGTTCGCGCAGCGCGGGGTCAACCTCACGCGGATCGAATCGCGACCGCGCAAGCAGGGCCTGGGCCGGTACATGTTCTTCGCGGATCTGGAGGGCGCCGCGGAGGACCCCAACGTCGCCGCCGGCCTCGCCGGGCTGCGAGACCGGGTCGAGCACCTGCGGGTCCTGGGCAGCTTCCCGGCCGCCTGAGGCCGCGCGCCTCACGCCTCGATCGCGGCCGGCCGGCTCGGTCCGCGCCCTCCCAGCCGGCCGGTTGCCGGCCGCCGCGCGGGCCCGCGGCGCTCGCGGCGGGCCGGCTCTCTCGGCGGGCCGGGAGGCGCCTTGGGCGCCGGTAGACTCAGGGCACCCAGTCCGATGGCCCTCACCACACCGATCGACCCAGCGGGGCCCACGCCGCAGGACGAGCACCAGCGGCGGGGGCGTGAGGGTGGCCGGGTGCTCGTCCTGAACGCGACCTACGAGCCGATCAACGTCTGCACGGTGCGTCGAGCGGTCGTGCTGCTGCTCAAGGAGAAGGCCGAGATGATCGAGGCGGCCGACTGGCGGCTGCACTCGGCCACGACCACGCTGGACCGGCCGCTCGTGATCCGCCTGGTGAGCTATGTGCGCGTCCCGCGCGACAGCCACCGGCGCAAGATCACCCGGCGCGCGGTCTTCGCCCGCGACGACTGGACCTGCCAGTACTGCGGCTCCCGCGCGAACCTGACCGTCGACCACGTCGTGCCGCGGTCCAAGGGCGGACCGTCGACATGGGAGAACATCGTCGCGTCGTGCGCGCCGTGCAACCGGCGCAAGGGCGACATGCTGCCCCGCCAGATCGGGATGCACCCGGTCCGCCCGCCGCGGGCCCCGAGCCCGACGGTGTTCATCCGCGTCGCAAGCCCGACGATCCCGGCGGCCTGGCGCGCCTATCTGGCCGCCTGAGAGGCCGGCCGCGGCCCAACCGCCGCTGCGCGGCGCGCCCGGTCGATCGCGGAAAGCGCGAGGGGCGCCGCTCGACACACGGCGCCCCTCGCATGAGTGGCTGCTGGACCACGACCGTCGTGAGCGCCGGAGGGACCAGTGCCGGCGACGGTCGGGGCGGTGCCTCGGGTTGGACTCCGCTGGGCGGGGTCAGCCTCCGACCTAGCGGCCGGGCACCTCCAGGGTCCCGCAAAGACTTTCAGACAAGCTCGGACCACCTCCTTTCTCTGGTAGGAGAGAGGGTACCGGATCGGCTCGACCTACCCGACCGTGCGAACCGCTCGCGTCCCCGGGCCGGCGCCGCGCGATCGGCCACCCCGGGCCGCCGGTCACGCCGACCGCGGCCGCCGCTCGAGATCCGGACGCTCGCCGGTCTCGCCCCAGGGCCGCTCAAGCCTCGTCGGTGGGCGCTTCTTCGCTGCGCTGCTCGCCCGCCGGAGGCTGCTCGCCCGCCGGAGGCTGCTGGCCGCTGCCCGGCGCGGCGGCGTCGGGCTCGGACTCCACCACCAGGGCGACCGCTGAGACCTGGTCGCCGTCACGGACGTTCATCACCCGCACGCCCTGCGACGCGCGGCCATAGCGGTTGATCTCACGCACGGACGTTCGCTGCACCATCCCGTTCTGGGAGATGAAGACCAGCTCCTGGTGCTCGCGCACGACCAGAGCCCCCGCCAGCTGGCCCTTGCGGTCGGTCAGGGTGATCGTCTTGACCCCCATCGTGCCGCGGCCCTTGACCGGGTACTCGGAGATCGAGGTTCGCTTGCCGTAGCCGTTCTCGGTCACGACGAGCAGCTCCTGGTCGTCACGGGCTACGTCCATCGACAGCACCGCGTTCCCCCTCTGGGCGACGTTCATCCCGCGCACGCCGCTGGTGTCGCGCCCCATCGGGCGCACCTGCGACTCCGAGAAGCGGGCGGCCTGCCCGGAACGGGACACCATGATGATGTCGTCGTGGCCGCTGGTGCGGCGCACGGCGATCAGCTCGTCGTCGTCGCGGATGCTGATCGCGATGATCCCGTCCGCCTTGATGGGAGTGTTGTAGGCGGCGAACTCGGTCTTCTTGACGATCCCGTCGCGCGTCGCGAACACGAGGTAGCGTCCCTCTGTGAAGTCCCGCGTCGACAGCACGGACTGGACTCGCTCGCCCTCGCGGAGCGGGAGCACGTTGACCAGCGCACGGCCCTTCGCGGTCCGTGACATCTCCGGCAGGTCGTAGACCTTGGAGCGGTAGACCTTGCCGCGATTGGTGAAGAACAGCAGGTAGTCGTGGGTCGAGCAGACGAAGAGGTGCTCGATCCAGTCGTCGTCCTTCATGTCCATCCCGGTCACGCCCACCCCGCCGCGTCGCTGCTGGCGGTACGTGGACAGCGGCAGCGACTTGATGTAGCCGGAGTGGGTGATCGAGATGACCATCTGCTGGTCGGCGATCAGGTCCTCGATGTCGATCTCGCCCTCGGCGTGGGTGATCTCGGTTCGCCGCTCGTCCCCGAAGCGATCGGCGATCTCGGTCAGCTCCTCCTTGATCAGGTCCAGGACCCGCTGCTCGTCGCCGAGGATCGCCCGCAGCTCCTTGATGCGCTCGACGAGGTCGGCGTGCTCGGTCCGGATCTTCTCCGCCTCGAGCGCGGTCAGGCGGCTGAGCGTGAGCTGGAGGATCGCCTGCGCCTGCACGACGGTCAGCTCGTAGCGCTCCACCAGGCCGGAGCGCGCGGTCTCCGTGTCGCGCGAGGCGCGGATCAGCGCGATCACCTCATCGAGGTTGGCGAGGGCCACCAGCAGCCCCTCCAGCACGTGCGCGCGCTCCTCGGCGCGGCGCAGCTCGTACTTGGTGCGCCGCACGATCACGTCGCGCTGGTGGTCGACGTAGTGGCCGATCACCTCGTGCAGCGACAGGGTCCGCGGCACGTTGTCGACGAGCGCGACCATGTTTACCCCGAACGTGGTCTGCATCGGCGTGTGCTTGTGGAGCTTGTTGAGCACCACCTTGGGCACGACGCCGCGCTTGAGCTCGATCACGATCCGCATCCCGCGGCGGTCGGACTCGTCCCGGATGTCGGCGATCTCGGGGATCCGCTTCTCGTTGACGAGGTCGGCGATCTTCTCGATCAGGCCTCCGTCCCCGCCCTTGCGGACCTGATACGGCAGCTCGGTGACGATGATCGCCTCCTTGCCCTGGCCGATCGGCTCGATGTGCGCCTTCGCCTGGACCCGGATGCGGCCGCGCCCGGTCGCGTAGGCGTCGCGGATCCCGTCGCGTCCGAGGATCGTGCCGGCGGTCGGGAAGTCCGGTCCCCTGATGTGCCGCATCAGCCCCTCGACGTCGATCTGGGGATCGTCGATGTAGGCGATCGTCGCGGCGACGACCTCGCGCAGGTTGTGGGGCGGGATGTTCGTCGCCATCCCGACGGCGATCCCGGCGGCGCCGTTGACCAGCAGGTTGGGGAAGCGGGCCGGGAGCACAAGCGGCTCCTGGCGCGACCCGTCGTAGGTCGGACCGAAATCGACGGTCTCGGCGTCGATGTCGCGGAGCATCTCCTCCGCCAGGCGCGACATCCGCGCCTCGGTGTAGCGCATCGCGGCAGGCGGCCAGCCGTCGATGTTCCCGAAGTTCCCGTGACCGTCTACAAGCAGGTTGCGCATCGAGAACTCCTGCGCCATCCGCGCGAGCGCGTCGTAGATCGCGCTGTCGCCGTGCGGGTGGTACTTGCCCATCACCTCGCCGACGATCTGGGCGCACTTGACGTGCTTGCGGCCCGTGGAGGCGCGCAGGCCCATCTCGCTCATCACATAGAGGATCCGGCGCTGGACGGGCTTGAGCCCGTCCTCGACGCTGGGAAGCGCGCGCCCGACGATCACGGACATGGCGTAGTCGAGGTACGCCGAGCGCATCTCCTCCTCGAGCCCGCGCGGCTCGATGTTGCCGCCGCCGATGGTGTCGATCGCTGACATCGACTACCTGCCGGAGGGGCTGGCGAGGTGGGCGGGGGAGCCGAGCGTCATCGCTGGCGGGGTGGGGTCGGAGGCGATCCGGGTCATGTGTCCAGCGTCGCCAGGCGGGCGTTCTCCTCGATGAACTGGCGGCGAGGCTCGACCTGGTCGCCCATCAGCATCGAGAACACGAGGTCGGCCGAGGCGGCGTCCTCCATCGTCACCTGGACGAGCGTTCGGGTGGCGGGATCCATCGTCGTCTCGCGAAGCTCGTCGGCGTCCATCTCGCCCAGGCCCTTGAAGCGGTAGTACTCGATGCCCTTCTGAGCGATGGCGAGCACGGCGTCGTGCAGCTCGGCGAACCCCGGGGCCTCGCGCACGTTGTCGCCGAGCGCGACCGTGAACGGAGGGGTCCCGGTGAGGCCCTCCAGGTCGCGATGGACCTCCGCGAGCCGCCGGTACTCGCCCGCGGAGAGAGCCGCGTGGCGCACGTGGTGGGTGGTGGCCAGTCCCGTGCGCGCTTCGATCGTGCGGACGACGACCTCGTCCGGGTGCTCGGAGACCAGCTGCAGGCGGTACGCGTGCCCGGCCCCGTTTGACTCGTCTGCCGCGATGTGGCGCAGCAGCGACGGAAGGTCGGCGACCTGCTCCTCGAGCATCCGCGCCTGCTGCAGGAAGGAGACCACGCCCTGGCCGTGCGCGGCGCGCAGCGCCGCCGACCAACCCTCGTACTGCTTGAGAAGTCGGGCGAAGCGCTTCCAGCGAGCCTCCGTGAGCTTGAAGGCCCTCCCGTCGCGATCGCGCACCTCAAGCTTGTCCAGCTTGTCGCCGAGCAGGATGTCCTCCAGCTCGGACTCGCGCTCGATGTAACGGTGGTTCTGTCCCCGGGTGAGCCGGTACAGCGGCGGCTTTGCGATGTACACGTACCCGGCCTCGATCAGAGGCTGCATCTCGCGGAACAGGAGCGTGAGCGCCAGCGTTCGGATGTGGGCGCCGTCGACGTCGGCGTCCGTCAGCAGCACGATCTTGTGGTAGCGGGCCTTCTCGAGGTCGAACTCGTCGCGCACGCCGGTGCCGATCGCCGTGATCAGCGCCTGGATCTCGGCGTTCCCGAGGACCTTGTCGATCCGGCTCTTCTCGACGTTGAGGATCTTTCCTCGGAGCGGGAGGATCGCCTGCGTGTTGCGGTCGCGGGCGCTGACGGCGGAGCCGCCGGCGGAGTCGCCCTCGACGATGAACAGCTCGGCCAGGGAGGGGTCCTTGATCGAGCAGTCCGCGAGCTTTCCGGGCAGCGCCGAGTTCTCGAGCGCGGACTTGCGGCGCGTTAGGTCCCGCGCCTTGCGTGCGGCGGCGCGCGCCTGCGCGGCCTGGACGGCCTTGCGGATCACCGACCGGGCGTCCTGCGGGTTCTCCTCCAGGAACTCGCTGAGGCGTGCGTAGACGACCGAGCGCACGAACCCCTCCATCCCCGGGTTGCCGAGCTTGGTCTTCGTCTGACCCTCGAACTGCGGATCGGTGAGCTTGGCCGAGATCACCGCCGTTAGCCCCTCGCGCACGTCCTCCCCGGTCAGGGAGTCGTCCTTCTCCTTGAGCTCGCCCTTGTCGCGCGCGTACTTGTTCAGTGCGGTCGTAAGCGCCGAGCGGAAGCCGGACAGGTGTGAGCCGCCCTCAAGCGTGTTGATGTTGTTGGCGAACGAGAAGACCGACTCCTGGTAGGAGGAGTTCCACTGCATCGCGACCTCCACGGCCCCCTCCTCGCTCTCACCCTCGAACGAGATCACGCGCCGGTGGATCGGCTCCTTGTTCTGGTTGAGGTAGGAGACGAAGTCGACGATGCCGCCCTCGTACTGGAACTCCACCCGCCGCCCGTCGCCGCGCTCGTCGACGATCGTGATGTGCAGTCCCCGCGTGAGGAAGGCGGTGTCACGCATCCGCTCCTCGATCGTCTTGAAGTTGATCTCCAGGGTCTCGAAGATCTCGGCGTCGGGCAGGAACGTGATCGTGGTGCCGGTCTGATCGGTCCGCTCGCCTCTCTGCAGCGCGGTCACCGGCGTACCGCGCTCGTAGCGCTGCGTCCAGCTGTGGCCGTCGCGGCGGACCTCGACCGTCAGCCATTCCGAGAGCGCGTTGACGACCGAGACGCCGACGCCGTGCAGACCGCCGGAGACCTTGTAGCCACCGCCGTCGCCGAACTTGCCGCCCGCGTGCAGGACCGTGAGCACGACCTCGACGGCGGGGCGCTGCTCCTTCTCCATGATGCCGACCGGGATCCCACGCCCGTCATCGGCGATGGTGACCGAGCTGTCGGGGTGGATCGTGACCGCCACCTGCGAGCAGTGGCCCGCGAGCGCCTCGTCGACGGAGTTGTCGACCACCTCGTATACGAGGTGGTGCAGGCCCCGCTCGCCCGTGGACCCGATGTACATCCCCGGGCGCTTGCGGACTGCCTCGAGTCCCTCCAGGACCGTGATGTCCTGCGCGTCGTAGCTTGAGCTTGGGTTGGCGCCCCGAGGGGCGCCGTGGTCGTCTGACACGATCCTCCGATTACGTTGAGACGCCCCGGGGACGCGCCCTGCGAGGCGCTCCGGAGCGTCAGGAGTCGTGTGTTCAGAATAGCACACAGTGCGGTTGGAAACGCACCGTCAGATGGCGTCTTTCTCCTGCAAAGACGCGCAAAACGCGGCCGGCGGAGGCGGTTTCAGAGACCGGTGGCGACGCAGCGAAGCCGCGTCAGGCCGGCGCTCGGCAGGACGCGGTTCAGGCTCTCCAGGATCGTGGGCGCCATGAGATCCAGCTCCTGGGCCCACACCGCGGCGGCGCATGAGACCGTCAGCGTCCCCGAACGCTCGGCCGTCGGCCTTGCCTGGCACGCGATCTCCTGGCCGACGACCTCCGGCCAGGCGCGCTGCACGTCGGCGAGCACGGTCCTCGGCGCGAGCTCGTCGGCCAGCGAGCCGAGGGCGTGGCCCAGCGGACGGGGGCCTCGACGGGACCTCAAGCGGCTGCCCCCGCGAGCACCGACCCGTCGGCGACAGCCACCTGCACGATGTCGTGCTCTCCGACGAAGGGGACGTGCTCGGGGTCGGTCGTCGTGATCACGGCCTGCCCCGGGCGCGATCTGAGATTGGCGACCAGCGCGGCCCGGCGGCGTGCGTCAAGTTCGCTCATCACATCGTCGAGGAGGAGCAGCGGCGGGCCAGAGCGGCGGGCGGCGAGGACGTCCCGCTCCGCGAGGAGCAGCGACAGAAGCGCGAGCCGCTGCTGCCCCTGCGAGCCGTAGGCGCGCAGGTCACGGCCCTCACGTGTGAGCGTGAGCTCGTCCCTGTGCGGGCCGTGACCCGTGAAGCCGCGCTCCAGGTCGGAGTCGAGGCGCTCGGCCAGCTCGGCGGCCAGCTCGTCCGGTGACGCGGCGTGGGACCGCGGACGGTAGGCGATGCGCGGCTCGCGATCGAGGCCGAGCAGCCCGCACCACCGGGAGAACGGCTCCGTGAGCTCGCTCACGGCAGCTCGGCGGTCGGCCATGAGGTCGATCGCGACCCTTGCGAGCGCCAAGTCCCAGGTGGCCAGCGAGCCGCGGCCGGAGCCCCCCGATCGAACGCGCGCGAGGAGTGCGTTCCGCTGCGCCAGCGCCTGAGCGTAACTCCTGCGAGTCGCTGCCCGCGCCGGCCAGCGAGCCGCGACGAACTGATCAAGATGCGCTCGGCGGACCGCGGGAGCCCCCTTCACGAGCTCCAGGCGTTCCGGGAGGAAGACGCTGACCAGGGGCCGGCGCTCGACGTCGAGGAGGCGCTCGACGTCTGCCCCGTCGACCCGCATGCGCTTGGGCTGGCCGGGAGCGAAGCCGACCGACAGCTCGTGGAGCCCATCCAGGTCGCTGGCGGTGACGGTCACGCGGGTCGCCTGCTGGCCGAAGCGCACGACCTCACGCTCGTTGACGGTCCGGCAGGAGCGGCCGGTGCAGCCGAAGTAGAGGGCCTCGATCAGGTTCGTCTTCCCGGCTCCGTTTGGGCCGGTGAGCACGGTGAGACGATCGCCAAGGTCGAGGCGCGCCTCCCGGTAGCACCGGAAATCGCGAGCTGACAGACGGAGGACGCGCACCCGATCCCGGGCCGGTCCGGATTTCAGACGTTGAGCCTGATCGGCATGATCAGGTACCGGAAGCGACTGCCGTCCGCAGCCTCGATGAGTCCCGGCCGCAGCGGGCTGATGAGCCTGAGCAGGAGCTGCTCCCCGTCGATGGCCTCCAGGCCGGCGCGCAGGAAGTCCGGGTTGAAGCCGATCTCAAGCGGCTCTCCCTGGAAGGGAACCGGCATCGATTCGCGGGCCTCCCCGACGTCAGGGGTCTGGGCGGACACGGTCAGCTCGCCGGTGGAGAACGAGAGGCGCAGGGGCGCGTTGCGCTGGGCGAGGAGGCTGATCCTGCGCACGACGTCCGTCAGCTCCGTGGCGTCCAGCCGGAGCTCGTGCTCGAAGGTGTCCGGCAGGACCTGGCGGTAGTTGGGGAACTGTCCGTCGAGCAGCCGCGAGGAGAGGACCAGGCGCCCATACCCGAAGACGACCTGATTGGACTGGACTCCGATCTGAAGCGCCTGGTCCTCGTCGTGGCCGACCAGGCGCGCGAGCTCCTGAAGCGCCCGCGCGGGCACGTTGACCTCGAAGCCGGACGCGAGTGGGGAGTCAAGCGAGGTCTCCTTGACGCTCAGGCGATAGGAATCGGTCGCCACCATGCGCAGCTCGCGCTCAGAGGCCGAGACCAGGATCCCCGTCAGGACCGGTCGGGTCTCGTCATGGGAGGCGGAGCCGGCGACCTTCTGAGAGGTCGACACGAACGCCTGCGCCGGCACCTCGACGGCCGTGGCGCGATCGAGCTCCGGGAATGGGGGGAAGTCCTCGGCCCTGAGGGTGCGGATGTGAAAGACGGCGTTGCCAGAGACGATCTCGACGTCCTGCTCGGCGCCGCGCTGCTCGAGGGAGATGGTCTTCGCGGGCATGGAGCGCACGACGTCGAGCAGGAGGCGAGCGGGAAGGACGACGCTTCCCTCTCGCGCAACCTCAGCCTCCAGCGGGACGCGAAGACCGATGTCCATGTCGGTCGCCAGGAGCTCGGAGCCGTCGGAGCGCGCGGCCAGCAGGACTCCGGACAGCGCCTGGATGGCGCTCCGCGTCGATGCGACCCTGCTGACCGTCTGCAACTGGCTCAGGAGAGCTTCGCGCGACAGCGAGATCTTCACTGTTGATACCTCTGAATTGGTTTAGAAGCTGTAGAGGGCATCGGGTCTGTTTAGAAATGGCGCGATCGCCCGTCCGCGCACCGGATGCGGCGACGCAGCGGATGTGGAGAGGCTGTTGGCAAGTGTGTCAGCAACCGCGGTCGCGTTGGCCGTGGGCGAGGATGTCGGCGAGCGAGGCGATCTCGTCAACAGCCTGTGCGTCGGTCTGCATCCGCGCCGCGACTCTCCGGCAGGCGTGAAGGACGGTCGCGTGGTTGCGCCCGCCGAATGCCCGTCCGATGGCGGGGAGCGACGAGCCTGTGAGCTCACGCGCGAGGTGGATCGCGATCTGGCGCGGCCATGCGACGTTCCCGGACCTGCTCCCGGACGTGAGCTGCGCGACGGAGAGATCGAAGTGCGCGGCGACCACCTCCTGGATGTGCGCGATCGAAGGGGGAGCCGCCCGGGGGGCGGGATACATCGCGTCCAGGACCTCGGCCGTCAGAGCCCGGTCGATGGGTCGCCTCGTGAGGGAGTGGAAGGCGACGACTCGCACGAGGGCTCCCTCGAGCGACCTGATGTTGTGGGTGACGCGATCGGCGATCAGATCGAGAGCAGCGGGATCTGCCAGGCGGACCCCGTCCAGCGCCGCGCGCTTGCGAAGGATCGTGAGCCGGGTCGCGCGGTCCGGAGCGCTGATGTCGGCGACCAGGCCGGCCTCGAAGCGCTCCCGAAGGCGCTGCTCGACATCGCTCAGAGCGCGCGGGAGGCGGTCGCACGTGAGCACGAGTTGGCGACCGGTCTCGTAGAGGGCGTTGAAGGTGTGGAAGAACTCCTCCTCAGTGCGAGCCTTGCTGGCGAGGAACTGGACGTCGTCGATCAGCAGGACGTCCACGTCTCGGTACGCGCGCTTGAAGGATGCGAGCGAGCGGGCGCCGAGCGCCGAGATGAAATGGTTTGTGAATGCCTCTGCTGTCGTGTACCGCACGCGCGCGCCGGCGCCGAAGGCCAGGACGTAGTTGCCGATCGCGTGCAGGAGGTGCGTCTTGCCCAGGCCCGGGGGCGCGTGCAGGAAGAGGGGGTTGTAGGCCTGTCCGGGAAGCTCGGCGACGGCCAGCGCCGCAGCGTGTGCGAGGCGATTGGCCTCGCCGATCACGAACTGATCGAACGTGTAGCGCGGGTGCAGTCCTGGGGCGTCGCGTTGCGCGGGCGCGGGGTCCGGAGTGCCGGCGGCTCTGCTCCGGGGGTCGGCTCCCCGGAGGCGGACGACGCAGCCCTCGCCCAGCGTTTCGGACGCGCAGCGGTCCAGGACTGGGCCGTAGCGCCCGGTCAGCCATCGGGCGGTGTCTGCGGGAGCGTCCAGCTCGAGCACGGCTCCGTCCCATTCCGCCGGCTGGACGCCCGACAGCCAGATGTCGTAGGCGGACTCGCCGATCCGGCGCCGCAGCTCCATCGAGAGCGCGTGCCAGGCTGACGCTGCGTCGGCGTGTGAGGACAAGGAGGGGCGACTCCCGTGGAGGAGCTTCGGCGAACCGCTTGAGAGGCCCCGCGACCGAGGGTCGAGCGCGGGGCGGCGAATATACCAACGGGTGCATGGCCCTCCGGAGGGGAGGGCGCAAAGCGCGAGGAAAAGCTGAGCGCCGGTCTGCGTATACTGGCGCGCAGGCCTGCGCCGACACACTTTCCTGAGATGAAACGGACCTATCAGCCCAAGAAGCGCAAGCGCGCCCGCACCCACGGCTTCCGTGCACGCATGCAGACGCGCGCGGGACGCCTGACCCTGAAGCGGCGGCGCGCAAAGGGACGCAAGCGCCTGACGGTCTGATGGTCTCTGGTCAGCTGGGATCTGGCTTGACCCAGCGGCCAGGGCGAGGACGGCTGTCTCGCAGCGCCGAGTTCGACCGCGTCTTTCGCCAGGGCCGCTCGTATGCCGGGCGGGACCTGGTTCTATACGTCTTCCCTCGCAGCGATGGCGGCGAGCCCAGGAGGCTCGGAATGTCCGTCTCGCGCAAGGTCGGCGGCGCCGTCGAGCGCAATCAGGTCAAGCGGCTGCTCCGGGAGGCGTTCGGGCGGTCCGGCGACCGGCTGCCTCAGGGCACGGACGCCGTCGTGGTGGCCCGGCGAGGCATCCGCGAGCTGGCGGGACGCGAGGGGCTGGCCGGCGTGGAGCGGGCGCTGGGGGAGTTGATAGAGCGGGCCGCCTCCGGCGGTGGATCAGGCTCCAGAGGTCGAGAAGGCGCGCGGCGCGGGCGTGCGGACGACGGGCCGGCACGCGCCGGGAAGGGGTCGGAGGCCATTTCAGCCGAGGGTGGCGACGAACGGCTGAGACCCAGGCTGGCGCTCGTGCCGGCGGACGCGCCGAGTGGCGGAGGTGCGTCTTGAGGGCGGTGCGACTTGTGGTCGTCGCCCCGATCCGGGCCTATCAGAAGCTCGTCTCCCCCCTGATCGCCCCCAGGTGCCGGTACTACCCATCGTGCTCGGAATATGCGGTGCAGGCGGTGAGTCGATTCGGCATACTGCGCGGACTCGTGCTCGCCGGCTGGCGCCTGCTGCGGTGCAACCCGTGGAGCCCGGGAGGCGTCGATCTCGTTGAGGACCAGCGGCTGTTCAAGTCCGGGCCTCGCGCGTCGGGCACCTGATCATGCTCCTGCTCACAGCGAACATCTTCCAGCCGCTGATCGACGTGTTCGAGGCGGTTCTGAAGTTCTTCCACCAGATCGGGGTGCCGTGGGGATGGGCGATCGTGCTGCTGACGATCACCGTCCGCGCGGCGCTGATCCCGCTCACGATCAAGCAGATCGGCTCGATGGCCAGGATGCAGTCGCTGCAGCCGCAGATGAAGGCGATCCAGCAGAAGTACAAGGAGGACAAGCAGCGTCAGCAGCAGGAGATGATGAAGTTCTACAAGGAGAACAACTTCAATCCCCTGGGATCCTGCCTGCCGCTGGTGGCGCAGCTGCCGGTGTTCGTCGCGCTGTACTACATGCTGAGGCAGAGCCTGCGCCTGGACATCTGCCCCGCCTGGCAGAGGCTGCACAACCACGGGGTGCTCAGCTCCGCGCACACGGTCGCCTGCGGAAGCCACGGGCAGTCGAGCTTCCTGTTCATCGGCGACATCACGAGCACGGCGACCGGGCTGACGCTGGTGGTGTTGATCATCCTCTACGTGGGGAGCCAGATGGCGTCGACGCTCGTGATGTCGGCGACCACGGTCGACCCGACCCAGCGTCGGATCATGATGTTCCTGCCGCTCATCTTCGTGCTGTTCGTGATCCGCTTTCCGGCCGGCCTGCTCGTGTACTGGATCACCACCAACCTCTGGACGGTTGGTCAGCAGTACGTGGTGAGACGCCGTCTGGGCCCCATCCGAGCCGCCGCCGCGGCTGCGGCCGCGGGTCCGCCGTCTGCGGGCCCGGAGCCTCCGCCGCCGGGCGGTGGGCGCGGCGGACCGCCGTCCGGGCCGGAGCCCAACGGCTCGGGCTCAGGAGGGATCGGAGCGCTGCTGCGGAGGGCGGGCGGTCAGGCCGAGAAGGAGGCCGTTCCGACAGGCGGCCGAGGCGGGGGTGCACCGCCGCCCCCCCCGCGCAAGAAGAAGAAGCGGTCAGGACGCAGGAGGTAGATGGCCTTGAACTCCGAGAAGCAGGCCGCGGCGAGGCTCAGGGAGCTGCTGGAGCGAATCGCGTCCGCTGCCGGCGTACGCGCCACGGTGTCCGTGGAGGTGCGTGAGGACGGTCTTCACGGGTATTACGCCGGTGACGACGTCGCTGTGCTGATCGGCCATCACGGGCAGACGATCGACGCGATCCAGCACCTGGCGTTCCGGATCGTGGCCCGTGTAGAGGGCGAGCGAATGCCGGTCGTCGTCGACGCGGGCGGGTACCGGGAGCGCCGGGCCGCGACGCTGCGCGCCACCGCCGACCAGGCCGCGCAGGCGGCGATCAGCGAGGGTCGTGCGGTGGAGCTTGAGGCGATGAGCGCGCTGGAGCGCAAGGTGATCCACGAGCATCTGAAGGGCAGGGGCGATGTGGAGACCTACAGCGAGGGGCAGGAGCCTGCGCGCCGCCTCGTGGTCGCTCCGGTGGTCGCCTGATCTGACGCTCGCCACCACCCGGCGACCCGCCGGGGGCTGAGGTCAGGAGGGTCACCGCCGGGCCAGTCCGGGCCGCGACCGCGGCTTCGCGAGCGAACGCAGCGGTGCGTGGCGTGCCATGCGGTGTCCTGGCACGGGCCGGCGGCTCGTGCCGAGCCGGGCCCCCAGCGGTCATACGAAGGGCCGGGCGATGCCGATGTTTCACGTTTTTCTTGACGGTGAAACAGATCACGGCTAGAACTGGGGTATGAGCTCAACCCCGATGAGCGACTTCGATCGAGGCTTCCTGATCGGGCTCCTGGTGGGCGAGGGCTCGTTCGGCGGAGACGGGCGCCAGCCGCAGGTGGTGCTCCGCATGCACGTCCGCCACGAGGCGATCTTCCGTTGGCTGGAGCGGCGCTTCCCGGGCTGCAGGCTGTACGGGCCCTACCACCACTCGGGTCGCTCCTACTACCAGTGGATGGCACGCGGGCGGGCGCTCGTGGAGGAGCTCCTGCCTCTGCTGGAGAGCGAGCTTGATCCGGGCCTGGACGCCCACAGCGCCGAGCGGTTTCGTGCCATGTGCGAGCGCTACGAGTCCTTCATCGAGCGCGAGCGAGGACGCCGGCGCCGGCGAGACGTATCGGACGGCGCCGGTCCGGCGGCCGAGGAGGGTGGGTCCGGTGCGGGAGCTTGAGCAGCTGCGTGACCGTCACCGCCTCGGGGACGCCGCGGTCCGGCGACTGGAGGCGCTCGTCGCCTGCGTGTCCACGGACCCGGCCGCTCCGACCACCGTGCGAGATCCGGCCGCCGTCGTCCGTGACCACCTGGCCGATTCTCTCGTGGCGCTCGAGCTGCGGGAGGTCGCCGCCGCGTCTCGGATCGCGGATCTCGGCTCCGGCGCAGGGTTCCCGGGGCTGCCGTTGGCGATCGCGCTTCCAGGCTCCGTCGTGAGCCTCGTCGAGAGCAGCGCGCGCAAGTGCGCGTTCGCCGCACGCGCGATCACGGAGTGCGAGGCGTCCAACGCCCGCGCCGTCCATGCTCGCGCCGAGTCCTGGGAGGCCGGGCTTCAGGCATGCGACCTGGTGACCGCCCGGGCGCTGGCCCCGCTTGCGGTGGTCGCCGAGTACGCCGCTCCACTGCTACGGATCGGCGGGACCCTCGTCGCATGGCGCGGCCGACGTGACCCGGCGGACGAGGCCGCCGCCGCGCGCGCCGCGGTCGAGCTCGGCCTCGAGCCCGGGCCGGTTGTTCGGGTCATGCCCTACGACGGCGCCCTGCATCGTCACCTGCACCTTCTGACCAAGGTCGCCCCCACCCCGCCACGGTTCCCCCGCCGCGAGGGGATGGCGCGCAAGCACCCGCTCGGCGCCGCGCCGCAGGATGTGCGCTCTCGGCAGGCGACGTCCGCGCCGCAGGGTGAGCACTGTCGCCCGGCGACTTCCGCGCCGCAGGATGGGCGCTCGGCGCTGGCGACGACCGCGCCGTCTGACCGTTCTCGGCGCTAGTGTCGTGACCCCGGAACCAGCCCGCAGCCAGCTCGCTCCGGGACATCGCCCGTCCGCCATCCGAATCACCGACCCACGACACCAGCTTCATCGCGGC
>JAJZWB010000204.1 GCA_021846845.1 Actinomycetes bacterium | reverse complement strand
TTGCGCGTCTGCACGTGCACCGGCGGAGGGCGGCGGGCGTCGGGAGATGCGCACAGCGTAAACATCCATATTCAGATCGAGATTTGATAATTTAAATCGGGCCGGTCACGGCACCCTCGCATCGACCCGCAAAGGACCCGAGATGGAGACAGCTTCGATCCCGACCGAGAGAGCATCGATCCCGACCGAGAGCCGTGCCCGCACAGGCTCCCTGGACAACCCGGAGATCGTCGAGAACGTGCCGGGCCACGTGATCCCGATCCTGGAGCGCGAGTTCGACGACTTCGAGACCGAGGCGACGCGCTTCCTCGGCGGCGAGCTGCAGGAGGACGAGTTCATCCGGTTCCGTCTCCGGCAGGGCGTCTACGGGCAGCGCCAGCCAAACGTTCAGATGATCCGCGTCAAGCTCCCGCTCGGCGGCGTGACGCCGGACCAGCTCGACGCGTTCGCCGCCGGGATCGAGCGCTACGTGCCGCTGCGCAAGGGCCACATCACCACACGCCAGAACATCCAGATGCACCACGTCCCGCTCCCCGACGCGGCCCGGCTGATCCGTGAGCTGGGCGAGGCCGG
Source organism: Actinomycetes bacterium (assembly GCA_021846845.1). GTDB lineage: Bacteria > Actinomycetota > Thermoleophilia > Solirubrobacterales > Solirubrobacteraceae > Palsa-465. Next base: position 2,833 of record JAJZWB010000204.1, on the reverse strand, counting down.
GCTCTCGTCGCGCGAGGGGTGCGGCAACACGATGCGCAACGTGACCGGCGACCCGCGCGCCGGGGTGCTGCCGGGCGAGGAGTTCGACATCACCCCCTACGCGGGCGCGTATGTGCGCTACTTCGTGCGCCACCCGACCACCCAGGCGATGCCGCGCAAGTTCAAGACCGCGTTCGCCTCGACGGCGGGTGACAACGCGATCGGCCCGATTCACGACATAGCCTTCCTGCCGCGTGTGCGCGACGGCGTGCGCGGCGTGGCGATGCTGGTCGGCGGCGGCACTTCGATCATGCCCCGCCTCGCGCTCGAGCTCTACGACTTCGTGGAGCTCGACAACGGCGACTACCTGAAGGTCTCTGAGGCGATCGTGCGGATCTTCGATCGCACCGACTGGCTGCGCCCCAACCGCGCCCGCGCGCGGCTCAAGGTGCTGATCGACAAGATCGGGGTCGATGCGTTCCGCGAGCTCGTGGAGGAGGAGCTGCGCGGCGAATGGGTCGCGGAGCGCGACTTCACGCTCGACCGGATTCTCTACATGGACGCCGAGGACGAGCTGGCCAGCGCGCCGGCGCTGCGCGACTCGTACGCGACGCCGAACGGCGACGGGCGCGCGTTCGACCGCTTCGCGGCCTCCAACGTACGGCGCCAGCGCCAGGCGGGCTTCTGCACCGTGGAGGTGGTCGTCCGGCGCGGCGACCTGAGCGTCGATCAGCTGCGCGGCCTGGCCGCGATCATGCGTGAGCACTGCGGCGGCCACGCGCGGACCACCGTGCACCAGAACATCGTCCTGCGCTGGGTCCGTGACGAGGCCGTCTACGAGGTATGGCGGGCGCTGTCGGAGCTCGGGCTCGGCGACGCCGGCGCGCACGAGATCGCGGACGTGGTCAGCTGCCCCGGCACCGACTCGTGCAAGCTCGGCATCACGAGCTCGATGGGCCTCAACCAGGCGATCCACGAGCGCGTCGTGCAGATGGGGATCGAGGATCCGCTCACGCGCCGGATCCACATCAAGATGAGCGGCTGCCCGAACGGCTGCGGGCAGCACCACATCGCCGACATCGGCTTCTACGGCGCCTCGATCAAGGTCGGCGAGCACACGATCCCCGCCTACATCCCGCACCTCGGGGGCGCCTACGAGAACGGCCAGGTCCGCTACGGCCAGCGGCTGCGGTCGCGGCTGCCCGCCAAGCGGGTGCCCGAAGCGGTGCAGCGGTGGGTACGCTTCTACGAGTCGGATCGACACGAAGCCGAGACGTTCGGGGCGTTCGTCGACCGGGTGGGCGTTGCTGAGTTCGAGTCACGCGTGAAGGACCTGACGATGCCGATCCAGTTCAGCCTCGAGAACATGAACCACTTCATCGACTGGACCAAGAACGTTCCGTTCCAGGTGATCCGCGGCGAGGGGGAGTGCGCGGTTTGAGCGGCCAGCCCGACGGCTCGACGGCCGCCGACCCCGATCGGCCGCGGGCGGTGGCCTCAGGTCCCGGCCGGCAGCGGGCGGCGGCGGCCTCCGACCACGATCCGCAGCGCGCGGTGGCCTCCGACCCGCCGGACCTCGAGGGGGCGAGCGCCATGGAGGTGCTCGCACACGGGGTGCAGCGCTTCCACCCGCGGCTGGTGCTCGCCTGCTCCTTTCAGAAGGAGGAGTCGGTCCTCTTCCACATGCTGGCGGAGATCCACGCGTCCGGCGGGGCCGGAACCCAGCCGCTGCGCGCGTTCACGATCGACACCGGCGTGCTGTTCGCCGAGACGCTCGCGACCTGGAAGCGCTTCGAGGAGCGGTTCCCGATCGCGATCGAGGTCCACGACGCGTCCAGCGGTGGCGCGCCCTGGACCGCGCAGCGCTGCTGCGGCGAGGCCAAGGTCGCTGCCCTGGAGTCGGCGCTGACCGGCGTCGACGCCTGGATCACGGGCATCCGCCGCGAGCAGGCGCCGACCCGCGCCGCGGCGCCGAAGCTTGAGCGGGACGAGCGACGCGGGATCTGGAAGCTCAACCCGCTCGCCGACTGGTCCGAGCGCGACGTCTGGCGCTACGTGTTCGAGCACGACCTGCCGTACAACCCGCTCCACGACCACGGCTACGCCTCGATCGGCTGCGCGCCCTGCACCCTGCCGGGCTCCGGGCGTGAGGGCCGCTGGGCCGGCCAGGACAAGACCGAGTGCGGTCTGCACATCTGAGCGACCCCGCCGTGCGCCCGGCCGCCGGCGACCCAACCGGCCGCCGGCCACCTCGGGCCGCAGACCACCCAAACACAATCCCAGGACAATGAGCGCCATTCAGCACTACGAGCTAACCCACCTGGAGACGCTCGAGGCCGAGTCGATCCACATCTTCCGCGAGGTCGCGGCCGAGTTCGAGCGACCCGTGCTCCTGTTCAGCGGCGGCAAGGACTCGATCGTCCTGCTGCGGCTGGCCGAGAAGGCGTTTCGCCCGGGCCGGTTCCCGTTCCCGATCATGCACGTCGACACGGGCCACAACTTCCCTGAGGTGATCGCGTTCCGCGATCGGATCGCGCAGGAGGTCGGAGAGCGGCTGATCGTCGCCTCGGTGCAGGACTCGATCGACGCCGGCCGCGTGGTCGAGGAGTTCGCCCCGCCGCACCCGCGCGCCTCGCGCAACCGGCTGCAGACCACGACGCTGCTTGACGCGATCGCGGAGCACGGCTTCGACGCGGCCTTCGGCGGCGCGCGGCGCGACGAGGAGCGGGCCCGCGCCAAGGAGCGCGTGTTCTCGTTCCGTGACGACTTCGGCCAGTGGGACCCCAAGGCGCAGCGCCCCGAGCTCTGGTCGCTGTACAACGGGCGGATCCGCCGCGGCGAGCACGTGCGCGTG
>JAJZWB010000072.1 GCA_021846845.1 Actinomycetes bacterium | reverse complement strand
CATCGACGCGGCGCATATCCGGCCCTGGGCCGCCGGCGGAACCCGCTCGATTCCCAACGGGATCCCGCTCAGGCGCGACCTGCATCGCCTGTTCGACCTAGGCTACGTAACGATCAAGACCGATATGAGGCTCGCCGTAAGCGGCAAGCTCCGCGACGAATACGCGAACGGGCGCGCGTACTACGAGCTCGACGGACGTCAGATCCGCCTGCCCGACGACGCCGCCTTCCGCCCGGACGCGAAGGCGCTCGCCTGGCATCAGGCAGAGGTCTTCCTCGGCCGCTGAATCGGCGGCAGCGCCATGGCTTCAAGGTGCTCCAGGCACATCTCAAGCGCCGATTCCAACCCCCAAGTGGTACTCAAGGGTGGTACTCCGGGCAACTACTTCCGCGCAGATCGATACACCGACAAAACGAAAAGGCCCGCTAATGCGGACCTTTTCGTAACCGTTCAGTCCCTGGGGCCTGTGGCGGTTCAGGTCAGGCGGGCGCGAGCGTGGGGAATGGATCGCCGCGGTTGTGCGCGGTGATCAGTTCGCTGAGGTAGGCAAACAGCGAGCGGTGCTGTTGGCGGCAGGTGCCGGCGGCGGACAGCGCGCGTTCGGCGAACCGCTCGCCGTCGTCTGATTGGGTGCCGAGCGAGATCTTTCGGTGGATGACGGGCGCGCGGAGTGAGCGTTCGGCGAGGTTGTTCGTCGGCTCGACACCGTCGAGGATGGTGAAGGTCCAGAGCGCGGGCCAGATCTTGAGGAGGTTGTTGGCGAACTGTCGGTGCCAGCGGTTGCGCGCCTTCTTGGGCGACGCGGTCTCGAGCAGCGCGCGGAGTTCGGCCTGGATCGGCGCGATCTCGGCTTGGAGGCGAGCGCGGTCGTGATGTTCGTCGCGGTAGCAGCGCCAGGCGGCGAACACTGCCTTGACGAGCGGGACGCCTTTCTCGCCGAAGGTCTTCTGCTCGCCCAGTCCGTCGGCGTGTTTGCGGAAATCGCGCTGGATGTGCGACCAGCACGCTTGGCGATGCTCGGGATCGAGGTGGCTGTAGCCGTTCCAGCGATCGGAGATCACGATCCCCTCATAGTCGGTGCCGATCAGCGCGTTGAACACCTCGCGGTTGCAGTGCTTGGCGATCTGCAAAAACACGGCGTCGGGGGTCGTGGCGGTCCACAACGCGCACTCCTCCCCGCGGGTGCGCCAGCCGGTCTCATCGACATGCACCGCCGCCGCGTCCAGCACCGTGTCCTGCAGGTGCAGGTGCGGGCCCGCGAGCGCTTGGGACGCGCGCTGGCAGATCGCATCGGCGGTCCCGGTCGACAGCGTGATGCCGAACAGGTCGCGGGCGATCTCGGTGATCCCGCGGCGCGGGACCCGGTACGCGGCCGCCAACGTCACCAACGCCGCCTGCAACCGGCACCCGAACGCCGAACTCGCGATCACGTCCGGCAACAGCGCGCTGGTCCGCGCGCGGCAGTGCCGGCAGCGCAACTGGTGCGTGCGATGCTCGGTCAAGATCACGCTGATCGGCGGCAAGTCCGCGACCTGATGGCGACCAAACCTGCCACCCGGCCGCCGCTGCCCGGGATCGAACCGGCGCTCGCACCCGCCGCACGCCTCGGGGTAATGGTCGACGATCTCATCCATCTGATCTGAGGGCTTCAACTCCCGGCCAGCGCCACGGTGCCCCGGCTGCCCACCCTGTTTGCGACGCTCGCCCTCACGACGCGCCAGTTCCTTGGCCTTCTCGCGCGCCTCTGCGCGCCGCTGCTGACGTGTCTTCGGGGGATCCTGCGACGGTGGCCGTGAGCTCGTGCGCGAATCCTGACGGGCCTGCTCCTCCAGCCGCTTTAAGCGATCGTCGTGCTGCTGGACCCTACCCGCGAGATCGAGAATGAACTCGACACACGCTTCACGACCCGAGTCATAGATCGCCTCGGCCTCGGCACGTTCCACACGTGCAAGATTCGCTGCACAAACAAGGAACTCCTGCCGTTGGCCCCGACGACTGAACGGTTACGGTTTTTTGTGGGCTGATGGTGCAAGGTGGCTCCTGTTTGCCGGCGCGGATTGGGCACAAAGCGGCCGCACAGGGTTGGCCGAGGGCCAGAAAGTGCGTTTCTGCAGGGGGTTTCCACAGGAGCGCGCACCGGCAGGTGCGGTGAGGCCCCCGGGTCTACTCGCCGACGGCGTGGCCGATGTGTGCCCAATCGTCGTCGTCGAAGCGGTGCCTCGCTGAGCGGTCCCGCGGTGATCTCCGCTATGCGGGAATGGCTGGTTGCCTCGCACATGGTGATGCGTTAGGCTGTATGTATGAAGCGGACGACGATCATGCTTCCCGATGACGTGGATGCGCGGTTACGGCTTGAAGCGCGCCGGCGCGGCCAGTCGATCGCGCAGGTCGCTCGTGAGGCGATCGAACGAGAGCTGCCCGTACCGGCGGACGGTCGTCTTGGCTTCTTCGCGGTCGGCGACGGCTCGCCGCGGGACGCCTCGGAGCGAGTTGACGAGCTCGTCGCTGACGGTATCCGCCGGCGCCGCGGCGCCGGGCGCTGATCGTGTTGATCGTCGACGCCGGCCCGCTGTATGCGGCTGCCGCCAGGCGCGACAAGCACCACGAGAAATCGGTGCAGCTGCTCTCTGGGGCCGAGCGGCCGCTGCTGGTTCCGGCGCTCGTGCTGACCGAGGTCAGCTACCTGCTCAGCGATCGGATCGGTGCTGATGCCGAGCTGGCGCTGGCACGGTCGCTTGCCGACGGCGAGCTCGTGGTCGAGCCCGTCCTGGACTCAGATTGGGCGCGGATCGCTGAGCTGATGGAGGAGTACCTCGATCTGCCGTTGGGCATGGTGGACGCGTCGGTGATCGCCCTGGCCGAGCGGCGTGGGCTCGAGGTCATTGCGACTCTCGATCAACGCCACTTCCGCGTCGTCAGGCCGCGGCATGCGGAGGCTTTCACGCTGGTCCCGTGACCGGAGTTCCGCAGTTGGTGGGCATTCGGAGCCGATTTTCGGCCCGAATCGCCCGTAAACAATGGGGTTGGCCTCTCTGAAAGCCGAAAAAGCGTGGGCACACGCTTTCGGTCATGCCGTCCGGTGGATGCTGTACAAGCAGTCATGCCTTGTGGGCAGGCGGGATCCGGCCGTTTCGACCAGGAAGCCCCCGCCAGAGAGCCCGATCTTCGGTCAGTTGCCACGTAGGTCGGGGGCGTCAGCGTGCGTGGGCACACACGCACAAGCTGCACAAAGTCCCGAATTGCCAGTGTTTTCGGGGCTTCGCGTGGAATCCGTGCGCCCACCAACTGCGGAACTCCGGGTGGTCGGCGCGCGACAATGCGAGTCGCGATGACGCGGGTGGCGGGCGAGATCACGATCGGCCGGTCCGTGGAGGAGGTGTTCGACTTCGTTGCCGATGAGCGCAACGAGCCGCGCTACAACGCGCACATGGTTCGGGCGGAGCAGATCTCGGAGGGTCCGATCAGCGAGGGGACGCGGTTTCGCGCCGAGCTGAGGACGATGGGTCGGACGCTGCCGATGGTGGTCGAGTTCACCGGCTACGAGCGGCCGGCACGGCTTGCTTCGGTGACGCGCTCGTCGATGATGGAGACCGAGGGGGCGCTGACGTTCGAGCCGGTCTATGAAGGCGCGCGGATGCGCTGGTCGTGTGACGTGCGACCACGCGGCGCCATGAGGTTGATGGCTCCTCTGGTGGGCGTGCTCGGCCGGCGGGGGGAGCGTGAGATCTGGTGCCATCTCAAGCGGTTGCTGGAGTCAGGCGGAGGGGGATCATGAGTGGGCGAACTCTCCCTGTCGCTGGCAGGCGGCTGGTCAGGTCGGGGCGACGCGCTTCGGGCGACGGATCGGGATGCCTGATCTGAGGATCCCGACCGCGCGGGGCGAGCTGCCGGCCTATTCGGCGTTCCCGAGCAGCGATGGGCCCTGGCCGGGGGTGGTCGTGATCCACGACATCAGTGGGATGACGCCGGATCTGCGCAACCAGGCCGACTGGCTGGCGGGCGAGGGGTTCCTGGCGATCGCACCCGACCTCTTGTCATGGGGCAGAAGGATGGCCTGCGTGCGCTCGATCATTCGCGATCTGCGCGCACGGGAGGGACGGGCCTATGAGGACGTAGAGGCCGCCCGCTCCTGGCTCACGGCTCGCGAGGACTGCACCGGCAAGATCGGCGTGATCGGCTTCTGCATGGGTGGCGGGTTCGCCCTGCTGCTCGCTCCCGCCCACGGCTTTCAGGCCTCGAGCGTCAACTACGGGACGGTCCCCAGGGACGCCGAGACGTTCCTCTCTGGAGCCTGCCCGATCGTCGGCAGCTACGGCGCCAAGGACTGGACACTGCGCGGCGCCGCCGGCCGGCTCGAGCGCGCGCTGACCGCCGCTGGCATCGAACACGACATCAAGGAGTATCCCGGCGCCGGGCACGCGTTCCTCAACGACCACCGCGATCCGCTGTCGAGGGCCATGAGGTTTGTGAACATGGGCTATCACGAGCCCTCCGCGACAGACGCCCGCAAGCGGATCATCTCGTTCTTCGACGACCACCTGCAATTCCACCAGCCAACAGGTCCTGAACGCTCCGGCCCGCCCGCGGGAAGCGGGTGATCTCGGCGATGGTCAAGCTGGTGTCGGCAGGCCAGGTCCGCCGCGGGCGCGATCCGGAACACGCCCGTGAGCCGGACGCCGCCCGCGTCGCCCCCGGCTCGGCCCGCGTCGCCCCCGGCTCGGCCCGCGTCGCCCCCGGCTCGGCCCGCGTCGCCCCCGGCTCGGCCCGCGAGTTCGTGGCCGGCCAGGACGGGCCTGAGGTGCTTGCGTTCGGCGCGCGCTCGCCCGGATGCTGCGAACCGGTCGCTGGGTCCTCGTCCCCGTGAACGCCTCCAGCCCTCACGGTGGCGAACTCCGGCGCTTCGCCACCGCCGCTGACTTCCAGAGATGGCTGGAGGCGAATCACGACCGCAGCGCCGGCGTCTGGCTCGAGATGGCCAGGCGAGACGCACGCGAGCCCACGATCGCCTATGGCGAGGCCATCGAGGTCGCGCTGTGCTTCGGTTGGATCGATGGGCAGAAGGGTCGGGTAGATGACGAGCACTGGCGGCAGCGGTTCAGTCCGCGCTCGCGCCGCAGCCGCTGGTCGCGGATCAACCGTGACAGGGCCGAACGGCTGATGGCCGCCGGCCGCATGCGTCCACAGGGGCTGGCCGAGGTCGAGCGAGCCCGAGCCGACGGACGCTGGGAGGCCGCCTACCACGGCCAGCGCACCGCGACGGTTCCCGAGGACCTCCAGCGTGAGCTCGACGCCGACCGCATCGCCGCCGCTGCCTTCGCCGCGCTCGACGCTCGCAACCGCTACTCGATCATCTGGCGGCTCAACGACGCCAAACGGCCCGAAACCCGCGCCCGCCGCCTCGCGAGATTCCTGGACATGCTCCGCCGCGGAGAACGGATTCACTGAGCGCGCCCTCAGGCAGTTGCGCTGGTGCGGCGGCTGATGGGCGACGAAAGCGGAGTCGCCGCTCGACAGGTACCTCGCTGTCCGCGCGGTCGGGCGTCGTCTGGCGACCGGCTGGCTGGACGGGGCCTGTCCGCGGACCGATGCGCACCGGTGCCGCGGCGCGGAGATGGCGTCCTGCGCGGAGATGACGTCCCGCGTGGAGGCCGCCGGCGATCGCCGCCGCTTCACGGGAGCAGGTGATAGATGAACTTGTGGACCTTCATCTCCATCATGGTCTCGGTCTCGATGACGCCATCGAGACCGCGCAGCCGCTTGTTGACCAGCTCCCACAGGTGCGCGTTGTCTCGACAGATGACCTGCGCGTAGATGTCGGCCCGGCCGATCAGGCTGGAGACGTACGTCACCTCCGGGTAGGCCGTGATCGTGTCGACGAGCTGATCGTGGGCGACCGCCTCGACACGCAGCAGCACCAGCGCCAGGACCGAGTGACCCACCTGGTAGGGGTCGGCGAACGCGAGGATCCGCAGGATGCCGGAATCCTGGAGCTGCCTGGTGCGGTTGCGGATCGTCCGCTCCGAGACTCCGAGGTTTCGCCCGATCTCCCGAAAGGAGCGGCGACCGTCCTCCTGGAGCTCGGCGATGATCCGGCGGTCAAGGTCATCGAGGGCGCCCCCGTTCATGTCGCCAGCAACCTAACAGCAGGCGGCGCTCATCGGGCGAGGCGCGCCGCGCAGACGATCCTGACACCGTCGGCCGCGCCGCAATGCGGATCCATGATCGTGCTTGACCGTCCAACTGCGGCCCGCTAAGGTCGAAACAGGGACGCGTTGCGGAGCGGAGGTCGATGATGCAGACAGCAGGGCGAGTGGTCTCGCAGTGGCGGGACGAGGGTGTCGAGCGCAGCGGGACGCTGCCCTCTGACTGGTACACGTCCAGGGAGCTGTTCGAGCTGGAGAGGGAGCACCTCTTCCGGCATGTGTGGACCTGCGTCGGGAGGACCGAGCAGGTCGCGGAGCCGGGGCAGTTCTTCACGTGCGAGGTCGCAAACGAGCAGGTCTTGGTCGTGCGCGATCGCGGCGGGCAGCTGCGCGCGCTCTCGAATGTCTGCCTGCATCGCGCCGGCCCTGTGGCGATGGGGTGTGGGCAGCGGAGGGCGTTCCAGTGCCCCTACCACGGCTGGACCTACGAGCTGGACGGCCGGGTTCGCGGGACCCAGGGGATGGAGAACACCGAGTGCTTCGAGCCCGGGACGATGAGGCTCCCGGAATTCCGAGCGCAAGCCTGGGGACCGCTCGTGTGGGTCGCGATCGAGCCGGACGTGCCGCCGCTTGCGGAGTGGCTGGCACAGATCACCCCGCGCGCCGCCAACTACCGGCTGGACGAGCTGACCTACATGGGCGGGCGCAGGTGGCGGATCGAGTGCAACTGGAAGATGTACGTCGACAACTACATGGAGGGCTACCACATCCCGTTCATTCATCCGGGACTGAACCAGGGGCTCAGCCCGTCGGTCTACACCTACAGCCTGGGGACCTGGAGCAACGAGCAGTACGGTGCCGAGCCACATCCGCGCGGGCCCGGCAGCCGGGTGGCGTCCGTGCTCGGGTCGATCCAGGCGTTCCGGGCGCTAAAGCCCCCGATGCCCGGCCTCGACGAGACCGAGCGCAACGGCTACTACTTCTTCTGGCTGTTCCCCTGCCACACGTTCAACTTCATGCCGGATGGCTTCCTGCTGCTGAGCATCCGTCCGATCGACGTGGAGCTCACCGAGTCGACCTTCTCGTGGTGGTTCCCGGAGGAGGCGACGCTTGACAGGAAGCTGTTGCAGGCAGCGGTGGTGAACTTCGGCCATCTCGTCAACACCGAGGACGTCGAGATCTGCACCCACGCGCAGAAGGGCATGCGCTCCTCGGTCTACCGACAGGGGCGCTACTCGGCCGAGCAGGAGAAGTGCCTGCACCACTTCCACCGGATCGCCAGCGCCTACATGGAGCCGCACCTGGTCCGAGGCGGCAACGGTCATCTGGGGAACGGTCACGTGGCCGGCGCGAGCGAGTCGGTGGCGCGATGAGCCCGCTGCGCGAGTCGACGCTGTTTCGCGACGGAGAGGATCTCCAGGGGGAGCTGCGGGCATTCCTCAATGCGTTCGTCGGATCGGACGCCGGGGCGTCCGCCGCCACAGCTGCGCGGCAGGCAGGGTTCGAGGGCACGCTGGTCCTGCGCACCGTCAACCCGGTGGGTGTCGTGTGCCTCGACGTGGCCGGCCGTCGCGTCAGCGCCACGCCTGGTGATGACGTCGCGGTCGAGCTGGAGTTCGATGCCGGTGATCTGCACGAGCTGCTGCTCAACCGTCTCGGCCCCGTGGAGATCTCCCAGCTCTACGAGACCGACCGCATCAGCTTCTCGGGACGGCCGGAGGCGCTCGGCTTCGTGGTGACGCTCGCCGGCGCGCTGCAGCCGTTCTATCCCGACAGCCTTGCCGCGCGAGGCCGCGGGGACCTGCTGGACACGCCCGCGCGTGAGATCCGAGCCGTCTGGGATATCGATGGGCCGCCACGTGAGGTGATCGGCAAGCGGCGCCCGTGGCAGCGCCCCAAGAGGTCGTCAGAGGCACTGTGAACGGCCATGACCTATGTGATCTCCGAAGCCTGCATCGGCAGCATGGACCGTTCCTGCGTCGAGGTGTGTCCAGTCGACTGCATCTACGAGGCGGAGCAGCTGCTGGTGATCCATCCGGGAGAGTGCATCGACTGCGGCGCCTGCGTGCCGGAGTGTCCCGTCGACGCGATCTATCCCGAGGGTGAGCTCCCGCTCGACCAGGCGTTCTTCGCCGGCCTCGGTCCGATGCTGGCCGACGGCGTCGAGGCGATCGATGCCGCGGTGCGAGCCCACCTCGACGGACGCGGCGCGCGCGATCGCTCAGGCGTCGGCGCGGACGAGCCCTGAGCGGAGCGGTCACGCTGGCCTCGTCGTCGCGATCGGGGAGGTCGCCGCGCTCGCCGCCGGGTCCGGCGACGCCGGGTTCGCCGGCGACACGCACCGTCGCTCCATCGTCTCCCCGGCACCGGCGTTGCCCGGGGATCGCCTCGGGCGTGGCGGTGGGTGACGCCGACGAGGCCGAGCGCGTCGGCGGCGCCGACAACGCGGGGATCCTCGCGCGCCGCTATCACGATCGAAGGCTCGACCGGAGAGATGTTCGCGGGCGCGCTGAAGACGAAGCTGCCGTAGATCGGCGACAGCCCGCACCTGGCCCAGCTGGTGGCAGGGGTCGCGGGGTACCGTGACGAGCTTGAGGCCGACCATCCGCTGCTCGAGCACGTAGATGAGGTGCAACCATCCACTACCGCAGAAACGTGAGGCCGTGCCACAGATGACCGCGACCACCGCGTACCAAGCCGACGGCGGGATCGCCACGATCACGCTCAACCGCCCGGATGAGCTGAACACGATCGTTCCGCCGATGACCGATGAGCTGGAGGCGGCGGTCTTCGAGGCCAACCGCGCCCGCGACGTCAAGGTGATCGTCCTCCGGGGGGCCGGTCGCTCCTTCTGCGCCGGCTTCAACTTCCCCGGAGGCCTCCATCAGTGGGATGAGGAGATCGCCACCGAGGGCGCGTGGGACCCGGGCCGTGCCGTCATCATGATGGGCAGGTTCGGGACGCCGCCCGCGCCGGTGGATGAGGATGTGCGTGATCGGGTGCTGTCCTCGGCGCATGGGCAGCGGTCTGCGGGCTGGGGGCGTCCGCAGCCGTCGCTTGGGCAGTTGCGTGAGCAGCATGGGGGCTCGCGGGTCTCAGACGAGGGGCGGGGGGAGGGGGCGATGCTCGAAGCAGCGGATGCAGGCCGCGCGTCCGAGGCCGCCCCGTCCGTTCCCGGGGACGCGCAGGCGATCGTCGGGAGGGGCGGCGCCACGGTGATGGATCTGCGCCGACGGGCCGCGGCAGTGCCCGGGGACGTGCAGGCGATCGTCGGCACCGGCGGCGTCGCCGTGCTGGCGCTGCGCCGACGGGCGGGCGGCGGCTGATGCGCCTGGCGGGTGGCGTCGCCGTCGTCACGGGCGCCGGCTCCGGCATCGGGCGGGCGCTCGCGATGCGGATCGCGCGTGAGCGCGCCGCGGGGATCGTCGTCGCCGACCTGGACGGAGGCTCCGCGCGCGCCGTAGCGGCGTCGATCGGGCCGACCGCACTGGCGGTCCAGTGCGACGTGACCTCCGAGGAGGACCTCCGGGCGCTGCTGGCGCGCGCCGAGACGGAGCTCGGGCCGGTGGATGCGTTCTTCGCCAACGCGGGCGTCGCCATCGGCGCAGACGAGCAGACCCCTGAAGCGGTGTGGGATCGCGCCTTCGCCGTCAACGTGCGCTCGCACGTGACCGCCGCACGACTTCTGATCCCGCGATGGCTGGACCGGGGCCGGGGCTGCTTCGTCGTGACCGCGTCCGCCGCCGGCCTGCTCACCCAGATCGGGATCGCCCCGTACGCGGTCACCAAGCACGCCGCCGTGGCGTTCGCCGAGTGGCTCTCGGTCACCTACGGGGATCGCGGCATCCAGGTCGCGTGCCTGTGCCCGATGGGCGTGGACACGCCGATGCTCCGCGGCGATTCTGGCGGCGACGTGATGGATCACGCGGCCGCCGAGAGCGTCAGGCGGGCCGGGGAGGTCCTGACGCCCGAGGAGGTCGCCGACGCGGCGATCGCGGGGATCGAGGGCGGAAGCTTCCTGATCCTCCCGCATGCGGAGGTCATCGAGTTCTTCCGGCGCAAGGCGTCGGACTACGACCGCTGGCTGGCTGGGATGCGCCGCCTGCGGACGGCGGTGGAGCCGCCCGAACCACGGAGATAGAGAGGAGCGGCGATGCGTGCGGGAGGGGATCGGGCATGAGCGGCGGGCGGCCGGGGTCGGCGGGGGTTCCCGTGGTCGTCGGGCTTGTCCGGTTCGGCGGGGTCGGCTGGGGCGCTCGCGTGAGAGCGCTCCCGGAACGGCGGGCGGCCTGATGCTCGCCGGCTGCTATTCACCGACCGGCCCGCGGGCCGGCGTGCTCGAGGTTCGGGAGCTCCCCGACCCGACGCCGGGACCGGGCGAGGTGCGGGTGCGGGTGGCGGTGTCCGGAGTGAACCCGACCGATTGGAAGGCACGTCGCCCAGGCGGCCTTGCGTCCGTGGACGCCAAGCTCGTGGTCCCCAACCAGGACGGCGCCGGAACCATCGACATGGTCGGCGGCGGCGTCGATCCGCGGCGCATCGGCCAGCGCGTCTGGCTGTACAACGCGCAGTGGAGGCGGGCGCACGGGACCGCCGCGCAGCTGGTGGCGCTCCCCGAGGAGCAGGCGGTGGCGCTTCCCGGGGGCGTCTCACTGGATCTCGGTGCCAGCCTCGGGATCCCGGCGATGACGGCACACCGCTGCCTGTTCTCCGACGGGGCGCTGCCGCCCGGAGCCAGGGTGCTTGTGGCCGGCGGGGCCGGTGCCGTTGGCCACGCCGCGATCGAGCTTGCCGTCAGACGGGGCCTGAGGGTGTGCGCGACGGTCAGCTCCGCGCAGAAGGCGCGGCTGGCGGCGCGGGCGGGCGCGGAGCTGGTCGTCGACTACCGCACGGAGGACGTGGGCGGCCGGATCCGGGAATGGGCCCCGGAGGGTGTCGCCCGGGTCGTCGAGGTCGACCTCGCAGCCAACCTCGAGCTCGATGCGCAGGTTCTCGCTCAGGACGGCGCGGTGAGCGCCTACGCCGGCGCCGGCGGAGCCGTCGACCTGCCACGCCGGCTGCTGATGAGCAACGCCCGGCTAGAGCTGGTCCTCGTCTACACCATGCCTGAGGCGGCCAAGCGGGCAGCCGTGGAGGAGATCACGGCCGCCCTGCGTGACGGGGCCCTGACGCTTCTGCCGACCCATCGCTTCCCGCTGGCCGATGTCGCCGCGGCCCATGACGCGGTCGAGGCCGGCGCGGTCGGAAAGGTGCTGCTGGACATCCCGTGACGGCGATCGCGCAAACGCAAGCTCGCGCCATGCTGTTCGACCTGGACGGCTGCCTGGTCGATTCGCTGCCGGCGATCGTGCGCTGCTGGGGTACCGCGCCCGCGCCGGATCGGACTACCGCGCCCGCGCATGGGTTGCGATCGCCGTGCAGTCCACGCCCCCGGGGCATTGGGACATCTGCCGGTGGTGGGCGAGCCAGAGGCGCAGCAGGGCCGACTCCAGGTCACGCGCGTCGATGCACGCGATAGCGGCGAGCCGCCGAAGCCGCGCCGGCGTCGCACCCGCCCCGAGCAGCTGCAGGTGCTCGCCCGCCCTGGCGGCACGCGGGTCGAGCGGCGGGTCGATCTGGGGTCTCAGGCCGCGAAGCTCACGCAGGAACAGGCTCACGGTGACGGGACCCCAGCCGGGAAGCTCGTCGAGCTCTGACTCGAGCCGCCCCGCCGGCAGCTCCAGGATCGACCCGACCCGGCCCCGGTGCCGGTCGGACAGCATCTGCGAGCCTGAGCGCAGGTGCTCGGCGGTGCGCAGGTCGTAGCGCGCGTAGCCCCCGCGGTCCAGCAGCTCGATCATCCGACCGACGTCCAGGAGCCCGGCCTGGGCGATGCTGTGAACGCCCGCGCCCTCGAGCACCGCGAAGGTGCGTGCCGCGATCGGAGCCGAGATGCGGGCTCCGAACAGTGTGGCCGCCAGCGCCCATCGCTCGATCTCCTCCTCGCCGCGGTCGACATCGATCCCGAGCTGCGTCGAGTAGCGCCCGCCGAGTGCGCCGACCACGGCGGCCGCGAGACCCTGCGAACCGTCGCGCCGATCCGGCGTCGCCCGTGGCGCGCTGCTGGAGGCTCGGGATCGCATCGCCCGCAGCTCAAGGTGGGCGCCGGCGCTCACCATGGCATCCGAGCCGTCACCGTGACCGTGTCAGTAATCGTCCGCGGCGCGGCGGGGGGAAGCGGACCGATGTCACAGCGCAGCCGGAGTCGCACAATCGGGCGGGATGAGAGTGCTCGTTACCGCCGCCTCTCAACACGGCGCCACGCGGGGGATCGCGGACGCGATCGTCGCCGGCCTGGGCACCCGTGGCGTCGATGCCTCGTTCGTCCCGCCACAGGAGGTGGAGGATCTCTCGCCCTACCAGGCGGTCATTCTCGGCAGTGCCGTCTACGCGGGGCACTGGCTCAAGCCGGCCACCGAGTTCGCCCGGCGCCTGTCCGCCCAGCTGGGGGCACGTGACGTGTGGCTGTTCTCCAGCGGGCCGGTCGGCGATCCGGATCGCAAGCTGGTGCAGAGGATGGCCGAGGACCCGGTCGACCTGGAGGCCGTGCGCCGCCTCACGCACGCCCGCGGCCACGCGATGTTCTCCGGGGCGCTCGACCGATCCAGCCTGACGATCCCGCAGCGAGCCGCCCTGACGGTCTTCCGGGGGATGCAGGGTGACTTCCGTGACTGGGCCGCGGTCGACCGCTGGGTGGCCGGCATCGCCGAGAGCCTCCGGCCGGCGCAGACCGGCCGGCACGGTCCGGCCTGACCGGCGACGCGTCCCGTCAGGCGCGTGCTGGCGTCGCGTGTCGCCAGGCGTGTCGCGCGTCAGGCGCGTGCTGGCGTCGCCTGCCGAGGAGCGCATCTGCGCGACGCATCATCGTGATGTCCACACCCGCATGCCGATGGCGCCGAACGCCCAGACGGCGCGCGCTTCGGACTCGGGCACGCGCACGCAGCCATGCGACGCCGGGTAGGCCGGAACGGACGCGAACTCGTGGATCGCGTATCCACCTGAGAAGTACTGCGCGAGCGGCATCCAGACGTGGAACGGCACGGACCAGCTCATCGCCTCCCGGCGGCGGATCCTGAAGTGGCCCGGAGGGGTCGTGCCGTGGGCTCCGGTCGATACGTGGATCGCGCGCTCGACGCGTCCTGCTCGCACCAGCAGGAGCACCTGCTGGGCGATGTGGATCTCGATGCCGTTGGCATGGGACCAAGGAACCGGCCGGTGCGCGCGCGAGAGAGCGGCCCGGGTGCGGACACCGACGATGCCATCGCGCTGCAGGTGGCTCCAGCCCTGGAGGGCCACGACCGCATGCCATGTGCGCATGCCGAAGATCCCGTCGACTCCGCCGGCGGGGAGGTAGCCGAGACGGGCCAGGGTGCGCTGCAGGGCCAGCACCTCGACGCCGCGCGAGCCGAGGCGCAGCGTCGACGCGGACGCCGCTGCTGACGCGGCAACAGGCGTGGACGCGCGTCGCGGGCCCGCGTCCGGTGAGGCCGAGGCGACGCGCGGTCCCAGGCCCGCCGGCGCCCACAGCGATAGTGCGAGCACCACCACGAGCGAGATCGCGGCCATTCCGGATCGTTCAGCCGCCCGGCAGCTCATCCAGGGTCACGTCCCTCGTAACGCTGGTGCCGTCCGGCCTGGTGATCGTCACCTGGACCCTCTGACCGGGTCGCAGCGCGGCGAGCACGGTAGCCAGCTCATCGGCGCTCGTGACGGTGTGGCCGGCGACCGATGTGATCGAGTCGCCAACGGCCAGCCCGGATCGCTCCGCCGGGCCTCCGGCCTGCACCGCGGCGATCACGACACCCGGTTGGTACAGGTTGTCCGCGATGCTCACGCCGAGTGCGGCGCGGTGGGAGTTGACGACCCGGCCGTCGCGCACGATCTGGCCGGCGATGTCGGTCACGATGTTGCTCGGGATCGCGAAGCCGATGCCGGCCGCGGTGCCGCCCGCCTGCGGGTTGCTCGCCGCGAGCGTGGGTATCCCGATCACCTGGCCGTCGAGGTCAACGAGCGCTCCGCCGCTGTTGCCGGGGTTGATCGGAGCGCTCGTCTGGATCGCATTGGGCAGCACGACCCCGTTCCCCTCGCTGACCGTGCGGCCGATCGCGCTGACGATCCCGTCGGTGATGCTGCTCTGCAACCCGAGTGGGTTGCCGGCCGCCAGCACTATGTCTCCGACCTGGACCCTCGACGAGTCGGCGAATGGAGCCGGTCGCAGGTTGTGACCGGGGCCGATCGAGATGACGGCGAGATCGTCCGGGGCGTAGGCCCCGACGAGCCGGGCGGGGTAGCGTCGTCCATCCGCGAGTGTCACCTCCAGGTTGGAGGCGCCTTCGATCACGTGCGCGTTGGTGACGATGTCGCCCGCGCTGTCGTAGATGACCCCTGACCCGAGCCCCGAATCGGTCTGGATCTGCGCGACCTCCGGCTGGACGCGCGCGACCACCGAGACGAACTGGTCCTCGAGCGCGGCTCCGCCGGGCGAGGTCCCGCCGGCCCTGACGGTCACCGTCCTGGTGCCGTCCGCGGCGCCGCAGCTTGCGAGCGCAAGCGCGAGCGCCAGCGCCGCGACGAGCCCTGGCCACAGGCTGAGGAGGGATGTACGCCGGTGGGTGGCGAGCGTCCGCGACGGGGCGGGCTGCGGCCGGTGGGTGGCGAGCGTCCGCGACGGGGCCGGCGGCGGCCGGTGGGTGGCGAGCGTCCGCGACGGGGCGGGCGGCGGCCGGTGGGCGAAGCGCGGCAGCGGAGGTTCGTGGCCGACGCGGCGCGGGTCGCCATCCGCTCGGCGGCCCGGCCACGGACGCAGCATCCGCCACCGCGCGCCGGCACTTCCCCGGCTGCCAGCCGTCCCGCGCATGCGACCACCGTAGGGCGTGCCCCAGCGCCCTGCATTGGGACCGCGCCCGGTCATCGATTCGCACGTTGCCCGGTTCGATTGTCGGCTTTCTACGAATCGCCCGTGACCCCGGATCTGCTGGCATCTGCAGGTGAAACATGACGGTCACAGCACCGCGATGTGCCGCAAGGAGAGCTGCGCGATGTCAACCGAGATCAGGCTGGTCGAGGGTGAGTCGATCCGGGTTGCCGAGGACTATCGGGACGTGTACGAACGGCTGCTGGCCGCCGGCTGGCACAACCCGGTGGAGTTCCGCCAGCGCCATGGCGACGGCGAGAGCCCGATCACCGTCAACCCGAGCTTCGTCGTATACCTCAGGCCCGGGTAGGGGAGGGCCTCTTCGGCGCGGGCCCGTGTCGCGGCCCGCCATCTGCCGAGCCGGCGTCAGCCCCTGAGGTTCGCGCTGGATTCGCGTTATGGCTCCGCCATCTGCCGAGCCGGCGTCCGGAGCCGGAGATGCGTGCGGGATTCGCGCGACCCCCGAGCGAGGCCAACTACGGATGGCGCCACGCACGATCGCTGACACGATCGCACCAGGAGCAACCTGAGCAGGCGGCATGTCAATCTCCGAGGACCGACCGAGCATGATCGAGCTCATCGAGCTGTCGGACCTCGCCTGGTCGATCATCGATCCGACCGGGGCTCATGAGGCGATCGAGCAGGTTTGGACAGCGGCGCTGCCTGAGGATTGGGCACCGGCGGTTGGGATCGACGACCTGCGCATCCGCCTCGGCGAGATCGCCGGGCGTCTGAGCCGTGACGGCGATCGCGCGCTGCTGGAGGTGGCTTCAGCCGTGATCGTCTTCCTCGCGGCGCATCCAGACCGGCGCCGGATCGAGCAGGCGGTGATCGGCGAGGCGCTGCGAGAGGAGTACGGCGACTCCAAACCGGATTGGATCGCCGACTGGCTCGCCAGGAGGGATGGTCCCGCGGCGCGGGTGCGAGCACACGGCGCGGATGCGCCAAGGCGTCACTTCCACTCTCGGCCGCCCGTCGCGCCGGACGGCTGAGCTGGCGTTCGCCTGCCGGGCGGTTGAGCGGGGCGTTCGCCGGCCGCCCCGGCCCTCGACGGGCGGGACCTCTCAGCGTGCGTGGCTCCTGCTGAGGCCTCTCTCCGGCCCACCCGCGTGGTCCCTCCGTGCGCGTCCCTCGGTGGGTGTTGACCCCTGCGTGGACCCCTCAGCGTGCGTGGTTCCTGCGGGTCCCTCCGGGGGGGCGTCCCTCGGTGGATTTGGGTCCCTCAGCGAGCGTACGCGTACGGGTGGTTGAAGACCTCCAGCGCGCGCTCTCCGTCGGGCACCTCGACGGAGAACGCCTCACCGTTTCGGTGGTCGTTGACCGTGACGAACACGCGTCCGTTGCCGGCGCACCACAGCAATCGCACCCTGACGCCTTGGTTGCTGCGGCTGTCGAGCTCTCGCATCGTGGTCAGCATCTCGGCGGTCATGGCTCCCTCCAGAGCGTTCGAATCGGTCCGCCCCGAGTGTTCCAGCGTCCCGGGCCCCCGGAATCGGTGCAAGCCTCGCGATCGGCTGCGGATCGGGCGGCCGAGGGGTGCGTATTTCTCCGCAGTCGCGCGCCGGGCACCCGTCCCCACGGGAGATCTCCGAGGGGCCGAGGACCGGCGTCGCGCGCCGCCCGTGCCGGGAGCGCGCGGCGCCACCCGGTCCGCCCCAACTCGTTGATCGCGCTACTCGGTCCGCCCGAACTCGTGGATCGCGAGCACCAGCATCAGGATCCCGATCGCCGCGATCAGACCCAGCTCGATCCTGATCGGCAGCGTCCAGTCGCCCCACCTGACGCCGGCAGACAGCGCCTGCTTGATCGCAGGGCTGCCCTGCACGTGCGCGAACACGGCCCGGCGGATCGGGTCCACGGCGTAGGTCAGCGGATCGAACCTCACCAGGACCGAAAGCCACCCCGGCAGTCCCTTCGGCGGGAAGATCGCACCCGAGAGGAAGAACATCGGCAGCATCACGAAGTTGACCACCGCCATGAACGACTCGACCTGCGTCATGCGGCTTGCCAGCAGCAACCCCAGCGCCGTCAGTGACACGGCCGCCAGCACCATCTCCCCGACGAGCGTAAGCAGCAGCCCGCCTGAGTACGGCACGTGGACCACCCCCGCGAGCGCCAGGATCACGACCCCCTGGAGCGTCGCCACGGTCGCGCCCCCGGCGCACTTGCCGAGCACGATCGCGCCACGGTGCACGGGGGCCACCAGCATCTCGCGCATGAACCCGAACTCGCGGTCCCACACGATCGACATAGCCGATGTGAGCGCCGTGAAGAACACCGTCATCGCGATGATCCCCGGGAACATGAACGTCCTGAAGTCGATGTGACCGCTCGCGGGCAGCATGCTCGAGAGGCCGCTCCCGAGGATGAACAGGAACAGCAGCGGCTGCACGAGGGAGGTGACCATCCGCAGCCGGTTGCGCGCGAATCGCAGGAGCTCTCGATGCCAGACCACGGCGATCGCCGCGAGCTCGTCCAGGAGCGGGCTCCGTCGCTCCCTGGCGGGGCCGTCGGTGAGCGCCGCGGTGCTCACCGGCGCGCCCGGAACCCATGTTGCGCTCGCAGCCGTTCACCGCTGGACGCCTCCGCCTCTCGGATCGTGCGGCCCGTGTAGGACATGAACACGTCGTCGAGCGTCGGCCGGGCGATCCGGATCGAGCGCGTGCGCGTGCGCAGCGAGGCCAGCAGGCGTGGCGCGAACTCCTCGGCGCCGGCCACATGGAAGGAGACGACGCCGTCCGAGGCCGTCGCCTCGATCTCGTAGTCCTGGTGCAGCTCCGCCAGGGCCTCGGCGGGGTCGTCGACGTGGAGCTCGATCCGGTCCTCGCCGACGGCGGCCTTGAGCGCTTCGGGTGTACCGCTCGCGACGATCCGGCCGCCGTCGATGATCGCCAGGCGCTCGCAGTTCTCCGCCTCGTCCATGTAGTGGGTGGTCAGGAACAGCGTTGTCCGCTCGCGGGCGCGCAGCTCGTTGATGTAGCTCCAGATGTGACTGCGCGTCTGCGGATCCAGGCCGACGGTCGGCTCGTCCAGGAACAGGATCCTCGGCGAGTGCATCAGGCCGCGGGCGATCTCCAGCCGCCGCTTCATCCCGCCTGAGAAGGTCCGCACCAGTCCATCCCGCCGATCGGATAGCTCCACCATCTCGAGCACCTCGTCGAGCCGGCGCTGGACCCGCGAGCGCGGCACCCGGTACAGCCGCGCATGGAAGCGCAGGTTCTCCTCGGCCGTCAGGTAATCGTCGAGCGTCGGGTCCTGGAACACGAGACCGATGTGCCGGCGCACCGAGAGTGGGTCGCGCGCCACATCGATGCCGGCGACTCTTGCCTGGCCCGAGGTCGGGCGCAGAAGCGTGCAGAGGATCGAGATCGTGGTCGACTTGCCGGCGCCGTTTGGGCCGAGGAAGGCGAATGCCTCGCCCGGGCCGACGTCGAAGCTCACGCCTCTGACGGCCTGCACCGTGCCGAACCGCTTGGCGAGGTCACGCACCGAGACCACCGGCTCGGGCGCGGACTCGAGTCCCATCGGCTGCGGCAGGTGAAGCTGGGTGGCGGGCATGCGGTGCGCCTCAACGTAGGGGTCCAGTCGCCGGCCCACATCGACCCCGGCCCGTGGCTCGGACACGGCCGATTACGCTCAGGGCATCGGTGCAACCCCGTCGACGGCGGTCCGGCGCTGCGTA